>NZ_JAMYLG010000066.1:0-14053 GCF_040317865.1 Mesorhizobium sp. M1365
TGAGGTCCATCGGGTTCATGCCGGCGGCAACGAATTTGGCGCCCTCGCGCAGGATGGAAGCGGCAAGCACCGTGGCGGTGGTGGTACCGTCGCCGGCGAGGTCGTTGGTTTTCGAGGCCACTTCGCGCACCATCTGCGCGCCCATGTTTTCGAACTTGTCGGAAAGTTCGATTTCCTTGGCCACCGTCACCCCGTCCTTGGTGATGCGCGGCGCGCCGTAGGCCTTGTCGATGATGACGTTGCGGCCCTTGGGGCCGAGCGTCACCTTGACGGCGTTGTTGAGGATTTCGACGCCGCGCAGCATGCGGTCGCGGGCGTCGGTGGAGAATTTGATTTCCTTGGCAGACATTTTTTATCCCGTCGAATTTGGAGTGGAACGGTCGCCGCGCGGAACGCGCTGCGCTTGTTCTTTCAAATACTGGAGCGACCTTTGCGCGCCTTGAGGGACACGCGCCGCTCCAGTCAGGCGGCCTTCTTGGCTTCGACAGCTTTGTCGATGACGCCCATGATGTCGGCCTCCTTCATGATCAGAAGGTCCTCGCCGTAGATCTTGACCTCCGTGCCCGACCATTTGCCGAACAGGATCAGGTCGCCGGCCTTGACGTCGAGCGGAACAAGCGCGCCATTCTCGTCGCGTCCGCCCGGGCCGACGGCGATCACTTCGCCTTCCTGTGGTTTCTCCTTGGCATTGTCGGGAATGATGATGCCGCCCTTGGATTTGGTGTCGCCTTCGGCGCGGCGAATGACGACGCGATCGTGGAGTGGCCGGAATTTCATGGGGAACTTCTTTCTGGGGCCAGCATAGGCGGCCGCTACCCCTGATATAGGCGCGTTGGCACTCGATAGATAGGAGTGCCAGAATTATTTCTGGCCAATGGCCAAGAATTCGAATGATATAATTCGAGACGCCAGAAATTCGTTCGGATGTGAGGAAAACTTTGTGCCGGCTTGAATTTCGCGGATGCGGGTTATTATTTCAAAGATCAAATAAAGGAGGCCGCGACCTTGTTTGGAACTCAATTGAGGCGCATAGGTAAAACTTGTTGATTTGGGTCGAGTTGGCTTTGTGTCAGAGCCCCGCCATTCACCACCGAATTCTCGAAAATGAGTGCATGCGCCGGTCCGGCGCACATCTCGTTCCGTTCGGATCCTGGAATGAAACCGACGCTGACCACGGATGTACTGGCAGCGTCGGGCATCGTCCCGGCGGTTCGAGTGGGACTGATACGGAAAGGCGCAGCCGCCCGTTTCCGCGGAAAGCCGCAATTCATGACCAGCCGCACCACAAATACAGTCGTTCGCTTCAAGTCGGCGTTTTCGCTGCCCGGCTTTGATACACCGCAACCGCCCGGAGAGTATCGGGTTGACCATGACGAGGAGGCCCTCGAAGGGACTTCCCAGATCGCATGGCGCCGCGTGGCCACCTTCATTCACCTCCGGCGATCACCGCGAGCGGTGCTACGCAGCAGATGGTGCCGATCGAACCGGCATTGCTTCAAGCCTCGCTGGAGCTGGACGAGAGACAATCATGAGAACCACAACCCTGATGCAACGCAACGCACGCCCAGTCCGCCGCGAAGCCGCAACGCATCTCTTTGCCGTCGGACAAGCTGTCCGGCTGAAGAGCGGCATCGGCACGTTTCCAAAGGCCGCGGAAATCTACCGCGTCACAGCAAGGCTCCCGCCGAGCGGAAATTCGCTGCAGTACCGCATCCGCAGCGACGTCGAACTTCATGAACGGGTGGCGATGCAGGACAGTCTCGAACCGGTCGACACTTCGCCCGGTGACAGCACAACGCTCATCGAAAGGATCTTCGAACGTGTCAAAGGGACAGAAATGGTTTAGCCGGAAGATCGGGAACCCGACGCAGGAGAAGGTCCCGCCCAAGCCTGAAAGCGTATTCGGCGCCCACACCAGAGTTGCAGCCGATATCAATGCCCGGCGCGGCAAGGGCAAGAACTGACGTAGCGACACGGGCACGGATGACGATGAAGATCGTGATCGAATTCTATCGCACCCGAACCTCGGACGATGCGCATGCCGTGGTCGGGCGCGAGACGGCGCAAGCGGCCAACCTCGACCATGCGCTCGAGATCGCCAGGCTTTTGGCCAAAACCTTGAACATGCCGCAGCGGCCGGACGCCATGACGATCGCCGACGCGAAGGGCGCAACGCTCTATTCCGGCGTTCTGGCCACGGAAGCGATCAATGAGGAAAGGCCAACGCCATGAGTGCCCGTAGCAACGAAACCGATCGGCAGTGCAACGCCGCCGGGCTTGCGGTCTGGGAAAATGAGGGTGGGACATCGGGACGCGACTTCGCGGACCGTCAATATGGCCGCCGCGTCGAGGCGGATCGGTCCTGGACCGTCTATCATGTCTTCAGCGGAATTCCGGCGCTGATCGACGTGGTGCCATGACCGGCCTCAGCCGGTCGGATGCGACGCGCAGCATGTTGTCCCTCAATCAGCGCAATGCCGAGTGCCAGAGGGCGTGGGTTGCGGCGCCGCCAATTGTCCCACACGAGGCAGCGGCGGGCCAATCATGACGCTCTCCTTCCCAAACCCCAGCCGCAGATTCGATGAAGTGTGCGATTTTCGGTAGGTAGGCCCCGAATCACGAACGTTCTGATAACACCGGAATGTCGCCTCCTGGAGCAAGCGACCAACGCAGTGCCGCAGTCGAGAACGGCTAGCACCGTCGTTGCGGCCAAGATGGAGGTCGCCAGCGGAATGGCGCTCACGTTTGCGACATTTGTTGCCGTGTGGTTGCTGTTGATGGAAACGGCTGCTCCCACGAAACAGCAGTCCTCCAGAGACAACTAATATCTGCAGGCTGGTTGCTGCCACCATCGGGCCGCGTTGGTCGCCGCGAAAATCGCGCAGCGACACGCGCGTCCCGTCCTGCGATGTCAACGTGATGTCCTGAGCCATTCCGATTGTCGGCAGGCGCTCGTCCTTCGGCGCGTCGTGCTCACTCGCCCGCGCTATGACCAGCGCCAAGGCGTGACTGCGTCTGCTAGGGTCTCAGGCCTTCAACTCGCGTTTGAGCTCCTCGAGGAAACGCCAGTCCGTTCCGTTGGACAGGATTTGTTGCGGGCTCGACTTGATCATGCCGGTCTCCTGCATGCGCAGCGCATAGAAGCGCACGCTGTCTTCGGCGTCGAACACGCGCCACTTGTCGTGCTGAGCACCGTTCAGCGTCCCAAGCGCTTCGTCATAGTTGGGTAGAAAGCCTCGGTCGACGAGCTGCTGTGCCGCCAACGACGGATCAGAAGCGCACAGGTCAGCGGATTTGAGAATGGCGCGCAACACCCGCTTCGTCGCGACCGGGTATCTGCTCACGTAGTCCGCATTGCCGGCAACCATGCAGCAAAAGTATTGCGACCACGGGCGGTCGGTCCCGTTGTTGACGATCGTATGGCCGATCTTCCGGGCGTGCAGGATCTGCGGTTCGGGCGGACCTGCCATGTAGGCATCGACCTTGCCGTCGATGAACATTTGCATGGGGGCCTGTTCTCCCTCCACCCACTCGATATCGTGCACCGGATCAAGCCCGACATAGTTGGCCATGAGGGCCGTCAGGATGTGAGGATGCGACTCCACCGACCCTCCCCCGACGCGCTTGCCCCGCAGATCCCTGATGCTGCGGACGCTGTCGTTGCCGATCAGTTCGAAGCAGCCGGAATGCACGCCGATCAGCACTTTGACCGGCACGCCGGCGTCGATGGACCTAATGTGCATCGACGGCATGTTCATGTCGAAATCGATCAGGCCGGCGGAGAGCCACTTGGAATTGTCGACGTGGGTGTCGCCTTCGACATATTGGATATCGGTGAAACCGTCGGCGCGCAGAAGTTCTCCGGCAAGGTAGATGGACGCCCAACAGTAAGCGCCTCCGACCCACTGCCCCAAGCGGACGGTTGTCGTTTCCAGAGCAGGCTCCCCGGCCGCACTGGATGTGCGAACATTGAAGAGCCCGGCACCGCCGATCGCCGACAGGCCGGTCAGGAATGTGCGACGATTCTGCATTAGCTTCATCGGGACGCTCCTTTGGCAAATTGATCATCCCTAGGAATCAACCAAATGACCCCAATAGAGGACGGACAATGCGTGAGCGCGCCGAGTAATCGCGAGTTGGAGCACGCCCTGTATAAAGGCGGGAGTCTTGTCGTTCTTCAGTCGCTGGCCAAGAACGCTTTCAGCCAACGATTAACGACCATACGCCTTGTCAACGTTCGTGGCGAGGGCAATGCTCTCAGCCAGGGCCAAGCCCTTTACGGAACCCTCGTACCTTCCAGGGCGCTGACAAAACGGATCGTCGGGTAGTTGCCAAAAGGCGCCTTCTCGAACCAATTCGAGACGTTCGAGTTCATCCCACGTGACGACTGGATCGGGTCCAAAGTTCGCGTTGGCAGAGGGCTGGCTTGCGCCACAGACGCTGCACCCATCCGCTACGGCCATCTTGTCCAGGCGCTGTTCATAGGTTGGGCTGGACTTCCGGAAACTCCTGTCGCGCCTTGTGGCGACCGGGCTTGAAAGAAGCCAACCAGGTATCTGTAACGTGCCTTGCGAGCTGACGTTGGGAAGTTTCCCCGAGCGAGGCGAATAGGGAGCAACGGCCATGGAGCTCAAAGGCCGTCCAATCGCTGATCGGTCTAGCTGCCCGCATCATTGTATGGCCCATTCAGCGCAGGAGGCGATCTATCTCATTAGGCACAGTGATCCCTAGCTGGGCCGGCCGATCCACCGCACAATTTGATAGGCAGGCATCGGTCGGCGAAAGCCCTTCAGCGTCAGTTCGCCAACGGCGACGGACTCAACCAGGGATTCGACGGCACCAACGACCCGCTGGCTGACGAGAATCTGGCCTGGCCTGGCTTCCTCGCATAATCGGGCGGCGTGGTTCGACACTGTGCCTATCACTGCATAATCGGCGCGCTGATCGAAACCGATCCGCCCGATGGTTGCATGGCCTCGGGCGATGCCGATTCCGAAGCCGAGCAAGTGATCGCGCTTGCGCCATTGCTCTGAATGCTCGTCAATCGCATCACGCATCGCCGCAGCCATGCGGACGGCTCTCTCCGTATGGTCGGCGCAGGGCAGTGGATCGTTGAAAACGACGACGATACCGTCGCCCACGAATCGCTCAAGAGTTCCCTCGTAGCGGACGATTTGTTCACCAAGACAGGCGTGGTATTCGCCAAGAACCGCCATCACCTCCTCAGGTTCGGCAGTCTCGGCGAAGGCTGTAAAGCCGCGTAGATCGCAGAAAACGACGGTCACGTCGCGACGGTGACTTTGCAGAAGCGTGTCGCCATTTCCCGCCGCAAGGATCAGGTCGGCGACTTGCTCGGGCAGGAAACGCCGGAGTCGGCCCATTCGCTCGATCTCGATCACCTGATCCGCCAGGGTCTGCTCGAGCGAGCGGTTCCAATTGGAAAGCTGTGCGGCCTGTTCCTGGAGGAGTTGGGCCTGACTTGCGACGGTATCGTGAAGCGCCTTCTGGCGAAGCATCGAGCGCACCCGCGCCAACAGCGCCCTGTGCTCGAAGGGCTTTGTCAGGTAGTCGTCACCC
The DNA here is from genome assembly GCF_040317865.1 of Mesorhizobium sp. M1365. Taxonomy (NCBI): domain Bacteria; kingdom Pseudomonadati; phylum Pseudomonadota; class Alphaproteobacteria; order Hyphomicrobiales; family Phyllobacteriaceae; genus Mesorhizobium; species Mesorhizobium sp. M1365. The sequence continues at coordinate 5,578 of NZ_JAMYLG010000066.1, forward strand.
CCGGCGTCCAGCCCCTCGACAAGATCACGCGTATCGGCCTTCGCGGTGACGAGGATGACCGGAATCGCCTGCAGCGAGATGTCCTGCTTGAGCAGGCGAACCACGCTGATACCGTCGAGCTTCGGCATCATGATGTCGAGCAGGATCAGATCCGGCGTGAGTTCGCGAGCTTTTGCAAACCCCTCTTCACCATCGGCGGCGGTCGCCACTTCGTAGCCATTCGCCTCGAGGCGCATGCGCAGGATCTCGAGGTTTTCCGGAGTATCGTCGACCGCGAGAATTCGGGGCGGATCATGCAAGACGTTGTCTCCTTCAGGAAAGGAACTGCCGAACCATTGCGAGCAGCTCGCGCGGACTGAAGGGCTTGGCAATGTAGCCATCGCAACCTGCAGCAAGGGCTTTCGCCTCATCACCCGACAGCGCGTAGGAGGTGACGGCGATGATCGGGATGTGCCGCACCGTTGGGTCAGCCTTGATGCGGCGGGCCGCTTCATACCCGTCGATCACCGGGAGCTGAATGTCCATAAGGATCAGGTCTGGCCTGTGCGCTCCCGCTGCAGCGATGCCGGCGGCGCCGTCCGCCGCCTCGATCAGTTCGTATTCGGTGGTGGCAATGAGATCGCGGATGATCTGGCGGTTGTCCTCGGTGTCTTCCACCATCAGGATTCGTTTGGTCATGCCGCCCTCGCGTCCCCATTCACCCGGATTGGTATCTTCAGCCGGAATGTCGATCCTGACCCGAGCACGGACTCGACGTCTATGGTCCCACCATGCATTTCGACGATGCGCTTTGTGATCGCCAGGCCGAGACCTGTGCCACCCTTCTGCCTGGTGCTGCTGTTGTCGACCTGCTGGAATTCTTCGAAGATGAGAGCCTGGTCCTTGGACGCGATGCCGGGACCTGTATCCCGGACGGTGATCTCGAAATGTCCGTCTACCGCGCCGGCAAGAATGTCGACCGCACCCGTTTCGGTGAACTTGACGGCATTGCCTGCAAGATTGAGCAGGACCTGCATCAAACGGCGTTCGTCCCCGCGGCCGATTGGAAGGTTTTCGGCAACAGTCGTTGAAAGCTCAAGACCCTTCGCTCGTGCCAGCGGCTCGACAGCCGTAACGGTCAATCGAACAATCTGCGCGACGGAGTAGTCCTCGATCGCCAGCGTGAGCTGGCCGGCTTCGATCTTGGAAAGGTCGAGTACGTCGTTGATGAGCCCGAGGAGGTGGCGGCCGTTTGCCTGCACGCGCGCGACGGTCGTCTTCGCCTTGTCCGGGAGTTCGCCGTAGATGCCGTCGACCAGCAGTTCTGTGAAGCCCAAGACTGAATTGAGCGGTGTCCTGAGCTCGTGGCTCATATTCGCGAGGAACTGGGACTTGTGGCGACTGGCGGCCTCCAGCTCCCGGCCTTTCTCCTCGATCTCGCGGAACAGCTTGGCATTCTGGATCGCGAGCACCGATTGGGCAGCGAAGGTCTCCAGCAGGTGGACAACTTGCTCATGGAAGACACCTGGCTTATGGCGCCTGACGACCAGGGCACCGACGATCTTGTTGGGCCTCAGCAGCGGAACGATCAGGATACTGCGATATCCGGCTTGGACGACCGTCTTTCTTACAAGCAAGGATGAGGTCTCCTGGCTGAGGTCGGGAAACTGCACCGGCATGCAGCGCCCGGGTGCGTCGCCGATCCCCATATCGGCCAGCCCGATCGTCTGGTGTGAGACTGCGGCTATAAGCTCATCGCTCATACCGAAGTTTGCGCGCGGACGGAATTGTTGCCGAGTGCTGTTGAACACGTAGATGGTGCCAGCGTCCGTCTCCGACAACTGGACCGCTTTGGCGACGATCGTTTTCAGCACCGTGTCGAGATCCAGCGTCGAATTGACCGCCTTGCTCACCTCACCAAGCGCCTCGAGCTCACCAACAGACGCGGCAAGCTCGCGCGTTCGTGACTGCACCGCCCCGAAGAGCCGCGCATTCTCGATGGCGATCACCGCCTGGTCGGCGAATGTCTCGACGAGCGCGATCTCCTTGGGATTGAAAGATTGCGGCTCAACCCGGGTCATGACGAATACGCCTACGAGATCACCCTCCCGCAACAGCGGGGCAGCGAGGACGGTGCGGAACCCGCCTGCCTCAGCGATCAGGGCCACGCGGTAGTCCGGATCAGCGGTCACGTCTTCGATTTGCACGATCCGACGTTCTTCGATTACGCGCCCTACGGCGGAGCCTCGGCCTGCGGCAAGCGCTGGAAGTGGATTGGCGTCGACATAGGCGCGGAAACTGGGCGGGTAGCCATGCGTCGACACATAGCGGAATACGCCATCCAACAACTGCACGATACCACCCTTGTCGGCACGGCAGAGCCTGACAGCCGATTCCACCAACGTATCGAGCACGACCTGTAGATCGAAGGTAGAGCGGCTGATGACCTTCAGAACATCTGCAGTGGCTGTCTGCTGCTGAAGGGCCTCGTCGAGCTGCTGGGTGCGCGTCTCAATCTCCTGATATAGGCGCCCCAGCTGGTCGGAGGTCTGGTTGACGTTAGCGGCGAGCACTCCAAGTTCGTCGCGATTGGCGACGGCAACGTGTTGGGCGAAGTCGCCGGCCGCTATTTGACTGAGACGCGTCTCGATCTTCTTGACCGGTTCGATCAACGACCAGGAGATGATGTAGCCAAGCGCAAGCGCGAACAGGATGCTGCCCACAGCAAAAGCGACCACGATCAGTCGAGAGGTGCCGTACGCCCCCTCGCTCGCTTCGATGGCCGCGACCATGTCGGCTTCGGCCATGTTGACCAGCTGGTTCGTCAGTCGCTCGAGGCGGTCGGCCGACGGCATGATCTCATCGAGCTGAACCTTGCGCGCCTCCTCCGTGCGACCGGCGCGGAAGAGCTCCGCGACATGCGTCACGCCGGCCGCAAGCCGTTCGTATTCCTGTCGGACCTGGCCCAGCACCTCCGCCTCAGTTTTAGCGACGAACTCCATGCGGTCGAGGTCGTAGCCAAACTGGTTGAGCTGGCGCAGCGCCCCATCCAGCATCCGGTCGTCCTGAAGCAACAGGGCGGTGGAGATGCCGTAGAGCTGGGCGGTCGTGTCGTGCTGCACCTGGCGATAGGCCGCGATCCTGCGCTGCAGCTTGATCAGCTCGTTTGTTTGATCATTGACCCCACTCAGCACCTGCAACCCGACGGCCCCCAGCACGATCAACAGGCCGACGATCGACAGGAACGAGATCAAGAGCTTGGTCTGGACGCGCGCCGGCAGCCGGGCAACCCAGCCGACTAGCCGGTTCGTTATGTTACTTGGATTCGTCCAAGAGGCTGAGAAGGTCACCCCGGAACTCCTCTAGGTCGAACCGAACGCCGAGATACTGTACGCGTAAGATGCCGTCCGGGTCCACGAGCGACGTCAGCAATGTGTGGTCGACGTCACCATCCGCCGTTTTCTTCGCGATGACGCCGTATTTCCGTCCAACCTCATGGACAATCGCCGGATCACCGGTAAGAAACGACCAGCCCTTCAGATCGGCGCCAAAATTCTGTGCATATTCCTTCAAAACATCGGGGGTGTCGCGCTCCGGGTCGACGGTGATCGAAACGAAGGCGATTTGGGGTCCGAACGCATTACCCAACTCCTCCTGCACGCTGGCCATATGGGCGGTCAGCATGGGGCAGACGTCGGTACAGTGCGTATAGATGAATGAGACGGCGACCACCTTGCCGCGAAAGTCGTGCAGCGACACGCGCACACTATCCTGCGATACCAAGGTAAAGTCCGGCGCCTGTCCGATCGTCGGCAGGCGCTCGTCGTGCCGCGCGTCGTGCGCGTGTGCCGGCCCGGCCATCAGCGCCAGCACCAAGATGCGCGCCGGCCACTCGCTCACGTTTTCATCTCGCGCTTGATCTCGTTGAGGAGGCGCCAATCCGTGCCGTTGGCGATAATCTTGTTAGGGCCGGCCTCAATGAAGCCGACTTCGTTCATCCGCAGTGCGTAGAAGCGCATCGTGTCTTCGGGGTCGAACTCCCGCCACACGTCGTAGCGCGCTCCTCGCAAGCCCTCCAATGCATAGTCGTATCGATCGGTGAACTTGCCGTCGACCGATAGTTGCGCAGCCAGTTGCGGATCCGACACGCAGATGTCGGCGCCCTTGAGGATGGCTCGCAGCACGCGTTTGGTCGCCACCGGGTGTCTGTCGACATAGTCCGCGCGGCCGGCAAGCATGCAGCAGTAGTGTTGCGACCATGGCCGGTCGACGGTCGTATTAAGGATTGTGTGGCCGACGTTCCGGGCGCGCTGCTCCTGCGGCTCGGGTGGCACCGCCAGAAAGGCATCGACCTTTCCTTCGTTAAATAGTTGCATCGAGCTGACATCCGGGTTCGCGACCCACTTGAGATCGGTGGCGGGATCGAGACCGACATAGGCGGCCATGAGGGTTACGAGCATGTGCGGAGCTGACGTCAGCGCGAACACGCCCACCCTCTTGCCCTTGAGGTCGGAGATGCTGTTAATGCTTTCGTTGACGATCAGTTCGAGGCAGCCGGAGTGCAGGCCGGTGACCACCTTTATCGGCATGCCGGCCTCGATCGCCATGATGTGCGGTGGCGGAAAGTCGGTGGCGAAATCCAGTTCGCCGTTTGCGAGCATCGCGAACGGATCGGAGTCGGCGGCCAAGTCTATGTAGCGTACATCGGTGAACCCTTCGGCCCGCAATAACTCCCCGGCGATATTCTTGGGTGCTTCGCAAAGGGCGCGGAACGTCCTTGGCAAACGCACTGTCGTGGTCTCTGGCGCCGGCTCGGCATGAGCCGATGTCGGCACTTTGACGAGACCCGCGGCGCCGACCGCCGACAGGCCCATCATGAAGTGGCGGCGGCTCTGGACAATCTCCATGTCACGTCTCCTCTCCCTCGGCACGAGCAGACTCAGCCTTTCATCTCGCGCTTGACCTCGTTGAAAAAGCGCCAATCCGTGCCGTTCGCGATGATCTCGTTTGGGCTCGACTTGACAATCCCGGCTTCATGCAGCCGCAGCGAGAAGAACCTCATCGTGTCCTCGGGATCGAAGTCGCGCCAGTTAGAGTATGGGAGCTCGCGGAGCGACTGCAAAGCGTAGTCGTATTGTTCGGTGTGTCCGCGATCCACCAGAAGGCGTGCCACCCGTTCCGGTTCAGCCGCGCAGATGTCGGCCGATTTGATGATCGCCCGGATGACCCGCTTGGTGGCGGCTGGATTTTTCTCGGCATACGCGGCGTTGACCGCCAGCATGCAGCAGTAATATTGCGACCACGGTCGGTCCTTGGAACTGTCGAGGATGACGTGGCCGACTTTGCGGGCGCGGAGGTCTTGAGCCTCAGGCGGAAAAGCCAGGAAGGCGTCGACCTTGCCATCGGCGAAGAGCTCCGCCGGCTTTGCCTCGCCGACGATCCATTCGATGTCGCGTTGCGGATCGAGGCCGACATAGGTCGCCATGGCGCTGACGAAGATATGTGGATCCGACGATAGATTGCCGCCGACGCCGACCTTGCGGCCCTTGAGATCCGCGATGCTCTTGATGTCCTCGCGTCCGAACAACTCGTAGCAGCCGACATGCACTCCGGAGATCACCTTGATCGGTGCGCCAGTGTCGACCGGAATGATTAGGGCCGTGGCAAAGTCAATGCCGAAGTCGATGTCCCCGCGCGCCAGCATCTCGGTCTGGGCGATACCGGCCTCGGCGGCCACGAAGCCGAAATCTGAGAACCCCTCTGCGCGGATCAGATCCTCGGCGACGTACTGCGGAGCGATGCAGATACCAGGCGCCGCCGCAAAGCGGGCGGTCGTGGTTTCAGGTGCCGCTTCGGCGGCGGCCGCGTTGCGGCCCTTTGCAAGACCCGCGGCTGCGAGCGCAGACAGGCCTGTAAGGAAACGGCGACGGTTCTGGACAATCTGCACGAGTCTCTCCTTCCCTTGAAAAGGCAACGCGTATTGGCGATAGGTCTACGTCTTCAGCTCTCGCTTTAGCTCATTGAGGAAGCGCCAGTCTGTTCCGTTGGCGATGATCCTGTCGGGTGTGGACCCGATCAAACCGATTTCCTTCAGCCGCAGCGCATAGAAGCGGACGGTGTCAGTTGAATCGTAGTCCCGCCATTTCCGGTAGGGCAACTCGCTGATCGCTGCGAACGCGTCATCGTAGCGGCTGGCGAATCCGCCCGCGACCAAGCGCTCGGCAACCAAGGCCGGCGCGGCGGTGCATAGATCCGCGGCCTTGAGGATGGCGCGCAGCACCCGCTTGGTAGCAACCGGATGCGCGGCCACAAAATCGCTGTTGCCGGACAGCATGCAGCAAAAATATTGCGACCAAGGTCGGTCCACTGTGCTGTTGACGATCACGTGCCCGACCTTGCTGCGCCGCAATTCCTGCGGGTCCGGCGGAAAGCCCAGGAATGCATCGATTTCGCCCCGCGCGAACAGCTCCTTGGGCTTGACCGCCGGGTCCACCACCCAGTTGATGTCGCGCGCCGGATCGAGCCCGACATAGGCGGCGATGCTGGCGAGGAACAGATGCGGCCCCGAACCGAGCCCCTGGACGCCGACGTTCCGGCCTTTCAGATCGACGACGCTGTCGATCCCGTGCTTGGCAAACAGCTCGAAGCAACCGGGATGGACGCCCCCGAGCAGAGTGAGCCGCGCACCGGAGTCCAAGGCGACGATCGAATTTGTCACGAAGTTGAGGCTAAAGTCGATCTCGCCATTCGCCACCGCGGAGGCCGTGGCCGCACCGGGGCCTGCCGCGACATAGGCAACCTCGGTGAAGCCCTCAGCGCGCAGCAGGTCCTCTACAACATACTGTGGCGCCACGCAGATGCTAGGGATCTTGGCCAAGCGAATGCGTGTGGTCTCCGGCCCTGGCTCGGCAAGAACTCGAGTTGGAGCGCCGACGAGGCTTGCGGTGCCGGCAGCCGTCAGGCCGGCCAGGAAGCGCCTGCGGCTCTGAATGATTTGCATGTCTACGTCTCCCCTCGAGACCAGATGGGATCAGGTTTTCAGCTCACGCTTCAACTCGTCGAGGAAGCGCCAGTCCGTTCCGTTGGCGATGATCTGTTGTGGGCTGGACCTGATCATGCCGGTCTCCTGCATGCGCAGTGCGTAGAACCGCAAGGAGTCTTCGGGATCGAATTCCCGCCAGCGGTCGTACCGAATGTCCTTCAGAGTTTGGAGCGCGTAGTCATAGCTGGTCTCAAAATCGCGATCGACCATCTGCTGGGCCACACTTTCGGGATCTGACACGCAGAGGTCGGCGGCCTTGAGGATGGATCGCAAGACCCGCTTGGTCGCCACCGGGTATCTTGTCACATAGTCCGTCGTGGCCGAGATCATGCAGCAGAAATACTGCGACCACGGGCGGTCGACGGCATTGTTGAGGATCGTGTGGCCGATCTTCTTGGCGCGCAGCTCCTGCGGCTGGGGCGGCGTCCCGAGGAATGCGTCGATCTTCCCTTCGACGAAGAGTTCCGTCGGCTTGACGTCGTTAGTCAAGACCCATTGGATATCGTTCACTGGATCGAGTCCGACATAAGCGGACATGAGGGACAGCCACACGTGCCGCGAGTTGTTGAAACCGTTCACGCCCACTCTCTTGCCCCGCAGATCCGTGACGCTGCGAATGCTCTCCTTGGCGATCAGTTCGAGGCATCCCGAGTGCAAGCCGGTCAGCACCTTGATCGGCACGCCGGCGGCGATCGACGCGACCTGGTTCGGCGCAAAGTTCACGGAGAAATCGGTCTCACCGCGTGCGATCCATACCGATTGGTTGACGCTTCTGTCGCCTTCTATGTAGCGGACATCGGTAAGACCCTCGGCGCGCATCAGTTCTCCGGCGATGTACGCACCTGCCCAACAGTAGGAACTACCGACCCACAGCGGCAGACGAACCGTGGTCGTTTCCAACGGCGGTTCCGCGTGGAGTGACCCTGGAACACCGACGATACCGGCAGCGCCTGCCATTGCAGCGCCGGCTAGGAACCGGCGGCGGGTTTGGATGATCTGCATCAGAACGCTCCTCTTCCGATTGGCAAAAGCAATACTGGCCGGAACCGAGGAAAAGAGGTTTCAGCAGAGGCAGATGGTCTGGTGAGCGCGACGAGTAGTTGTGGAACCTAGCGCGCCTAGTCCGATGCGAGAGTCTTGCGCTCTCAGTCGCCGGCTCATTTATTAGCAACAGACGATATGCCACGATACGCCCAATTTGCGTAGGTAGCGAGCGCAAAACTTGCTACGCCGAACGTCCCGCCAGCGCCTCGCTGTCATGGAGACTGTTTACGGGGTTGCGAATGGCCAGTTCAAGTTTGCTGCGGCCGGACCCACCCGCTGAACGTCCGCTATCGTTCTTCGGACGTCAAAAGCCGCCATTCCGCTGTCGTGAAGAGTTTCGGGCGCCGGCAGGCGTACGAAAGTCCCCGAGGAAGGAACCCGCGGGCCACAGGCGATGGCTATGGGGATTTC
>NZ_JAMYLG010000067.1:0-13767 GCF_040317865.1 Mesorhizobium sp. M1365
TGGCGCCGAAAGGCAGGCAATTTGCCGAGGTCAGCGCCAACGGAAGTCTCCCTCCCCCTTGTGGGGAGGGGTTAGGGGTGGGGGTACGTCGTAGAGCGAAAGCCTCGGCTTGCTATCTGCGATGGCCCCCTCGTGGGCGAGATGTCCGGCAGGACAGAGGGGGGCGCGAAGGAATGCGAGTTTTGCAATCGTTCTGAGCAACGCTGCCCTGTGCAACCATCACCGCCGCGACCGGCCGATGACATCGTCGGTGTTGGCAAGAAGCCTGTGCACCGCGGCACGGGCTGCAGCCGGTCGCTGCAGGCGGATGTTCTTCTCGATCGCCTCGTGCAGTGCCTGCGCCCGCCGCTGATCGCTGGTCTCGCGGGTGACGAACTGGAACAAATGGTCGAGCGCCGATTCGATCAGCACGCCGAGCGGCACCAGCAGATCGTTGCCCGAGGCGCGCAGGATGGCGAGATGAAACCGCGTGTCGGCGCGCGTCCGCTCCTGCAGGTTGGTCGCCTCGCCCATCTCGCGGCAGGCCTGGCTGATCTCGGCCATCTGCTCGTCGGTGCGCCGCATCGCGGCAAAGGCGCTGGCCTCCGGCTCGATGATGTGGCGGAATTCCTGCACGGTCCTGAGGAACACCTCGCGGTCCGGCGAGGTCGCGTACCAGGCCAGCACGTCGCGATCGAGCAGGTTCCAGCGCTCCTTCGGCTCGACCCAGCTGCCGATCTTCGGGCGTGACGCCAATAGGCTCTTCGCCATCAGCATTTTGATGGCTTCGCGCACCGCCGAGCGGCTGACGTCGAAGGTCTCGGACCATTTGGCTTCGTTGGGCAGGATGGTTCCCGGCGGATAGTCGCCGCGCACGATCCTCAGCCCGATTTCGTTGGCGAGCGAGGCATGCACGCTCGAGCCGGGAAAATGTGCGGCGTCGGCGCGCCGAACGACGGCCGGCCGCCCAGGCTCTGCCTTCAATTTGGCGGGTTGCTTTTTTGATGTCGCGTCCGGCATTCGTATTCCCCGGCAGCTTCTTGTCGAAAGCCTGAATTCAGGGCACGACAAAGCAGCGGCCTACGCTCCAAAGCAGCGTCGCCTCGTGCGTTTGTATGGACGATGCGTAACGGGGCGCCCGACGGGCGCCCCGAAACTGCGAACCTACTTCTGGATGCAGGTGTCGACGGTGTCCTTGGTGCATTCGTCGAGGCCGGTGAACACCGGATCGGCGACCGGCTTGCCGTCGACCAGGTCGATCATCACCGAGGGCGCCTTGTAGCCCATCTCGAACGGCCGCTGGCCAACCAGCGCGGTCACCAGCCCGTCACGAGCAATCGCCACCTCGTCGCCGATCGTGTCGGCGGCGCCGATGACAAAGGCGTTGCTGGCGATCTTGTCGGCCATCGGCTTGAACAGGTCGCGGTAGGGCTGCGGAGCGCCGAACAGCGGCCAGCCGCCCATGATGCCGAAGGCGTCGAGATCGGGATTGGCGGCGAGGATGTCGGTCATCGCCTGCACGCCCTTGGCGCCGTCGTCATTGGTGAACACCGGGCAGCCGGCAACTTCCGTCCAGCCGCCTTCCCCTGCCAGCGCCGCGAGGCCGTCCTTGCCCGAAAGCGCGTCACGCATGCCCTGCGCGCGGCGCAGGATGTTGTCGGCCGCCGGATTGCCTTCGATGGTGCAGATCTTGCCGCCATTCGGCTTGGCCTTCTTGATGTATTCGCCGATCTTGTGACCCATCAGGTAGTTGTCGGTGCCGAGATAGGTCTTGCGCAGCGCCGCGTCTTCCTTGCTGAGGTCGGCGTCGAGGGTCATGATCGGGATCGACGGATTGGCGCTTTTGATCGTCTGCGCGATCAGCGGCGCGTTCGATGGCGAAATCGCCATTGCCACCGTATCGGGCTTGCTCAGCATGTCCTGGACGATCTGAGCTTCACCGGCCTCATCCGAGGTCGATGCCGGTCCGGTGTAGAAGCACTCATATTCCGAACTGGCGTTTTCCTTGTTCCATTTCTCGCAACCCTGGTGGATGGCCTCGAAGAATGGATTGTCGAGCCCCTTCACGACGATGACGAGCTGTTTCTTGGCCATGGCCGGCCCGGCACCCAGCGCCATGACGGCGGCGGCAGCGAGCAATAGTGATTTCCTCATGTCAGTCCTCCCTTTGAAACAAACGGACACCGCGTGCCCGCCACACACAGATCGACCCGGAGCAAGATGACAGAGGACGTAGCACTCGTGTCGCCAAGCCAGGTCGATAAGCATTTTCATATTCAGTCTCAGACCGGCACCGACAGATATCGCTGGTTACCAGATCCCTGACCGACAAACCCTCACCGATTCCTTCCGGCAACCCGGTGGCTCGGCGCAAGCTCCTCCGACGCTTAGCTAATATCGCCTTGTCACCGACGTCAATGCTATTTGTCCTACAAAACTGATTTTTCGAAAGAAGCCGTGGTTGACGCCAAGGAGGCTTATGCGTAAATGGGCAAAATCGCTGCTTCCGGGAGGAACTGGGGAGAGCGAATGGCCGCGGCAGAACCGCAGGCCGCAAAGCACGGGGAGGCAAGAAGGCTGGTGGCGGTTCTCGAACTCACCAACATCTCGAAGCATTTTGGCGCCATCCAGGCGGTCAACGACGTTTCGTTGTCGATCGAGGCCGGACAGGTTGTCGGCCTGATGGGCGACAACGGCGCCGGCAAGTCGACGCTGGTCAAGATGATCGCCGGCAATTTCCCGCCGAGCCATGGCACGATGCAGATGGACGGCAAGGAGCTGATCCTGCACAAGCCGGTCGAGGCGCGCCAGCACGGCATCGAAATCGTCCATCAGGACCTGGCACTGTGCAACAATCTGACGGCCGCCGCCAACGTCTATCTCGGCCGTGAATTGCGCCGCGGCCTCGGGCCGCTTCGCATCCTCGACTATGCCGCGATGTACAAGCGCGCCGGCCAGATCTTCGCCGAGCTGAAATCCGAAACGCGCCCGCGCGACCTGGTCAAACAAATGTCGGGCGGCCAGCGGCAGGCGGTCGCGATCGCCCGCACCATGCTTTCGCAGGCCAAGATCGTGCTGATGGACGAGCCGACGGCGGCGATCTCGGTGCGCCAGGTCGCCGAGGTATTGAACCTGATCCGCCATTTGCGCGACCAGGGCATCGCCGTCGTGCTGATCAGCCACCGCATGCCCGACGTCTTTGACGTTGCCGACCGCGTCATCGTCATGCGGCGCGGCCGCAAGGTCGCCGACAAGACGATCGCATCGAGTTCGCCGGAAGAAGTCACCGGGCTCATCACCGGCGCCATCGAACAGGTATGATTGACGCCTCAACCATGAGTAAAAAAGGTCGATAATGGCAGTCACCCTTGATCAGACGATCGCGCACAAGCAGCACACCTTGCTGAGCAAGGTGTTTGCCAGCCAGACCTTCTGGGTGGTGATCGCGGTCATCCTCGCCTGCCTGTTCCTGTCGGTGGCCACGGATTCCTTTGCCACGACCAAGAACCTCTACAACATCACCCGCAACATCACCTTCGTCGCTATCGTCGCGCTCGGCATGACCTTCGTCATCATCACCGGCGGTATCGACCTGTCGGTCGGCTCGGTGCTTTGCCTGTGCTCGATGGTGCTGGCCGTCACCATGCATGCCGGCTACGGCATCGAGATCGGCATTGGCGCTGCGATCGCGACGGCGCTGATCATCGGCGCCTTCAACGGGGTTCTGATCGCCTATCTCGGCTTTCCGCCTTTCGTGGTGACGCTCGGCATGCTGTCGATCGCACGCAGCCTAGCCATGGTCGCCTCCAACAACACCGTCGTCTTCCAGTTCGGGCCGGACCACGAAAAGCTGCTGGCGCTGGGCGGCGGCGCCTGGGTGTTCGGCATCGCCAATCCGGTGCTTTACATGATCGTGCTGGCGTTGATTACCGGCTTTGTGCTGCGCTGGACGAAATTCGGCCGGCACATCTTCGCCATCGGCGGCAACGAGCATGCGGCAACGCTGACCGGCGTTCCGGTGCGCCAGATCAAGGTCGTCGTCTACATGATCTCGGCAATGGCGGCTGGCCTTGCCGGCATCATCCAGACCGGCTGGCTGGGCGCGGTCACCACCAATCTCGGCAACGGCATGGAGCTTCAGGTGATCGCCGCCACCGTCATCGGCGGCGCCAACCTGGCCGGCGGCATGGGCACAGCCTTCGGCGCGGTCGTCGGCGCGGCGCTGATCGAGGTCATCCGCAACAGCCTCGGCCTGCTCGGCATCAATGCCTTCTGGCAAGGCGTGTTCATCGGCGGCGCCATCCTGCTCGCCGTGCTGTTCGACCGCATCCGCAATTTCAGGCGCAACGACTGACGTTCAAGCGCAGCCTCCCCCTTCTCCCCTTGTGGGAGAAGGTGTCGCCGAAGGCGACGGATGAGGGGTGCTCCAGTTTGGCATCGCCTCATTTCTTCCAACACCCTCAACCGTCTCGGCGCTAGCGCGCCGATCCACCTTCTCCCACAGGGGGAGAAGGGGACGCGCTCCTATCGCCGGGTCTGATAATCCGCCGGTGCGGCGCATGGCCGGCGCCCGGACGTGCACATCCGTCTTGACGCAAGCCCGAACTGCGCCGCACAATCGCTCGCAGCAGGCGAAGGGAGGCCAGTCGCCTGCGGGAGGATATACCCATGACGGAAGCGATCAGGCTCTACTGGGGCCGGTTCGGACATGTTTCTGTCCTGAACGTCGCCAGCGACTTCGTCACCCATGCCCATGTCGAGGCGCATATCATCATCTGGCTGGAAGGCACCGCCGGCGAGATGACCATCGGCCGCGAGACGGTACGGCTTGGACCGGGCACCGCCGCCGGCATCAATTCCTTCCAGCCGCACAGCCACGCTCTGTCCCGCGACGGCACGCCCGGCCTGTTCCTCGCCTTTTACATCGATCCGGACTGGGCTCGAAGGCGCCGCGAGCTGCCTTCCTCCGCGCCGCTGTTCTCCGCCCCGGCAATCACGCTCGAGCCTTGGCTGCACAAGGCGGCGGCCAACCTTCTCGATCATCTCAGCGACAATGAGAGGATCGACGACATCGCCAATTACGAGATCGAGCGCTTCATCGACAGCGTGCTCGATGCCGCCGACGCGTCCGCACCGCAGACCGTGCGCACCCGCGTCAGCACCATGCAGGACTTCCGCGTCCGCAAGGCGATCCAGCTGATGAAAGCCAATGTCTGCGAGCGTATCTGCTTCGACGACGTGGCGCGCAGCGTCGGCCTGTCGCGGCCGCATTTCTTCGCGCTGTTCAAGGAACAGACCAATCTGACGCCCAACGTCTATTGGAACACGCTGCGCATGGAGGAAGCCGTGCGGCAGTTGCAGTGGTCGCAGGAGCCGCTGATCTCGGTCGCCTGCAATCTCGGCTTCACCACGCAAGGCAATTTCTCGCGCTTCTTCCGCGACCATGTCGGCGTCCCGCCGACGCTTTACCGCGAGGCGGCGCGGGCGATCAGCTGAGCGCCCGTTTTTCAGACTATTTGATAGGCGTTCAAGACGCATTGATAAGCGCTGCCGAGCCTGCCGCCCTACCCTCCCAAGCAGCTGATTTGCAAGGGAACGATCATATGGCGAAAGTCACCATCTCCAGCGTCATCGACGCACCGGTCGAAAAGGTCTGGGCGCGCATACGCGACTTCAACGGCCTGCCGACCTGGCACCCGCGCATGGTCGAAAGCCATATCGAAGACGGCAAGGATGCCGGCACGATCGGCTGCGTGCGCAATTTCCAGCTCGCCAGCGGCGCCCGCCTCCGCGAAAAGCTGCTCGATTTCTCCGACGAGAACTTCCTCGTCAGCTACGCCATCCTGGAGACGCCGCAGCCGCTCACCAACCACAAGGCGACGTTGCAGTTGCGGCGGGTGACCGACGGCGACCGCACCTATGCCGAATGGACCGCCAGCTTCGACGCCGTTCCCGAGGAAGCCGATAAATTGGCCGAAGGCATGGGCGCCAACGTCTTCCAGGGCGGGTTCAACGCCCTGAAGGCCCATTTTGCCGGCCAGAGCCAGGCGTAAAGGGAGCGTTCCATGGCGCTTGCACTGCAGAGTTTCGCGACGGTGAAGGATGCCAGCGCGGCGCTGAAAGCCGCCGGCACCCGCTACCTCGGTGGCGGCACGTTGGTGGTGCGCGCCGCCAATGAAGGCGACGTGTCGATCTCCGGTTTCGTCAGGTCGACCGAACCGGCGCTGTCGGTCATCCACATTTCCGGCGGCGAGGTCCGCATCGGCGCTTCGGTGACCATGGCGGCGATCGCCCGCCATCCGGATCTCGCCCCGCTGGCCCACGCCGCGCGCGCCGTCGGCGGCCCGGCGATCCGCAACATGGCAACGGTCGGCGGCAATCTCTTCGCGCCAGCGCCTTACGGCGATTTCACCGTTGCGCTGCTGGCCTTGGACGCAACCGTCAACATCGGCGACGGCGAACTCCCGATCGAAACCTTCCTGGCGAAACGCGAAAGCAACCACGCCATCGTCACCGCGGTCGGCTTCACGCTTCCGAAGGAAGGCGGCTTTCGCTTCCTGAAAGTGTCGAGGGTCAAGCCAAAGGGCATTTCGGTGCTGAGCATCGCGACCGTGCTGGAGCACGCACCGGACGGCACCGTGTCGTCAGCGCGGATCGCGCTCGGCTGCATGGCCGACCGGCCGATCCGTGCCAGGGCGGCGGAGAAGGCCCTGATTGGCCGGGAACTCACCAGCGAGGGCATCGCACCGGCACTGGCTGTTGCCCGCGACGGCACTTCGCCGCGAACCGATCCGATCGCCAGTGCCTGGTATCGCAACGAAGTCCTGCCGGTCCATCTCGGCCGGCTGCTGCTCGCCTGAAAGACCGTGGCATCCGCCTGGCTGCGGCGAAAGGAGTAAAAAGATGGCAAAGGTCCCGGTTCAGTTCACGCTCAATGGTGCCGAAAAGGCCGAATTCATCGACAGCGGCACGACGCTGCTTCATGCGCTGCGCGACAAGATCGGCGACACCTCGCCGAAGGGCGGCTGCCACCAAGGCACCTGCGGCGCCTGCTCGGTCATCATCGACGGCGAGCTCAGGCTGTCTTGCCTGACGCTGGCCGAGACCTGCAATGGCGCAACTATCGCCACGACCACGGGGCTTTCGGAAGGCGGCGTGCTGCATCCGCTGCAACGCGCTTTCCTCGATGCTTTCGCCACGCAATGCGGTTTCTGCACGCCGGGCATGATCATGGCCGCCAAGGTGCTGCTGGATCACACCCCGAACCCCAGCCGCGAGGATGTGGTCGAGGCACTGTCCGGCAATATTTGCCGCTGCACCGGCTACGAACCGATCATCCAGGCGGTGCTGAGCGCCGCGCGCTCCAATTCGCAGAACGCGGCTTGAGGGGAGTCAAAAAGATGGAACTCCGCAAGAGCTACTTTGCCGACCAGCGCAAGGACGATCTGCACGAGATCGGCCAGCCGCGGCCGCGTTCGGATTCGCCCGGCCATGTCACCGGCAAGACCGCCTATTTCGCCGACCGCAATTTTCCCGGCATGCTGCACCTGAAGATGGTGCGCAGCCCGCATCATCACGCCCGCATCCGCAGCATCGATACGTCAGAGGCGGAAAAGCACCCCGGCGTCGTCAAGGTGCTGACCGCCAAGGATGTGCCGCACAATGTCTACACCATCCTGATCCTGATCCAGATCGGGCCGGAGGACGAGACGGTGCTGGCCGACGGCAAGGTGCGCTGGAAGGGCGAGGCCGTGGTGGCGGTGCTGGCCGAGACCGAGCGCGCCGCGCAGGAAGCCGCCGCCAAGGTCAAGGTCGATTACGAAGTGCTGCCCGCCGTCTTCGACATGGACGAAGCGCTGAAGCCCGGCGCGCCGATCGTCAATGAATATCACGGCCGGAATTATTACCTCTACGACAGCGGCGAATGCCGCAAGGTGCGCTTCGGCGATGTCGAAGCCGGCTTCGCCGAG
The DNA here is from genome assembly GCF_040317865.1 of Mesorhizobium sp. M1365. Taxonomy (NCBI): domain Bacteria; kingdom Pseudomonadati; phylum Pseudomonadota; class Alphaproteobacteria; order Hyphomicrobiales; family Phyllobacteriaceae; genus Mesorhizobium; species Mesorhizobium sp. M1365. The sequence continues at coordinate 7,950 of NZ_JAMYLG010000067.1, forward strand.
GCCGACCACGTGCTCGAACAGACCTACCAGTCTTCACCGATCGAGCATGCGCCGACCGAGACGACAGGCTGCATCGTCGCGCCGGAGGGCAACGACCGCTTCACCTGCTACACCAACACGCAGGCGATGTTCTTCACTCTCGATAACGCCTCGATCATCCTGCAGATGCCCGGCAACAAGCTGCATTTCGTCGGCGGCACTGTCGGCGGCGGCTTTGGCGGCAAGGTCGACGTCATCGTCGAGCCGATCGCCATCCTTGGCGCCAAAATAACAGGACGACCGGTCTGTTTTATCTACAGCCGCGAGGAAGAGATGCAGATTTCCTCGCCGCGCGCCGCCGAGAAAGTCGTCATCAAGGACGGCGTCATGAACGACGGCCGCATCGTCGCGCGTAAAGTCACGGGCTACACCGACGCCGGCGCCTATTCGCGCCATTCGCCCTACGGCGCGCAGAAGGGCGCCGGCCATTATCCCGGCCCCTATACGATCCCGAACGTCTGGATCGACACCTACTGCGTCTACACCAACCGCACCCCGTCCTCGGCGATGCGCGGCTTCGGCGTCACCATTGGCGATTTCGCGCTAGAGGTACAGATGGACAAGCTCGCCCGGCTGATCGGCATGGACCCGCTCGAATTCCGTTTCATCAACGCCTATCGCGATGGCGACATGAAAGCACATCGGCAGCCGACCGAGGGTGCTGCGCTGATCGAGTGCATGCAGGAAGCCTCGCGCGCCGCCAACTGGCCGGTAGCGGAAAAATTCATGGCGATGTCGTCTTACGCGAAGGGAGCTTGAGATGGCGATCAGGCGCGGACGCGGCGTCGCCGCGATCAATTATCCGACCGGCATGAATCTCGGCGGCGACCCGACCCAGGCGCTGGTGCATTCGACGCCGACCGGCAATTTCATGGTGACGCTGTCGAGCGTCGATCTCGGCCAGGGCATGAAGCAGATCATGGCGCAGATCTGCGCCGACACGATCGGCGTGCCGACCGACCGTGTCGTCGTCGACACCGCCGACACCGACACCGGCCCGCACTGCATGGGCACCTTCGCCTCGCGCGGCACACACCGGGCCGGCAATGCAGTCATCCAGGCGGCCAGGGAAGCCCGCCAGGTGATGCTGGAAGTGGCGGCCGAGGAGCTGGAGGTCAATGCGTCGGACCTCGAGACCGACGGGCAAGGCAACATCCTGGTCAAGGGCGCGCCGCAGAAATCGATCTCGATCTTCGATGTCGCGCTGTCGGCGCATTTCAAGCGCGGCCGTTCGATTTCCGGCCGCGGCATGTTTCTGATCCCGCGCTCCTATCCGGAAAAGGAAACCGGCGCGATGAAGCCGTCGACCTGCTACGCCCACGCCTGCACGGTTGCCGAGGTCGAGGTCGACGACGAGACCGGCGAGGTCACCGTGCTGACCGTGAAGAACGTCTTTGAGATCGGCCGCGCGCTGAACCCGAAAATGGTCGAGCAGCAGCTCGTCGGAGGCTCGTGGATGGGCATCAGCCATGCGCTCTACGAAACGACCGAACCCTATTATCCCAATCGCGACCATGGCGGCACCGACTTCAACCAATATCTGATGCCGGGTCCTGGCGATCTCGCTCAAACCGATATCATCGTGCTGGAGAGGCCCTCGGCGGACGGGCCGTATGGCGCCAAGGGGCCGGGCGAAATGTGCGCCAACCCGCAGATCCCGGCGGTCGCCAATGCCGTCTTCGACGCCGTCGGTGTGCGCATCGATACACTGCCGATCACGCCGGAGCGCATTCTGCGGGCGCTGAAGGCGCAAGCCCCGAACTGAGTGCCGGAAATGCCCAAGAGAAGCGCCCGGACTTCAAGCGCAGAGACAGTCGCCACCTCGCCGGAGGCGGTGGCGTCCCGCCTCGCCGCCTCGCACTATCTCGCCGATGAAAGCCTGGCCACCGCCATCTTCCTGGCGATCCGGCTGGGCAAGCCGCTGCTGCTCGAAGGCGCGCCCGGCGTCGGCAAGACGGAGGCGGCGAAGGCGATTGCCGAAGTGCTCGGGCGCGATCTCGTGCGGCTGCAATGCTACGAGGGCATCGACGCCGCACATGCGCTATACGAGTGGAACTACCAGCGCCAGCTGCTCGCCATCCGCCACGCCGGCGAGCACGAGATCGACATCTATGACGACCGTTTCCTGATCGCGCGGCCGCTGCTGCAGGTGCTGAAGGCGCCGGAAAAGCGCGTCCTGCTGGTCGACGAAATCGACCGGTCCGACCATGAATTCGAAGCGCTGCTGCTGGAGTTCCTGTCCGATTTCCAAATCAGTATTCCCGAGCGCGGCACCATTCGCGCGACGGCGCAGCCGATCGTCATCCTGACCTCGAACCGCACCCGTGAACTGGCCGAAGCGCTGCGGCGGCGCTGCGTCTATCACTGGATCACCTATCCCGACGCCGGGCGCGAGGCCGAGATCATCATGCTGCGCGCCGGCGATGTCGCCGAGGCCACGGCCCGCGCCGTCGCTGCTGCTGTGCGCGGCATTCGCGCCCGTCCGCTGGCCAAGCCACCAGGCATCGCCGAGGCGGTCGAGTGGGCCAATGCCGCGACCATCCTCGAAAAAGGCGGCAGCCCGTGGCCGGAAGCGTTTCGCCGGGCCATTGGCGTGCTGATCAAAGACGAGGAGGACCTTTCCTGCATTGCGCCGGAGCTCGGCAAGATTGTCGAGGAGGCGCTGGCGTGATGCACGATCGAAGCGCGCTAGCGCGATACCCCAGGGCTAGTGCGCGACGCTGGCGGGACAGCGCCCCCCTCTGTCCTGCCGGACATCTCCCCCTCAAGGGGGAAGATTGGCAGCTTGGGCGCTCCGCTCAATTCTGCAACGTTGAAGATTGGCGAAAGCCGGCGAGATGTCTGATCTCCCCCCTTGAGGGGGAGATGTCCGGCAGGACAGAGGGGGGCGCGAAGGAATGATGCGTCCGGAAAGCTTGCCCCGTGCGACCACGCCGTTCCTCGGCTTCGGCCGGCTGCTCCGCCGCTATGGCTTTGCTGTCGCGCCCGAACAGGTGTCCGGTTTCATGCAGGCGGTGACGCTGCTCGGGCCGCGCTCGATGGCCGACATCCGCGAGGCGGCCCTCGCCACGCTGGCGCCGCCGCCCGACCGCCGCGACGAATTCGAGGCGCATTTCCGGAGCCATTTCTATGGGGATGCCGCGGCGCTGATCGAGGGCGAGGCCGACGAGGAAACCCGCATCAAGGACGATGGTGCAACGGGCGAAGAAGAAATCGAAGTGATCCGCCAGGAGGAAGGCGGCGAACTGTCTTCGGCGAGCGAACAGTTGAGCGTCCGCGAGTTCCATCGCGATAGCGACGGGCTTGCCGCCTTCCGCCGCAAGCTCGCCACCGCTTTGCCCGCGCGCCGCTCCTTCCGCACCGTACGCACGCATGCGCGCGGCAAGCTCGATCTGCGCCGTTCGCTTAGGGAGATCGTCAGCGCCGACGGCGATATCCCCTCGCCGCTGCTGCGCCGGCGGCAGGCGGTGCCGCGCAAGCTTCTCATCCTCATCGATGTATCCGGCTCGATGAAGCTCTACACATCGGACTATCTCAAGCTGGCGCATGCGGCCGTGCAAGGCGCCGACCGGGCGGAGGTCTTCACTTTCGGCACACGGCTGACCCGCATCACCTCGCCGCTGCGCATTCGCGACCGCGACCAGGCGCTGGCCCGCGCCGCTGCCCAGGTCGACGACTGGGACGGCGGCACCCGTATGGGACCGACGCTGCTCGCGTTTCTATCGGTGCCGCGCTTCTCCGCCTTTGCACGCGGGGCGGCGATCGTCATCCTGTCGGATGCGCTGGAGCGCGGCGATCATGCCGAGCTGGAGACGGCGATGCGCCGGCTGAGCGCCCGCGCCTTTCGGCTTTCGCTGGCGACGCCGTTGGCCGGCGATCCGCGCTTCCGGCCGGCCACGGCAGCACTTCGCGCCATCCTGCCGGTGCTCGACGACCTGGTCGACGGCTCGTCCATCGCGGGCGTCACCGAGTTCATCCTGTCGCTCGCCCGCCCCGCCCCGGCGGCCGCGGCAATCTGGAAGAGGGTTTCGTGATGCAGAAGGCGATCGACGCGCATTTCCACATCTGGCGCCAAAAGGACCAGCCATGGCTGGTCGGGCCGATGGTGCCGCGCATCTTTGGCCCTTACGAGCCGATCCGCCGCGACTATCCGATCGAGGAATTCCTCGCCGACGAGCAAGGCTCGGGCGTCGAGAAGGCGGTCTATGTCCAGACCAACTGGGCCAAGGAGGATTTCGAGAACGAGGTCGCGTTCCTGCAGAAGACCGCGGAAGAAACCGGCTGGCCGCACGCCATCGTCGGCTATGCCGACATGACCGTGGACGACGTGCGTTCCCAGATCGACCGGCTGATCAAGTATCCGCTGCTGCGCGGCGTGCGCATGCAGCTGCACTGGCACCAAACGCCGGCCTTCCGCTTCGCCGCCTCGGCCGATCAGGTCATCGACCCGAAGGTGCGGGCCAATGTCGCGCGGCTCAAGCATTACGGCCTGTCCTTCGACCTGCAGCTTTTCCCCGCCCAGATGAAGGATGGGCTGACGCTCGTCGGCGAGAACCCCGAGACCAATTTCATCCTCACCCATGCCGGCATGCTGACCGACATGGAGCCCGAAACCACCGAGGCCTGGAAGGCAGGCCTGCGCACGCTGTCAGCGGCGCCCAACCTCTATGCAAAGCTGTCCGGCCTCGGCACCTTCGTCCACCACAACGACCCGGCGCTGATCGGCTATATCGTCGACAACACCATCGACATCCTCGGCAGCGACCACCTGATGTTCGGCTCGAACTTCCCGATCGAGAAGCTGTGGACCAGCCACGCCGAGCTGATCAGGGCGCACCGGGAGGCGGTGGCGAAACACGGCGCGGCGGCCGAGGCCGATATTTTCTGGAACACGGCGGAGAAGGTTTATCGGCCGGTGTAGCGCGCGTCCCTTCTCCCCTTGTGGGAGAATGTGGATCGGCGCGTAGCGCCGAGACGGATGAGGGGTGCTGGAAGAAACTAGGCGGAGAAAATCCCAGCGATTTGAATCGCTTACGTCTCCACGGCCGCGATCCGTCCAGCACCCCTCATCCGACCGAGCTTCGCTCGGCCACCTTCTCCCACAAGGGGAGAAGGGAAGGCGCCGCGCCTCACCTCACCGCACCTCGAACTGCGGATCGACCGGGATCTGCAGCGCGGTGACCATCTGGTTGGTCTGCCCGGCCAGCCCGATGATCGACACCAGTTCGCCATGCTGCGCGTCGGTCATGCCTTTGGCGCGCGCTGCGGCGGTGTGCGAGTGGACGCAATAGGAGCAGCCATTGGCGGTCGAGACGGCGATGTAGATCATCTCCTTGGTCAGCGGATCGATGGCGCTCTCAGTGACCATCACCGCCTTGAGCTGCTCCCACACCCGCTTCAGCGACGCCGGATCATTGGCCAACCCGCGCCAGAAATTGTTGACGAAATCGGATTTGCGCGTCGCACGGATGTCGTCGAATACCGCCTTGACCGCCGGGATTTTTTCCACCTCGGCATCGCTCAGAAGTTTCGTCGTGGCCATGGCTTGGTCCTTTCGTTTGGATCGTTATGCGAGGTCGTTGAATCAGGTCGGGAGAAAAGGCGGCTAACCGCCTTGGATGAATCAGCAATTGACGCGCTGAGGCAAGACCGTAAGGCTGGCCGAGGCCCCTCACCTTCGTCATCCCTGGGCGAAGCAGGAGCGAAGCTCCGTCGCGGAGACCCTGGGATCCATATGTGGACGGCGCCCTGCCTGCAACGGTTGTTTTGCGTCGTTTTC
>NZ_JAMYLG010000068.1:0-13689 GCF_040317865.1 Mesorhizobium sp. M1365
AAGACGGGCGGCCCCTGAACAAGGACGAGATCGACGACTTGTGGGGACATCGCTGATATCTGTCGACATTCTAGGCTATCGCGATATGGACGCCTTTCTCTGGCAGAGCGGCTCGCGGCCATTGTCGATGATCTCAAAGCCAAAGCCGGCAAAGACGGGCGGCCCCTGAACAAGGACGAGATCGACGACTTGTGGGGACATCGCTGATATCTGTCGACATTCTAGGCTATCGCGATTTTGATGTCGGCAGGACAGTGGAGGGCGCGAAGGAACGCCGCGTAACGGCTTTCTACCGGTAGCTAATGCCGAAAGGAACGATCGATCGTCACCGCCGACCGGCTCCCCCAGAAGCCCTACCTCCCCAGCTCGATAGACCGCAGCCGCGCCGCTTCCACCGCCTCGGTGAGCAGGCGCGTCAGCCGGTCCTCGCCCATCAGTACTGCAAGGGCCGCAGCCGTGGTGCCGTTGGGGCTGGTCACCTGCTGTCTGAGCACGCCCGGCTCCTCGCCGCTTTCGGCGGCCAGCGAGGCGGCGCCGTAGACCGTCTGCATTGCCAAGAGCTTGGCAGTCCCGGTCGGCAGGCCGGCTTTCTCGGCGGCCACGGTCAGCGCTTCGATGAAATGGAAGATATAGGCCGGCCCCGACCCGGAGACTGCCGTCACCGCATCCATCAGGGCCTCGTCGTCGATATCGGCCACTTGCCCGCTCGCCGAAAGCAGGTCGGCGACGAAGCGTTTGGTTTCGTCGGAAACCAGCCTGTTGGAAAACACCACCATCATGCCCTTGCCGATCGCCGCCGGCGTGTTGGGCATGCAGCGCACGATCGGCGCGCGGTCGCCGAGAATACCTTCAAACGTGGCCACCGGCGTTCCGGCGGCGATGCTGAGGAAGGTGGTCCGGCCATCGTTGAAGCGGATGTAGCCAGCCGTGACGTCGCGGATCACCTGTGGCTTGACCGCAAGGACGACGAGGGCCGGCACGGCGTCCGCCGGTATGGCGCCAGCATCCGCGCCGGCAGCGCAGCCCAGTGCTTCGGCACGCTTGCGCAACTCGGCATTGGGCTCGACCACGAACACCGCAGCCGGAGCGAGCTTGCCGGCTTTCAGCCAGCCCGAGAGCATGGCGTAGCCCATATTGCCGCAACCGGCGAGAACAAGCCTGATCGTCATCGAAAGCCTCCCATAGAGATGGCTTCCCCATAGACGTTCGCGGCAGGACGGGGAAGCCCTGTTGGGACCGTGATCAGGCGGAAACCCCGACCTTGCGGTTGGGATGCGCATGTAGTCGCGCAGTCGCGGCGACCAAATTAACCTTTTATTTCCTATGCCTGTTTAGCATCGCTTAACCAGTGGCGGTCGCTACGTCCCAGCCCGAGGGGAAGGCTCCAGAAACCATGGCTTATAGGAAAAATCGTGAACACTGGAGGAACGAGCAGTCCTTGCTGTCGCTCGTCGAGGCGGTGCGCGGCGAGGACGAAGCATCGCTGGTTTCGCTAGAAGACCGCGCAGGCCCGTCATGGCGCGAGGATGCCGCCACACGCCATCGTCTTGCCCGCTCGCGCCGCGAAGCGCGTGCCAGTCCGATCCTGTTGTTAGCCGCCGGCATAAGCCAGCCCGATCCTGATGAGCCAAAGGCCGGCACCATACTGATGGAAGAGGCTGCAGCGGCCGATGGGTTTTTCGACCCCGCTGGCCCCCTTGGCGGCCCCGATGCCGGTTCCGCCGATCACGCAGCATACCGGGCAGCGCCGCCTCCCGCTTCGCCGGTCGAGGTCGCGCGCCCAGGGCCGATCGGTGCCGTGTTGTCGGCGCTGCGCAGGCTCATGCCCGGTAGCGCGCCGGAGGAGGTGGCGTCCGGCGAGACTTCTGCCGCCACAAATTCCGGCGCAGCCATGCCGCCCGCCTTCCCTCCACAGCCGCTCTATGCCGGACAGGCACCTTATCCGCAGCAACCCGCGCCGCCGCATCCGACCTATACTCAGGCCCGGTCGAGGAAGGCAAATCAGGCCTCGGAAGCCGCCGATCAGCAAAGCCAGATCGAGGAAATCCGCGCCAGCCTGCGCGAATTCCGCGAGGCGGTTCGCGAGCTCACCGAAAACCGCACGCATCGCCGCTATTTCTGAGCGTCGAATAAAACATGCCGGTTTCGAGTTAACGGCATGGGACGGCGCATTGACGGGATTGCCCGGCTCGATTTTCGTGAAAATGCCGCGCTGCATGTCCGCCCGCAGCACATGGTTCTGGGCAACGGCCTGCATAAAAGATATCTGGAGCGCGCCGCATGGATGTTTTAACGCGGCAGGCTTACGCGATAGGCGTCGAGGGTGGTTCATGGCTGAGTTGATTGACGGAAAAAGCGTCGCCGAAGACGTGGTGCGGCGGGTCAAGGCCCTGACCGCCGAACTGGCGGAAAAGGGCGGACGGCAGCCCGGTCTCGCCGTGGTCATCGTCGGCGAGGATCCGGCGAGCCAGGTCTATGTCGCCTCCAAATCCCGCACCGCCAAGGAATGCGGCTTCCATTCGGTTCAGCACACGCTGCCGGCCGAAACCTCCGAGCCGGACCTGTTGAAGATCATCGGCCAGCTCAACGCCGATCCGGCCATCAACGGCATCCTCGTGCAGCTTCCGCTTCCCGGCCATATCGATTCCGGCAAGATCATCCAGACCATCGCGCCTGAGAAGGATGTCGACGGCTTCCACTTCATCAATGTCGGCAAGCTCGGCACCGGCGAGCTCGAGACCGCCTTCGTGCCTTGCACGCCGGCCGGCTCGATGCTGCTGATCGAACGGGTGCGCGGCAAGGACCTGTCCGGTCTCAATGCGGTCGTCGTCGGGCGTTCGAACATCGTCGGCAAACCGATGGCCAATCTTCTGCTTGCCGCCAACTGCACCGTCACTATCGCACACAGCCGGACCAGGGACCTGCCGGCGCTTGCCCGCACCGCCGATATTCTGGTCGCCGCCGTCGGCCGGTCTGAAATGGTCCGCGGCGACTGGGTCAAGCCTGGCGCCACCGTCATCGATGTCGGCATCAACCGCGTCGTCGCACCTGAAAAGGGCGAAGGCAAGACGCGCCTCGTCGGCGACGTCGCCTTTGCCGAAGCAGCGAAAGCGGCCGGCGCCATCACGCCGGTGCCTGGCGGCGTCGGACCGATGACCATTGCCATGCTGATGGCCAACACGCTAGCTTCCGCCTATCTCGCAGCCGGATTGAAACGGCCTTCCTTCTGACCAGAAAGCAGCGTCCTTGCCGAACCTCACTGTTCCCTTAGAACGGCCGGTCACCAATGATCCCGTTCAGGGCGGGCGGCAGTTCGGGTTTCTGTTGGTCGACAAGTTCTCCATGTTCTCGCTGGCCGCGGCAATCGACACGTTCCGGTCGGCGAACCGGCTGCTCGGCCGCGATTTCTATGGCTGGACTACGGTGTCGGCCGACGGCGACGCCGTCATGGCGTCCAATGGCCTGCCGCTCAAGATCGACTACGCCGTTGCCGATCTGCCGGCGGTCGATATCCTGTTCGTCTCGGTCGGGCTGACGACGGAATTTCCCGGCAAGAGCAAGGTGCTGGCGGCGCTGCGCAGCTGGGGCCGGCGCGGCAATGCGCTCGGCGCGCTTTCGGTTGGCTCTTACCTGCTTGCCGAAGCAGGCCAGCTCGATGGCTATCGCTGCACCATCCATTGGGAAAACCGTGCCGGTTTCCTCGAACGTTTTCCGGAGATCAACTGCACCGGCAACGTCTTCGAGATCGACCGCAAGCGCTACACCTGCGCCGGCGGCACCACCTCGATCGACCTGATGCTGGAGATCGTGCGCGGTGATTTCGGCTCGAGTCTCGCCAATGGCGTTGCCAACCAGTTCCAGCATGAGCGCATCCGCTCGGCCGGCGACCGCCAGCGCGTCGGCCCGGAACGCGACCTGACCGGCAAGTCGGAGAAGCTGCGCCGCATCGTCGAGCTGATGGCCGACCATCTCGACGAGCCGCTGTCGGCGGTGCAGCTTGCCAAGTCGGCGGGCCTGTCGGTGCGCCAGGTCGAGCGCCTGTTCCTGCGCCATCTCAGTGTGACGCCCGGGCGCTATTATATGCGGCTCAGGCTCGAGCGGGCGCGCGAACTGCTGCGCCAGACCAACATGCCGATCCTCGACGTGGCGATCGCCACCGGCTTCACCTCGCATTCCTATTTTGCCCAGAGCTATCGGCTCCAATTCGGCCGGCCGCCTTCCGAGGAACGCCGCACGACCTATTGAGGGTTGCACAGAGGTGGCGCAGCTTCGTACTCCACCCGGGCTTGTGTCGCGACGCGGCGTCAAATAGCTTTCCGGCGCCGAGCGGCGGCGACTGACGGGGGGATTTTTGATGACGGGATTTGTGCAGAGCGTCGCTGCGGCGGCCCTGTTGCTGTGGACGACAGGGTTCGGCTTCGCCGCCGATCGCGTCATCGTCATTCTCGATGCCTCCGGCTCGATGTGGGCGCAGATCGACGGCAAGCCCAAGCTCGAAATCGCCCGTCAATCGCTGCGGAACGTGCTGCAATCGGTCCCGGCCGAGGAGGAAATAGGCTTCATGGCCTATGGCCATCGCGAGAAGGCCAGTTGCGACGACATCGAACTCATCGTGCCACCGCAGGCAGGCTCGGCAAGTGCAATCTCAGCCGCGGCCGACAGTCTGAAATTTCAGGGCAAGACGCCGCTGACCGCCGCGGTCAAGCAAGCGGCGGAAGCATTGAAATACACCGAGGACAAGGCGACGGTCGTTCTCATCACCGATGGCATCGAGACATGTAGCGGCGATCCCTGTGCGCTCGGCAAGGAACTGGAGGCTGCTGGCGTCGACTTCACCGTCAATGTCGTCGGCTTCGGCCTGACGGCCGCCGAGGGCAAGCAGATCGGTTGCCTCGCCGACAATACCGGCGGCAAATATATCGAAGCGTCGGATGAAAAGGCATTGCAGGACGCGCTCGTCGAGACCGTTGCGCCTCCGCCACCCGCCCCTGAACCCACTCCCGCCCCGCAGCCTGCTCCCCAGCCGGCGCCCGCTCAGCCGGCGGAGTCCAATTTCGTTCCCACCGTCGTGCTTGCCGAGGGTGGCGATCCCGTCACCGACGGCAATGCCTGGGAGATCTACAAGGCGAATTCCGACGGCACGCGCGGCGATCCCGTCACCACCGAATATGGCACCTACAGAGGCAATCTGGAGCCGGGCGACTATATCGTCGTCGCGCGTGCCGGCGAGGCCAGGGCCGAACAGAAGATCACAATAGAGCCTGGCCAGGTCGCCAAACCGCACTTCAACTTGAATGCCGGCACGCTGGTCATCCACCCCAGGCCGAGCGAAGGAGCGGACGTTGATGACGGCGCGGCTGTCGTAATCGGCTATCCCGGCGTCGACACCCCGCCGACCTATTACGGTGACACGAAAGTCGTGCTGCCGGCCGGTGACCAGAAGGTGACGGTCACGATCGGCCAGGGCATGGTTATCGAGACGATCCCGCTTGCCGCCGGCAGGGTCATCGACAAGGACATCATCGTCGGCGTCGGGCGTGTCGTCGCCAACGCCTATTATGCTGCCGGCGGCGACAAGGCCGAGGGTTCGGGCATCGGCTTCAAAGTGCTCCAGGCGAAAAAGAACGTCGACGGAACCAGGCAGGAGGTGACTTATGCCTACGGTCCGGACAGCAAGTTCGATCTGCCGCCCGACGATTATGTAATGGTCGCGACGGTCGACCTTGCGGTGGCCGAGCAGCCGTTCAGCGTCAAGGTTGGCGACCATCAGGATCTGAAGATCGCGATGAACGCCGGCATGCTGACGATAACCGCGCCAGGAGCCTCGAAGATCGAGATATTCGAGGCCAGGAAGGCCATCGACGGAACCCGCAAGTCGGTCGGCTACGCCTATGATCAGAAGTATCAAGCCACCCTGTCGGCCGGTGACTACGCGGTGGTTTCGGAGAAATCGGACAACAGCTCGAAGGAAGGCACGGTAACGGTCAGGGCCGGCGCGCGAGCCGAACTGACGGTTCAATAGATCCAGTGGAGAGCAGCCATTAGCCGCTCTTCCCTATTGCCGAAAAAATCATGCCGTACCGAAGGCGCTGGCGCCATGGTCGGCGCGTCCCACCAACTGCCGGAACCCGGCGAAAAGCTCGCGGCCGAAGCCGAATTCATTGCCTATGAGGTCGCTGTCCGCGGGGCGGCGCAGTGCGAAATCGCGGGCTGGCACCAGTACCTCCAGCGTCCCGGCCTCGGCGTCGAGCCTGATGATATCGCCGTCATGGATCCTGGCGATAGGCCCGTCCTCCGCCGCTTCCGGCGTCACGTGGATCGCCGCCGGCACCTTGCCTGAAGCGCCCGACATGCGGCCGTCGGTGACCAGCGCCACATGCTGGCCGCGGTCCTGCAGGATGCCGAGCACGGTGGTCAGCCTGTGCAATTCCGGCATGCCGTTGGCCTTCGGACCCTGGAACCGAATGACGGCGATGAAGTCGCCGGTCAGCGACCCCGCCGTGAACGCCTCGTTCAGGCCTTGCTGGCTGTCGAACACCTTGGCCGGCGCCTCGATGATGCGCCGCTCCGGCTTGACCGCCGATGTCTTGATGACGGCGTGGCCGAGATTGCCCGAAAGCACTTTCAGACCGCCGCTCGGCTGGAACGCCTTCTTGAACGGCGCCAGCACCTTCTCGTCCCCGCTCTCGCGCGGCGAAGCCTCGCGCACGACGCCGCCGTCGGCGCCGAGCCTGGCCTCGACCGCGTAGGGGCGCAGCCCTTCGCCCCACACCGTCTGCACATCCTCATGCAGGATGCCCGCGTCGAGCAGTTCGCGGATCAGGAAGCCGAGCCCGCCGGCGGCATGGAAGTGGTTCACATCGGCAAGGCCGTTCGGATAGACTCGCGCCAGCAGAGGCACGGCTTCCGAGATGTCGGAAATATCCTGCCAGGTAATGGCGATGCCGGCCGCCGCTGCCATGGCGATCAGGTGGATGGTGTGGTTGGTCGAACCGCCGGTGGCGTGCAGGCCGACGATACCGTTGACGATCGAGCGCTCGTCGATCATTCGCCCGACCGGCGTGTAGGCGTTGCCGAGCGCGGTGATCGCCAGCGCCCGCTTCGTCGCCTCCCTGGTCAGTGCGTCGCGCAACGGCGTGCCGGGATTGACGAAGGAAGCGCCAGGCGTGTGCAGGCCCATGATCTCCATCAGCATCTGGTTGGAATTGGCGGTACCGTAGAAAGTGCAGGTTCCCGGCCCGTGATAGGATTTTGATTCCGCTTCGAGCAGTTCGGCCCGTCCCGCCTTGCCCTCGGCATAGAGCTGGCGGATCTTGGCTTTTTCGTCGTTCGGAATGCCGGTCGTCATCGGCCCGGCCGGGATGAAGACCGCCGGCAGATGGCCGAAGGTCAGCGCCGCGATCACCAGTCCAGGCACGATCTTGTCGCAGACGCCGAGATAGACGGCGGCATCGAACATGTTGTGCGACAGGCCGATTGCCGCGGCCATGGCGATCACGTCGCGCGAGAACAGCGACAGCTCCATTCCGGGCTGGCCCTGGGTGACGCCGTCGCACATCGCCGGCACGCCGCCGGCCACCTGGGCGATGCCGCCGGCCTCGCGCGCCGCATCCTTGATCAGCCTCGGAAACGTCTCGAAAGGCTGATGCGCCGACAGCATGTCGTTATAGGAGGTGATAATGCCGAGATTCGGCACCCGGTCGCCGCCAAGCGCCACCTTTTCGGAAGGGCTGCAGACGGCAAAGCCATGGGCCAGGTTGCCGCAGGACAGCACGGCCCGGTTGGCGGTGCGGTTCGAGGCTTCGGCGATGCGGCCGAGATAGGCCTCGCGACCGGGCTTGGAGCGCTCACGGATGCGCTGGGTGATGGCTTCGATATCGCGTCTTGCGGTCATGGCGGTCGGTCCTTTCAGGCGAGGTCCCGCAAGCACCTTCCGGCTGTTGCCGGGACCTGCAGCCAAGTTGAGATCAGGGTGCCCAGAAAACCTCTACGGGCTTTTGAGTGGCATCGAGCACGGCGCGAATGGGCTTTCGTGTTCCAGTTCCAAGCGCGGCCTCGAATGCGCTGCGCTTTTCCGCGCCCTCGATATGCAGCGCGATGAAGGCGGCTTTGATGATCCGCGCCAGTGACAGCGTCAGCCGTGGCTCGCCGGCGCTTGCCGCATGAACCGGAAGCACGACCCTTTGCGACGACGGATCGAGCAATCTTGCCAGGTTCCCGGCATCCGGAAAGAACGAGGCGGTGTGGCCATCAGTTCCCATGCCGAGCACAACGACGTCGAGTGGCCAGGGCAGCACTTGCAGCGCCTCGCTGTCGGAGACCGCTGCACCCTCGATACTTGCCGCGGCGTGGTAGAGCGGCACGAAATTCGCGGCGGCGGCCGCGTTCTGCAGCAGGTTGGCGGCAACCAGGCCGGCATTGGAGCGCGGCGATGAGGGCGGCACGAAGCGCTCGTCGACCAATGTTATCGTCACCTTTTCCCAGGCGATCGGAACGGTCGAAAGCGCCGCGAAGAATTTCGCCGGCGTCGTGCCGCCCGAGACCGCAAGCAGCGCCGTGCCGCGCTCGGCGATCGCCTTTGACAGACGGCCGGCGACGTGGCCGGCAAGCGCTGTGGCCAACTCCTGGCGTCCGGCAAATTCGTGCCAGTTGTAGGCGCCGCCTAATTGCTCTCGTGCCATGTCCGCCCGTCGCGTTCGATCAGCGCAATCGAGGCCGAGGGGCCCCATGTGCCGGCGGTGTAGCCTTGCGCCTCTTGCCTGCCGCTTTCCCAGGCGTCCTGGATCGGGTCGATCCATTTCCACGCCGCCTCGACCTCGTCGCGGCGCATGAACAGCGTCTGGTTGCCACGGATGACGTCCATGATCAGCCGCTCATAGGCATCGGGGGCGCGGCCGTCGAAGGATTGCGCAAAACTCATGTCGAGCGGAATCTGGCGCAGCCGCATGCCGCCCGGCCCCGGATCCTTGATCATGATGAACTGCTTGACGCCCTCGTCGGGCTGCAGCCTTATGACCAGCTGGTTGGCGGAGATCGGCCCGGCGCTCTCGCCGAAGATCGAATGCGGGATCGGCTTGAATTCGATGACGATCTCCGAAACGCGCGTCGCCAGCCGCTTGCCGGTTCGGAGGTAGAACGGCACGCCCGCCCAGCGCCAGTTGCCGATCTCGGCCTTGAGCGCAACGAAAGTCTCGGTGTTGCTGTTCTTGCCGAGTTCCTCGACATAGCCTTTCACCGGCCCGCCGGCCGAGGCGCCGGCACGATACTGCCCGCGCACCGTGTGCTTCGGCGCTTCGTTGCCGTTGATGCGCTTCAGCGCCCGCAGCACCTTCAGCTTTTCGTCACGGACGGCATCGGCGTCCATCGACGACGGCGCCTCCATCGCGACCAGGCAGAGCAGCTGCAGCATGTGGTTCTGCACCATGTCGCGCAATGCGCCGGCCTTGTCGTAATAGGTGACGCGGTCTTCCAGGCCGACAGTCTCGGCCACGGTGATCTGCACATGATCGACATTGGCGGAATTCCAAAGCGGCTCGTAGAGCGCGTTGGCAAAACGCAGCGCCATCAAATTCTGGACCGTCTCCTTGCCGAGATAGTGGTCGATGCGGAAAATCTGGCTTTCATGGAAGTCGTCGCCGACCAGGTCGTTGAGCGCGCGCGCCGAAGCGAGATCGCGGCCGATCGGCTTTTCCAGCACGATGCGCGAATTCGGCGTGATCAGCCCGTGCTCCTTCAGCTTGTGCGAGATGTCGCCGAACAGCGCCGGCGCCACAGCCAGATAGAAAGCGCGGATGTGTTCGCTGTCGCCGATCGCCTTCTTCAGCCTGTCGAAGCCGGCACCTGTGGTTGCATCTGCCGGGATATAGGAGAGCCGCGCGAGGAACGTGTTCAGTTCCGTGGCGTCGATATCCTCCGGTTTCACATGATCGGCAATCGCCTGCCTGGCGAACGACTGGAATTCCTCGTCGGTCATCTTCGAACGCGATGTGCCGATGATGCGCGTCGGCTCGGAAAACTGGTGGTCGCGCTGCCGGTGGTACAGCGACGGCAGAAGCTTACGTTCCGAGAGGTCGCCGGTGCCGCCGAAAATGATGAAGTCGAAAGGGTCGACGGGAATGATCTGGCTGGTCATGGTCTGTCCGCTGTGACGCCGGTCGCGATAACGCGGCTGATATAATCTAATCGATTTAAACTTGCCAGTGCCATTGCGTCACATCCGCGTGTGCTCTTGACACCGGCGCTGGCCGGAGGCTTGTCGGCAAGCGATGCTTCCGGAGCCTTCGCAGTTGCAGCATAGAGCCGGATGGCAGCGAAAGCCAAAGGAGAAATCGTCGATGGACGCACATCTTTCGATGGCCTGGCCAAACGCGTCATCGATCGCTTTCAACGATGAGTGAGAAAAGCATGCGCCTCAAAAATAAGGTCGCAATCATCACTGGCGCTGCCTCGGGCTTTGGCGAGGGCATGGCCAGGCGCTTTGCCGAGGAGGGCGCGCGGGTAGTCGTCGCCGATCTGAACGCCAAGGGCGCAGAGCGCGTTGCCGGCGAGATCGGCGAAAAGGCGATCTGGACCCAGACCGACGTCTCGCTGCGGTCCGAATTCGACGACATGGTCAATGCCGCAATGAGCGCCTTCGGCCGCATCGACATCATGGTCAACAACGCCGGTTACACCCATCGCAACGGTGACATGCTGGAAGTCGACGAAGCGACCTTCGACCTGATCACATCAGTCAACATGAAGGCGATCTACCACGCAGCGCTTGCAGTGGTGCCGGTCATGGAACGGCAAGGCGGTGGCGTCATCCTGACGACGGCCTCCACGGCCGGTATCAGGCCGCGGCCTGGCCTCACCTGGTACAATGCATCGAAGGGCTGGGCGATCACCGCGACCAAATCGATGGCGGTGGAACTCGCGCCGAAGAACATCCGCGTCAACTGCCTCTGCCCAGTTGCCGGCGAGACCGGCATGCTCGCGAAATTCATGGGCGCCGACACACTCGAGATCCGCGAGAAGTTCCGCGCGTCGATCCCGCTCGGCCGGCTTTCGACGCCGCTCGACATAGCCAATGCCGCGCTTTGGCTTGCTTCGGACGAAGCGGCTTTCATCACTGGCGTGGCGCTGGAAGTCGACGGCGGACGTTGTATTTGAACGGCCGGGGCCTCCGGCGAAGGACTGGCTGATGGCGAGCGACCCGCAATCGCTCTGCCGGCCCTACGCCCCGGTTTTGACGTAGCTCTTGTAAATCCAGCCGCGCTTGCCGTTGTAGACGATCTGGCACCATTGCTTGCAGCTCATCACCTGCACCGAGGTCTTGGCCGGCACGGTGAGAATGGCGGCTGCATTCTTTTTTGGGGCGGTGCGCATGGTGACGGATCTCAGGATGCGTCCGGTACCGGCAGTATTGGCTCTTCCGGAATTTGCCTTGGTGCTATTGTCGTCTTCGCTCGAAGTCTGCGTCGGCAGTTGCGGCTTGGGCGTGGGGATGGCGGCGGTCTGCGCGCCATCGGGCCCGCTGTTTTTCGTTGAGCTGCCGGGAGCCGCGACTTTGGCAAACAATGCCGCAGCGTCGGGTTTTGCTGCCGGGTCGGCGAATGCCACCGAAGCAGACGATTTATCGGTCGCCTGCTCGGTCTGGCTTGCCAGCTGGTCGGATGCTGCCGTGGCGGCGGCCGATGCCGTCTTTGGCCCTGTCCAGCGCGGATCGTTGGGAGCCAGCGCTGGTATCTCGGCTTCCGCCGCGGCCACCGCTGGGGAAACCGCATCTGCCTTGCCCGTCGTCCGCGGCGCCGCAGCAACCTTGGCAGGCATGATCTTCGTCGTCTTGACCGGGATGGTCGGAACGATCTGCTCAGGACTTGCGGCCGCTTGTCGCTCATTTGCCGGCAATGCCAGCCACAGTGCCACCGCGGCAACGCCGAGCAGTGCGACCGTGCCAAGCGCGGCTATCACCAGATGCGCGTTCGACCGGACCCCGTGCCAGAACG
Organism: Mesorhizobium sp. M1365; assembly: GCF_040317865.1. Lineage (NCBI taxonomy): Bacteria > Pseudomonadati > Pseudomonadota > Alphaproteobacteria > Hyphomicrobiales > Phyllobacteriaceae > Mesorhizobium > Mesorhizobium sp. M1365. The sequence continues at coordinate 11,988 of NZ_JAMYLG010000068.1, forward strand.
TCGGCCGCATATCGTAACCGAATTGCATCGCAAGGCGCCGTCGTTCCGGCGCGCCGAAACTGAAGGGCTCTCTCACACTTGCCACCTCCATTTGCGGGCCGATGTTCTTACGACCCATGCCGGAGAGCCGGCATTTCGATCGGCATCGGTCCCAAACCAAAAGCGGGCAGGCCCGCAAAAATTCCCCGTTCAGCTGCCCACGAGCATCATCTTTCGCCCGCGATTGTGGCATCACTGCGCCCTTGCCGGGAATTCTGCGCCCCGGTTAAGGATTCTGCAACGTCTGGTTAGATCCTGTCCCGCAACGCGTACCAGTTGAGCGCAAGGAAGAGCAGTGGCGCGCGCAAACGCCGGCCGCCGGGGAAGGGTGGAATTTTCAGGTCCTCGATCAGCTTCAGCCGGTCGCGGTTGCCGGCGACCGTCTCGGCATAAAGCTTGCCGAAAAAGTTCGACAGCATGACGCCGTGGCCGGAATAACCGCCGATCGAGGTCACATTGGGCATCACTTCGCGCACGAACGGCTTTCTCGGCACGGTGATGCCGACGTAGCCGCCCCAGCCATGAGTGATCTCGACGTCCTTCAGTGCCGGATAGATCTCAGCAATCTGCCGGCGGATGTGGATGTGGATGTCCTTGGGATCGTTGACCGCATAGATCTCGCGCCCGCCAAACAGCAGCCGCCCATCCTTCGATTTGCGGAAATAGCGCACGACGAAGCGCGAATCGTCGACCGCCTCGCCACCCGGCAGTATTTTGGAATCGGCTCCCAGCGGTACCGTCGCGCCGATGAAGGAGCCGATCGGCATAATATGCGCGGCACTCACCGGTTCGAGCGTGCCGCCATAGGCGTTGACCCCGATCAGGCATTTAGCGGCGGTGATCGTGCCCTTCGGCGTCGCAACCCTGACCTTGCCGCCGCCGGAGGTGATGCCGGTCGACGGCGTCTGCTCGAAAAGCTTTGCGCCGGCCTCTGCCGCGACTTTCGCGGTGCCGATCACCAGCTTCAGCGGATGGACATGGCCGGTGCCGGTGTCGCGGGTGCCGCCGAAATAATGCGTCGAGCCCAGCCGCTCGGCTGTCTCCGCGGCATCCATGAATGAGATGTGCGGATAGCCGAAACGGCTCGCCATGATCTCGGCATGCGCCTTGTAGTCGTCGACATAGCGCTTCTTGTGCGCCACCGACATCTGGCCGGGCATATAGTCGATCTCGATCTGGTGCATCGCGGCAAAGTCGAGCAGATGCGCCTTGGCCTCTTCGGCCAGGTCGAACAGTGCCTTGGCGCGGGAAAAGCCGTATTCCGCTTCCAGTTCCTCTGCCCAGGCCCGTTGTCCGGTGCCGAGCTGGCCACCATTGCGGCCCGATGCGCCGTCACCGAAACGATGCGTTTCGATAAGCACGACATCCGCGCCTGTCTTGGCGAGATGAGCCGCCGCCGACAGGCCGGTAAAGCCGCCGCCGACAATCACCACATCGCATGTCCGGTCGCCGTCGAGCGCCGGATATTCGGGCCTTGGCCCGGCCGTGTCTTCGTACCAGGAGCGGCCGGGGGAGATTGGGGATTGGTAAGTCATGATGCTCGGCTAGGGGAGTAGGGCAGTAGGGCAGTAGGGCAGTAGGGCTCTATGGTTGAGTGGCAGACCCGCAGATCCTCAGCTAGTGCGTTCGTCAGGTCTACCGGACGACGCTTATACTCATCACG
>NZ_JAMYLG010000069.1:0-13264 GCF_040317865.1 Mesorhizobium sp. M1365
CCTCGACCAGCGCATTGGCACAATCGTCGATCCATTCGGACAGCGGCTCGCGCGCCCCCGGCGGCAAGGGATCGAGTTCGCGCACACGGTTGATCTCGATGCCGCGCGATTTGAGATGATTGACCAGCACATAGATCGAAGCGCGATGCAGCAGGCTCTGGTAGCGCGCCGGCTTGGCCGCCACCGAATCGAGGCTTGAAGGCGAGACCGGCAAAGGACCGAGCGCGGCGCTGTTGCCGTGCGGCCCGGTGTGGACCTTGCCGCCTTGCACCAGTCCGCCGCCGACAAAGGTGTCGATCGAGATATGCATGAAGTCGCGGAACCGCGCGCCGGTTCCCTGGATGAGCTCGGCGAGTGCGGCCGATGACGCGTCGTTTTCCACGAAGACCGGGGTCTTCGGCTTTGTGGCGAAGAACGTCGTCAGATCGATTGCTTCCCAGCGGCTGCCGAGATCGTCGGGAAAGCCGAGCTCTTCGCTCCAGCCGCCGAGGAAATATGGCGAGGCGATGCCGACGCCGACGATGCTGGCATCGCCAAGCCCCTCGACCAGCTTGTCGAAATTGGCCAGCGACATGTTGCCGGCCTTGAGCACCATGTCGGGATCCGGAAAGCGATATTCGTGCGACTCGCGCGAGCGGACCTCGCCGGCAAAGTCGACGAGCACGGCTTCCAGCGCGCGCCGGCCGATCTTGATGCCGACGCTGTAGATACGCTCAGGTGCAAGTCGGTAGAGAGTGGACGGCGATCCGCGTTGCCCGAACCTTTTTCCCACTTGCTTCACGAATCCGGAAGATTCCAGCCCGTCGACAATGGTGGCGACCGCGGCCGGCGTCAGATTTGCGGCGCGCGCCAGATCGGACTTGGATGCCTCCTTCAGGCGGCGAATGGCATCAAGCACGAAGCGCTCGTTATAATGCCGAACCTTGACCGAATTGCTGCCTTTTCCGGACAAAACCGGCGCCTCCCCATTCATTCCCGCAGAGCCGCTCCAGCCGCTTGCAGCTTTGAGGCTGCCGCGGGTCGAGCACTCCAATCGCACCCGTGCGCGACGCGACAGTGCCCTTCGCGGCCATGGAAGTCAATTTTCCAGTTGCGGCATTCGGCCATTTAATATAGCAAATTGAAAAAACAGGACCAAGGGAGGAAAGGTGCTGCACTTGGGCGCATTAGGCGAAGCCGACGCCATGGTGAAGAGCGACGCGGCTGTCCCCGTTGCCCTGGTTCAGGCGACAAAAGCCTTCGGCGGCACGATCGCCCTCAAGGACGCGTCCTTCGAATTGCGCTCAGGCGAGGTGCTGGCTCTGCTTGGCGAAAACGGTGCCGGCAAGAGCACTTGCGTAAAGCTGCTGGCCGGCGTGTATCTCCCGACCGGCGGCCATGTCGAAGTCGATGGCAAGCCTGTGGTCTTCCATTCGCCGCACGACGCCCAGGCTGCCGGCATCTCGGTCATGCACCAGCACCCCGGTCTTTTCCCTGATCTTTCGGTGGCGGAAAACATCTATCTCGGCCATATGCCGCGCGACCGCTTCGGCGGCATCGACAGCGCCGCCATGCTTGCCGGCGCGCGCAGGGTGCTGGCGACAGTCGGCCTCGACGTGCCGGCCGAAACCCGGCTCGCAACGTTGCGCACCTCCGAACAGCAACTGGTCGAGATCGCCCGCGCCCTGTCGCTCGACGCGCGGGTGCTGATCATGGACGAGCCGACGGCCGCCCTGTCGCAGCGCGAGGTCGAGCGGCTGTTCACTGTCGTCGCCGACCTGCGGCTGCACGGCGTGGCGATGATGTTCGTCGGCCACCGCATGGACGAGATCTTCCGCATCGCCGACCGCATCGCGGTGCTGCGCGACGGGCGTCTCATTGGCGTCAAGCCGAAGGCCGAGCTTGGCCGCGCCGCTGCCATCGGCATGATGGTCGGCCGCGAGGTCACCGACCTCTATCCGCAACGAAGCCACGCGACCGGCGCACTGGTGCTGGAGGCGAGGGGGCTTTCGCACGCCGGTGGCTTTTCCAATATCGACCTCAAGCTCCATGCCGGCGAGGTGCTCGGGCTCGGCGGCCTGGTCGGCAGCGGGCGGACCGAGATCGCGCGCGTGCTGTTCGGAATCGACCAGCCCGATGCCGGCGAAATCCTGATCGACGGCGAAGCAGTGCGTTTCGCCTCGGCACGCGACGCCATGGATGCGCGCATCGCCTATGTCTCGGAAGACCGCATGGGCCAGAGCCTGGTGATGGATTTTTCCATCCTCGACAACGCCGTGCTGCCCGTCCTCGACAAGGCAGCCCGCTCCGGCTTCTACGGCACGAACCGCGCGATCAATCTGGTTTCGGACTGGCTGAAGCGCATGAAGCTTCGCTTTTCCGGCTACGCGCAGCCGGTAAAGGAACTGTCCGGCGGCAACCAGCAGAAGGTGGTGTTGGCCAAATGGCTGCGCACCGAACCGCGCGTCCTCATCCTCGACGAGCCGACGCAAGGCATCGATGTCGGCACCAAGGCGGAAGTGCATGCGATGATCGCCGACCTTTCCGCCCAGGGCATGGCAATCATCCTGATCTCCTCCGAAATGCCCGAGCTCATCGGCATGTGCGACCGCATCATCGTCCTGCGCGAAGGCCATCGGACGGCCGAATTTGCCAGGGGCGAAGCCACTCAGGAAAAGGTGCTGGAAGCAGCGACCAAGGCCGGCGAAAGCGCCGATGCGGCGGCACAGGCCGCCGGCGAGGAGAAGAGAAAAGGACCGCTCGACATACTAAAGCGGCGGGAGTTCGGCCTGCTCGCCGCGATGCTGGCGGTCGCCGTCCCCGTCACCATCATCAACCCGCGCATGGTGAGCGCTGCAAACCTGACCGCCGTGTCGATGGATGCCGCCCTGCTCGTCGTTGCAGCACTCGCGCAGATGCTGGTGCTGATCACCCGCAACATCGACCTTTCGATCGCTGCGGTGATCGGCCTGTCGGCTTACATGGCGGCCAGCATGGTCCAGGCCTATCCAGGGCTCGACATCGGCATTGGCCTGATAACCGCATGCGCCGTCGGTGGCGTCGCCGGCCTGATCAACGGCCTCGTCGTCACCAGGGGAAAGATCCCGGCGATCGTCGTCACGCTGGCCTCGATGTCGATCTTCCGCGGCTTCAACTCGATCTGGGCAGCCGGTGACCAGATCAGCGCCGACGAAGTCACGCAAGCCTGGCTCGACATGACCGGCCTGAAGATCGCCGGCGTGCCGCTGATCGTCATCATCGCGATCGTTATCCTGTGCCTGGGCTACGTGCTGCTCTATCGCACGGCGATCGGGCGCGAACTGTTCGCCGCCGGCTCCAATCCCGACGGCGCGCGTCTTATCGGCATCCCCGTCGACCGCCGCATTCTGTTGGCCTTTGGCATGGCCGGCCTGCTCGGCGGCCTGTGCGGCGCGCTGTGGGCATCGCGCTACGCGACCATCGATGCACGCGTCGCGCTCGGCTTCGAACTCACCGTGATCGCGTCGGCGGTGGTCGGCGGCGTCGCCATCCGCGGTGGTTCGGGCACGCTGCTCGGTATCATCCTCGGCGCGCTCACGCTGCTCGTCATCAAGAACGGGCTGACGCTGGTGCGCGTCGACCCGCTGTGGCTGCAGGGCGTCTACGGCCTCGTGATCCTGGTCGCCATCGGCATCGACACCTTCATCGTGCGGCGGGCCGAGCAGGCAAGACAGGCGAGGGCGCGGTGAAAAAGTTCCTCCGTTCGATCGACTTCTGGGATCTGCTGCTGGCGACCTCTTGCTTGGCCATCTTCCTCTATGCCGCGATCTTCGTGCCGAATTTCGTTTCCGGCTTCAATCTCTCGCAACTGGCCGCCAGCGCCTCGGAAAAGGCATTGCTGATCCTGCCGATGACGCTGCTCATCATCACCCGCGAGATCGACCTGTCGATCGCCTCGGTGCTGGCGCTGACGTCCGTCGTCTTTGGCTTGCTGGTCCAGGCCGGTGTGCCGACACTTGCCGCAATCCCGCTGACGCTCGTCATCGGCGGCCTGCTCGGCGCCTTCAACGGCTATCTGGTCTCGGGCCTTGGACTGCAGTCGTTGGTTGTGACGCTCGGCACCATGGCGCTCTATCGAGGCATTGGCTACATCCTGCTCGGCACCGGCTCGGTCAACATCCTGCCGCCCGCGGTCGTCGATTTCGGCATCAACAACCTGCCTGGCACCGAGATACCGTGGACCATCGTGCCCTTCCTGGTGCTGGCGCCGGTGTTTGCGGTCGTGCTGCAGAAGACGCCGACCGGCAAGCGCATCTACGCGCTCGGCGGCAGCCCCGAGGTGGCGCGCTATTCCGGCATAAACACGCGCCGGATGGTGCTGAACCTGTTCGTCGTCTCGGGCGTCGTCGCGGCGATGGCCGGCATCGTCTATACCGCGCGCCTTTCCAACGCCCGCGCCAACAATGCGCTCGGCATGGAGCTCGACGTCATCACCATCGTGCTGCTCGGCGGCATCAGCGTCTTTGGCGGCAAGGGCCGCCTGACCGGCGTCATGCTGGCACTGGTCCTGATCGCCATCATCCGCAACGTGCTGGCGCTGAACCAGATCGGTGGCGACGCGCAGGGCATGATCATCGGCCTGCTTCTGATCGGCTCGCTGCTGATCGGCAATTACTGGCGCTCCACACAGGAGATGCTCAGCAGATCCCGCGCAATGCGCGAGACAAAGGGGTGATCTCGGGCCCCTTCCTTCAAGCCCGAATTTTGACGGAGGAGTCACAATGAAAGCGTTTAGATTAGCCCTGCTCGCATCCGCGGTTCTGCTTGCGCAAAGCTCGCTGGCCTTCAGCCAGGAGTGCGCCAAGGAACCCGTAACGGTCGGTTTCCTGCCCAAGCTCGACACGGATCCCTACTTCAAAGTGGCCTTTGGAGGCGCACAAGAGGCAGCCAAGGAAATTGGCGGCACCGCTACCCAGGTCGCCCCATCGCAGGCGACCGCCGAGGCGCAGATCGAATTCATCAACAGCCTTGTCTCGCAGAAGGTCGGAGTCATCGCAATTGCCGGCAACGACGCCAACGCCGTCGCGCCTGCGCTGAAGCGCGCCGTTCAGCAGGGCGTCAGGGTGATTTCGTATGACTCCGATGTGGCCGCCGATGCGCGTGCGGTGTTCGTCAATCAGGTGAAGGGCGACAGCCTCGCCGAGATGATGCTCGAAAGTGCATTCGCCCTCAGCGGCGGTGAAGGCGAATTCGCGATCCTGTCGTCGACGCCGACGGCGACCAACCAGAATGCCTGGATCGACTTCATGAAGGCGAAAATGGCGGCCGAGCCGAAGTTCTCCAAAATGAAGCTGGTGCAGGTGGCCTATGGCGAAGAAAGCGAACAGATCAACCAGCAGCAGGCATTGGCGCTGGTGCAGGCGTTTCCCGATCTCAAGGTGATCATCGTCCCGGCAGGCATCGGCCTTCCGGCGGCCGCGCGTGCACTCGAGGAAGCGGGCATGATCGGCAAGGTCAAGCTGACCGGCCTCGCGCCGGCCACTCTGATCTCGAAATACATCAAGGACGAAGCGGCTCAGGATATCTGGTGGAACGTCACCGATCTTGGCTATCTTACTTATCAGACGGCCCAGGCGTTTGCGCAATGCAAGATCACCGGCAAGGAGGGTGAGAAGTTCACGGCAGGCAGGCTCGGCGAATACACGATTGGCGCCGGCGGCGAACTGATCCTTGGTCCGGCCAAGATCGTAACTCCCGAAAATCTGGCCGAATTCAAATTCTGATCCTGTAGGGCTTGAGTTCTAGGGGGCGCCGGTCCATCCGGCGCCCTTCCTAAAAACCTCTCGAATGAAACAGTGCGGGGCGGCAATGAAGATATTGCTTGCAGGCGAAACCTTTGCAGCGACGACCTCGGTTGCCATCGGCAGCGACGTGCTTACAAGTGCGACCTCGACAAATGGCGCGACGGCCTTCAATGCCGCGCTGACCACTGAAGGCATCGCGGTCACGCAGATCGGCGGCGAGCGTTGCAGCGCGGAGTTTCCCTATGACCTCGATGGGCTCGCCCAATATCAGGCGGTGGTGATCTCCGATGTCGGCGCCCTGACATTGCTGGTGACGCCGGATGCCCGCACCGGGCGTGTCGGCGTCAACCGCCTCGATGTGCTCAAGGCCTATGTCGAAGGTGGCGGCGGGCTGATGCTGGCCGGCGGTTACATGGGCTTTCAGGGCATGTTCGGGACGGCGCGTTTCCACGACACCCCGGTCGAGGACGTTCTGCCGGTCCGTTGCCTACCCTACTGCGACGGCATGGAGGTGCCGCAAGGCCTGCAGGCCTCCATCCTGCAGTCGTCACATCCGATTTTTTCCGGGGTGGAGGGGCCTTTGCCGCCGATTCTCGGCATGAACAAGCTGGAATTCAGGCGCGACGGTTCGTCCCGGCTTCTGGCGACCTGCCACTATCGCGGCACCGACTGGCCGCTCCTTGCCGTCGATAGCCATGGCCGCGGCCGCACGATTGCCTGGGCAACCGATATCGGCCCGCATTGGCTCTCGCAGGATTTCCTCGCGTGGCCGTTCTACGGAAGACTGATGGCGAATATGGTCCGTTGGCTTGCCGGCAATGAATGAGGAAGCCGGACACTAGGTTTGACCCAGTGCGGTTGTCCTGGCGCGGCCGATGCCGCGCGAGGCGCCGGTGACCAGCACCACCTTGTCGGCCAGGTCGAATTTCGGCGTGAACTCATTTGCCATGCAATTCCACCTTGTTCTTCAAATCGGACCGGCTGCCATGTCGAACCGAATAGGCTCGCGTGAATTCGGCGCCCAGCAGAAATATCTCCGCTGAATAATAGACCCATAACAGCACGACGAGCAGGGCGCCGGCCGCGCCGTATGATGATGAGATGGCGCTGGTTCCGATATACCAGCCAATCAGCGACTTGCCGATGGTGAACAGAAACCCGGTGACCGCGGCGCCGATGCCGACATCGCGCCATTGCAGGCTGCGGTCCGGCAGCACCTTGTAGATTGCGGCAAACAGCAGTGTGATCAGGGCAAACGAGACGATCCCGTTGATGGCGCTCAGGATGACGGTGCCGAACGGCAGGTCGGCGTTGATGACCTCTCCGAGCGCCGAAATTGCAGCGCTTACGACCAGCGACACCAGCAGCAGGAAACCAAGCGCGGCGACCAGGCCCAGGCTTGCAATGCGTGCCCGCACCATTCGTGAAATCGTTGCCCCGCTCGGTTTGACTTTCCAGATTTCGTTCAGCGCCAGCTGCATTTCGCCGAACACGCCGGATGCGGCGACGAACAGCGTGACCAGCCCCAGAATGCTGGCAAGGGTTCCCGCTTCCTTCTGCGAGGCGTTCTCGATCGTCGCCTGCAGCAGCTCGGCACTTTGCGGCCCCATCAGGCCAGCGATCTGTGCCGAAAGGGCGAGTTGCGCCGCCTCGTGCCCGAAGGCCATGCCGGCAATTGCGACAACGATGAGCAGGATCGGCGCAAGCGAGGTCGTGGCATAAAACGCTATCGCCGCCCCATGGCTCAGCGCATTGTCGTCGATGAAGCCGATGACGCTCTGCTTGAGGAGCCTCCAGCCCTCTGCTGCCAAATTCCACATGTAGGCCTCGCATGCCTGTCAACAAACAAGTAGCGGCCGCGCAGCGCTGGGCGAGGGGCGAGAGGCCGGCGGGACAGGAGGGGGCGCGGAGCAGCATGACATTCCTGCCTCCCTTCCCCACGACAAGAACACCTCTTGCCCGAACACTTGCCACGCGCCGGCCATCATGATGCCATGCCGTTGCGGAAGATGGCGCGCTGGGTTTGGGGTGGGACGACGATGCTGTTTTCAGGGGCAACAGGGCGCATAGGCGTGGCGTTTGCCGCGCTGCTTGCACTTTTGTGCGCGCTGGTTCCTGCGCGGGCTGAAGAGCCGAAGGCGCTTAAGGGCGTCGCGCTCGTCATCGGGCAGTCCGATTATGAGCATGTCGGCAAGCTGCCCAATCCGGAAAACGACGCCCGCGCCATCGAGGATATGTTCGACAGGCTCGGCTTCGAAACCGATGTCGCGACCAATCGCGACGCGCGCAAATTGCGACGCGACCTCGAAGGCTTCGTCGACGATGCCGAGGGTGCCGACGTCGCCATTATCTACTATTCCGGCCACGGCATCGAAGCCGGCGGCGAGAATTTCCTGGTGCCGGTCGATACCGACATTACAGCGCTCGACGATGCCGGCGAGAAGCTGGTGCCGCTGTCATCGATCGTGGCCGAGCTGAAGGCCAAGGTGCCGGTCACCATCGTGCTGCTCGATGCCTGCCGCAACGATCCGTTTCCACCGGGCACGCTGCTCAAACTGACGCCGGGCGAAGCGGGCAAGCCGATCGGCGCCGGCGGCCTTGGCGAAACCCGCAGCGTCGTGGCGCTGAACGGCAGAGCGCCGGCCAAGGGTGCGGCGGATGACAGCCTGGGCCAGGTCATCGGCTTTGCCGCCGAGCCCGGCAAGGTGGCGCTCGACGGTCCCGCAGACGGCAACAGCCCCTATGCGGCAGCCATATTACGTCACATCGACATGATGGGCGGCGAGGAATTCGGCACCGTGCTGCGCATGATCGGCGAGGAGGTCTATCTCAAGACCGGCGGCCGGCAGCGGCCGTGGGTCAATGAGAGCCTGCGCCGGCTGCTCTATTTCGGTACGCCCGCCGAGGTGCCGAAAGGCGAAGAGGGCGAGATACTCAGCGAGCGTCGCCGGCTGCTGGTGACGATCTCGACGCTGCCCGACCCGCAACGCCGCCAGATCGAGACGATCGCCCGCGACGGCGGCGTACCGATGGACACGCTCTACGCCATGCTGAAGACGCTGGGCACCGAGAAACCCAGGGACGCGGCCGAGCTCGACAAATTGCTGCGCGGCCAGACCGAGCGGCTGAAACAGGTGCTGGCCGAGCAGGCGACGCTGAAGAGCCAGGATCCGGAAATCGTGCGGCTTTCAAGACTGGCCGAGCAGGCGGTGCAAGAAGGCGCACTCGAAGCAGCGCAGAAAATCCATGAACAGGCCAAGGCCCGCGTTGGCGAACTGTCGAAGACCGTCGACCAGGCCGAAGCCGACCTCAAGGCGCGTCGGTTCGAGTTTGCCGAGGTTTTCGGCGACAGCGCCAAAACCTACGAAATTTCCTTCAGCTATCAGGCGGCAGCACTGGATTATGCCAAGGCCTATGAGCAGGTCGATAAATGGGACGACCATGAAGCCTGGTTCTACAAGGCAGCCGAGGCCCAGGCGCTCTCCGCGCACGGTTCTTTCTCTGGCGACAATGCCTTTCTGGTGCAGGCGGTCGCTGCCTATGAAAAGGCGCTGACCTATGTGTCGCGCGAAAACAGCCCGCGGCAATGGGCTGCCACGCAAAACAATCTCGCCACCTCACTGTCGACGCTGGGCGAACGCGAGGCCGGTCGCGAAAACCTCGACAAGGCGGCTTCCGCCTTCGACCAGGCGCTGACCGTCTACACACGCGACGCCGATCCGGACGACTGGGCCTCGACGCTTGGCAATCTCGGCACCGTCTATTGGCGGCTCGGCCAGCGCGAGAATGGTATCGCACTGCTCGACAAGGCCGTCGCCTCCTTCCGCGCGGCGCTCGCGGTGCAAGCGGCGAAAAAAATGCCGCTCGAATGGGCGGCGACTGAGAATAATCTCGGCATCGTGCTGTCCGAGATCGGCGAGCGCCAGGCCACGACCGACAGTTTCCGCGCTTCGATCGAAGCGCATCGCGCCGCGCTGACCGAATACCGCAGAGAGCGCGTCCCGCTCGACTGGGCGTTGAGCCAGGTCAATCTCGGCGCGGCCTTGTTTCGCCTTGGCGAGCGTGAAAAAGACGTGCCGACGCTTGAGCAGGCAGTGGCCGCGTATCAGGCTGCGACCGAGGAGATGACGCGCGAGCGCGCCCCGGCGCAATGGGCGACGATCCAGAATAATTTGAGCTCGGCGCTGGAATCGATCGGCCAGATCAATGGCGACATCGCCACGCTTCAGCATGCTCGGGAGGCCGCAGAGGCCGCACTGACGGTCTGGACGCGCGAGCATGCGCCGGCGAGCTGGGCGAACGGCCAGTTGACGCTTGGCAATGCCTTGCAGCGCCTTGGAGCCAGGCAGGAAGGCAACGACGCGCTGCTCGAGGCGATCGCTGCCTATGAGGCCGCACTTTCTGAATATCCGCGCGAGAAGCTTCCGCTCGACTGGGCTTCGTTGAAGCAGAATCTAGGCTCGGTCTATGCGACGCTTGGCGATCGGGACACCGGCATCGACTATCTCCGGAAGTCGGCGTCCGCCTTTCGCGAGGCCTCGCAGATCTATACCGCCGCCGCTGCTCCAATCGAGTTTGCTTCGATCGAGCACAGTCTCGGCAACACTTTGTCGACCTGGGGCGACCGCGCCAGCGACAAAGCGGTGCTGAAACAAGCGGTCGCCGCCTATGGTGCAGCGCTCACCGTGCGAAGCAAGGACAGCGCCCCGAAGGACTGGGCGAAGACGCAGTACCGGCTGGGTGCAGCACTTTCCATGCTCAGCAAGGCCAATGGCGATCCGGACGAGGCGCTCCAGCGCTCGGCGGCGGCCTATCGTGCGGCGCTCGAGGTGCAGAGCCGTGACAGCGATCCTGACGCCTGGGCGGCAACGCAATGGGGCCTGGGCCACGTGCTCCTGGTGTTGGGCGACCGCACGCAGGACGGCGAAGCGTTCCGCCAGTCGGCGACGGCGCTAGAAGCGGCGCTGCCCTTCTACGACCTCGCCACGGTGCCGGAAGATCACGCCCAGCTGCAGAACGAACTAGGCACTGCCTATTACTACCTTGCCGGCAGCGCCAATGACCCATCGCTCTACCAGAAGGCGGCGGCCGCGCATGAAAAGGCACTGGCCGTCTATGCCACGTTGCCCGACCGCTCGCTCTGGGCCTCGGTCGAAGGCGACCTTGGCAATGCCCGCATGATGCAGGCAAACGCCAGCTCCGATCCGGACGCCATGGCCAAGTCTGTCCAGGCCTACGAGGCGGCACTGACTGTGATGAGCCGCGACAGGGATGCCGACGAATGGCTGCGCAACCAGGCAAACCTGGCCAGCGCGCTGTCGACGCTGGGCTACTGGCGCGGTGACGTCGCCCTGCTGAAGCGCTCGGCCGGCATCTATCGCTCGATCCAGAGCGTGCGCACGCGCGACCGCGCCCCCGAACCCTGGGCCAGCACGCAGGCAAGCCTGGCCAATGTGCTTGGCATGATCGGCGCGAAAGAGCCTTCGCCGGCTTTGTTCGCCGAAGCGGTCGCCGTCAATCGGGCGCTCGCAGACGAGGTCGGCCGCGACCGCGACCCCGACCGCTGGGCGAGCCTGCAAAACGAGATCGGCTATCAGCTGACGCTCGCCGGCCGCGCCGAAAACAACGTCGCCAAATTCGAGGAGGCAGTGCCGATCCTGCGCGAGGCCATCGCTGTGCAGAAGAAGATCGGTTCGGTGCCGGGCGTCGCCTTCACCGAGGACAGCCTGTGCGATGTGCTTACCGATCTGGGTGCTGCCCGCAAGCAGAAGGCAATGGTCGAGGAAGCGATAGGCGCCTGCGAGCATGCGCTCGTCATCTTCAGTGAGCGCAAGATGGACGACCTTGCCGCCGGCTCCGCCAAGAACCTTGCCGAGGCAAAAGCCTTGCTGGCCGAATTGCAATAGCGCACAGGAAAAGGTGGCCGCGGCCGGTTTCGATTGGCAATGGGTTGCCGTTCCCTGCTATTCCCGCTTCATAATGCATGTCGCCCAAAAGTGTGCCGCGGTTTTGGGACAACGACATGCATAAAAACAAAGACTTAAAGCAGTGGACGTTCCAGTATGACCAATGTCGCCTTGACCGGGCTTGCCCGCGATCTTGCCAAGCGCGCCGCGGAAGGCCGCCCGGTGCGCATCGGCGTTATCGGTTCGGGCGAGATGGGCACCGACCTGGTGACGCAAGGCATGCTGATGCCGGGCATTTCGGTTTGCGCGATCTCGACGCGCCGCCCGCATACGGCGCGTGACGCCATCCGCATTGCTTATGGCGATCAGGCGATGGCAGCCGAAGCGGACAGCGCTTCGAAGGTCAGCCAGGCGATCGAAAGCGGCAAGATCGCCGTCACCTCGAACGAAATGCTGGTCACCAATCCGCTTATCGATGTCGTCATCGATGCCACCGGCAAGCCCGGGGTCGCCGCCGATTTCGACCTGATGGCGATGCAGCACGGCAAGCACCTGGTGATGATGAATGTCGAGGCCGACGTTACCATCGGCTGCTATCTGAAGCAGCAGGCCGACCGGCTCGGCGTCGTCTATTCGGTCGGCGCCGGCGACGAGCCGTCGAGCTGCATGGAGCTGATCGAGTTCGCCTCGGCGCTCGGCTACACCATCGTCTCCGCCGGCAAGGGCAAGAACAACCCTCTCAACCACGACGCCGTTCCCGACGACTACCGCGAGGAGGCGCTGCGCCGCAACATGAATCCGCGCATGCTGGTCGAGTTCGTCGACGGCTCGAAAACCATGGTCGAGATGTGCGCCATTGCCAACGCCACCGGGCTGGTGCCCGACGTTCCCGGCATGCACGGCCCCAAGGCCGATCGCGACGAGCTGGTCAAGGTGCTGATCCCGCGCGAGCAGGGCGGCATTCTGTCGAAGAAGGGCGTCGTCGACTACACCGTCGGCAAGGGCGTGGCGCCCGGTGTCTTCGTCATCGTCGAGGCGACGCATCCGCGCATCATCGAGCGCATGGACGATCTGCATATCGGCCACGGTCCCTATTACAGCTTCTTCAGGCCCTACCATCTGACCTCGCTGGAAGTGCCGCTGACGGCCGCTCGCATCGCGCTTTACGGCAAGCCCGACATGGTGCCGCTGCCGCGGCCGGTGGCCGAGGTCTGCGCGGTGGCCAAGCGGGATCTGGCGGCAGGCGAGGTTTTCGATGCGATCGGCGAGACCTGCTACCGCTCCTGGACCATGACCGTCGAACAGGCCCGCGCCCATCGCGCCGTGCCGGTCGGTCTGCTCGAAGGCGGCAAGGTGCTGAAACCGGTGAGGAAAGGCGAATTGCTCACCGCCGACAATGCCGCGCCCGACCCGACGACCGGGCTGTTCGCCTTGCGCCGGCTGCAGGACGAGATGCTGTATGGGAATCTTGGTGATGGCTGAGGTCCGTGAATCCGAGTTGAAGCGGGAAAATGGACGCCTTTCTCTGGCAGAGCGGCTCGCGGCCATTGTCGATGATCTCAAAGCCAAAGCCGGCAAAGACGGGCGGCCCCTGAA
>NZ_JAMYLG010000070.1:0-13180 GCF_040317865.1 Mesorhizobium sp. M1365
ATCGCCAATGGCTGGCCAAACAGCGCTATCGAGGCGCTCATGCCTTGGAACTACCATCGCTGAACGGCATCAGCTACCCGCTTACCGACGAGCTATCTTTTCGACAACTGGTTTGATCCGATCGAAGCTGGCCTGCGCGAGCGGGTGCGTGGCTTCATCGAGACGATGCTCGAGACCGAGCTGGAAGCAGTGCTTGCCCGTCCCCGGTATGGCCGGTGGCCGGCAGCCGGCGGCGCACAGTGATGCGACCACCAGTGTCGCCGACCACCGCCACGGCAGCCGGTCGCGCACGTTGTCAGGGACCTTCGGCACCACACGGCACCGCGGAACGGCGACTGGAGGGAGGAGAGCCCGAGGCCAGAACGGAAAGAAGGCTGGCTAAGAAGACACGAACGCAGGGTCAGGTTTTACAAACGCTTCGGCTAGTCGTGGCAATCTCTCATCATCAAAATTTCCGCCGAAATAGTCGAAAAGATCATCGCCACCTCCCTCATAATCGTGCTGCCGCGTTCAACCGCTGTCGCCAAGATGCGCCTTGTCCGCTCCGCAATTGTCGCTCGAAGCTGCCCAAACCTGATTTGGCGTACTGGAATGCTTCGCCGATCGGAGATGTGGACACAAACTGCCGTCGAAGATCTGACTGAGGCTCTTTGCGACATAATCGGGGGCGCCGTTCTCGTCTTGACGCAACTCGCCGCGGTTGTTGAGACCAGTGGTTACGAGAAGTGCGTCGAGCCCGGCAGCCTTTGCGCCCCTGATGTCAGTGTCAACCTGATCGCCGACCATCAAAAGACGGTCGGTACCGGCCCGAGCGATGCATTCTTCAAAAATCGCTCTTCCTGGCTTGCCCATAATCTCTACTGAGATTGGAGGAGCTTCGAACGGCGCTAGTCCTGCTTGAAGCATTGGCCCTATTATGCTTGGTCCAAAGACGAGCGAGCCATTCTTGCCAGGATAAATGATGTCCGCGTTTGCCGTTATCATACGCGGCATCTCGCCCGTCTCGATCAGTCTGCGTTGAAAGGTGGACAGGATGTGATCGGCCGCCCGCTTAAAATCGAAACCTCCGTCATCGAGCACTACGAGCGTGTCGAATGTCTCGGCCGTATCAGCGCAATGAAGATTTGGATGCCTGCCGAATATGTCATGCGCAGCGTGTGCACTTCCCACATACGAAACTAGTCGCCCGGCTCCCAGCTCTTCGAGTACGTGACGTCGCGCAACACCGCCCGCAGACACGATGCGATCGACCGCCGGAATCGGAAGTCCCGCGCCGCAGAGACGTGCGCATATTGTCTCAACCGATCCACTACTGATATTCGTCACTATGTAGTATGGCTGGCCGGACGTATTAAGTCGGGCCAAGATATCAGCAGCGCCAGGCAGGGCCTCATTTTCGCTGATCAGAACCCCCGTCGCGTCGAAAAGTATCGCGTCATAGCAATCTGCCAGTGTCTGGGGAGTTGGGCTTTCGAGGGCGACGGTTAGAGGACAGGCCGTCTCCGTCCTTGGCTCAACCGCGCGCGCCTGAGAGGGCGTAAAGCAGCCGTGACGTACGACCCTCGCTTCGGATGGTATGCAGGCCTCGCGCGCCTCGCTATACGCCCAGGCGAGCCACTTGCATAAGATAGCCAAGTCATCTGCCTCGATCGTTGGTCCCGCCCATATCCGAAATCCTGGCGGCGCGTCACCGTAGCTCCAGATGTCAAAAGCCGCACCTTCGGCTTCGAGTAGACGGATCATCTCCGCAACGATTCTGCCGTCGTCCTCCTTTTCGCCGGCTGCGAGCTGCTCTCGTACAAGCCGAAGAGTAATTGAACAGGTGGAGCGTGCTACCGGATTGGTGCAAGTCCAATCAATCCAAGGAGTAGAGTCCACCCAGTCAGCCATCACAGCATAATTACTGGCCACCCTTTTCAAAAGCGCGGGTAGTCCACCACACGCTTCGGCCCAGTCGAGCGCAGAGTGGATATCCTCGACGGCGAACATGCTGGGGGTCGAGATCGTGCGGCCACCAAAGAACGCTTTGTTTACAGATCCGTTAGCGTTGTGCAGTCTCATGAGCCTGGCTACGGGCTTACGTCCGCCGACCCTCAGCCGTGCCTGGGCCCGAGGCGAGAGCGCGATCATGCCATGGCCGCCTTCGCCTCCAAGCGCCTTCTGCCATGACCAGCACAGAACATCGATCCGATCGAAGTCGATGTGCCTCGTAAAAGCTGCAGAGACGGCATCTGCGATCACAAGCCCGGCACGCTCAGGAAGAATCCAATCAAGATCCGGTGGACAAACGCCGTTGCTGGTGCCGTTTAGCACTAGAACGATGTCGTGATTGGGATCGATCCCGCTCGTGCTCGGAAAATCTCCGAAAGCACAAACGTGCCGCCTTTGGGGGGCAAGCGCCAACGCATCGATCTCATTTGCCCAATACTGCGAGAAGCTATCCGACAAGAATGTCTCGACTGGAGACGGGCCGAGTAGATTTTGTAAGGCCATGCTGCAGGCCCCAGTGCCCGAACCGGGCACGATCCCGCAGAGCCAGTTGTCAGGCAGTTCTAACAACGAGGCCATGCGCCTGATTACCTCTCCCAGCCGTTCTGCTCCCTCGGAGCTCCGGTGACTACGTCCAACGTAGCGCAGCATAGTTGGGTGCACGCTCCAACCAGGATGTTTACGGCAAGGGCCTGATGAAAACCGCGGATCGGACGGGCGGAGCGATGGTTTCGCAACAGCATTTGGTAAAATCATGGATTCCTCCAATTGGGAAAAAGGGGCAGCTGAACAGAGATATCTGCGATCACGCGTCGTCCTTAGCCATCAGCGTCGCCAGCTTTTCATTGGCAAAACTCATCCGTTCATCGGCGCGGAGGTCCGAAAGGCGCCTGATAATTGCGGCGTCAGACAATACCCCGCCTTCACGTAGCTTTTGAACATAGGACGGATGGATAAAGTTTGAGCCCGCGAATTGATATGCCGCGCTGCTGCCCCAGCCATACCGTTTGCGAAGCGGATCGAAGTGACGCAGGACGTGCTCGAGGAGTGCCCGTTCCTTGGATGTTTCGAGGCGAGTGAGAATCGGTAGGAGCTGCTCACTAGCCGCATTGCCTGCCCCGCGGCCCATGCCGCCCATGGTGCAGTCTATCCAAGTCGCTCCCGCCATCGCGGCGGCCACTGAATTGACCAGTGCATATCCGCGGTTGTCATGGCCGTGGAATCCAATGTCAGGCTCAATTCGATCCGCAAACCGGCCGACAAATTCCTGAACCCGAGTCGGCTTCATAGAGCCAAAGGAATCGGCAATATAAAGCACGTCGATAGTGTTGATCTGCTTTACCTCCTTGAGGCACGTTTCAACTTCTGCAGCATTCGCTACATCGATCTGCATGAGATTCAAAAACACACGGAAGCCCCTGTGAGACAACTCAGCGCAAATGTCCCGGCAAGCAGCCAAGTTGCTGAAGTGCGCCGCTACGCGGACGGTCGTGATATGCCTTGGCACTAGTCCCTCTGTCAGGCGGATCACGGCAAGGGGTATAGGCAGTTCGCTCGCAAGCACATCCTTGGCATCGATCATCACGCATGCCTTGACTAGGAGACCGGCAGCCACCTGTTCGGCCTTAGAGCTCGTCACACTGGCGAAATATCCATGGCTCTCAGGCTTTCCGGCGAGCCCCAGCTCGACCATGCGCACTGGGAGAGTGTTGATAGTAGCGACATAGTCCGACACCAAGTCCGGCGCGAAATCCCAACCTGTGTAGTAGCCACCGTCGCGCAAGGTGCAGTCCAGGAAGTTCACTTCATCTGGTATTGTGTTTAACATTGCCAGCCTTCTCCAATACCGCCAAAACATCGAAGCATCCTGCATCAGCTCGCCGCGCAGCCCCCATCAACATAGAGAATCTCGCCTGGTACGAGCGATGCAACTGCTCCGCTGTTTCGGCAACTCAAGCTGCTGGATTCGCGCAGTTACTACATCGATTGCGCGCGCCAGCACTTCGGCGCCTGTGCTGCGCAACCGATCCACTGCTCTTTCTAGCCGCCCCGGATCCCACCCGCTGATGGAGAGGCGGCAACCTTCGTTGGCTAACTTCTCAGCTGTGGCTAAACCTAAGCCGCTGGAGGCGGCCGCCATTGCCACCTTGCCGTCAGGCCCTACATCCATTTGTCCCACAATTAACATCACCACGCTTCTTGGCGCCGTTCCAGACAGCCGAGCATATACCGTGCCAAACGAAAAAATCGTCTCAACACAGTAGGGTAGCCCAACTGATAAAGACTTTATTCTGCTATAGCCGTGCATGATGATGACACAGATGAATGGAATCCGACGTAACTCCGCCCTCCTTCCGATATGTGACCGGTCGCCCTCCGATTCTGGAGACACCGTTGGGCAAGCAACTTAAAGCTTTCGCCGCAGGCGAATTGGTCGTGTGCAATATCGACCCCAGCGTCCTCAGTCAGAGACCGTTTGAAAAATCGGAAAATTGGGATTTCGGCGGAGGCTGGTTTGTGATTCAAGCTGTGGATGTGGACCGAACAAAGCCGTGGCCGGATGGCCAAGATCGCCAAGAAGACCAAGCGCTACCCGTCCGATGTGACGGATGAGGAGTGGGAACAGACTACGCCGCTGATCCCCAAGCCTGGGCGTCGCGGCCGTCCGCGCGAGGTTGATTTCCGTGAGGTGGTCAACGCGGTGCGCTACCTTGTGGGCTCGGGTTGCGGCTGGCGGACCGCGAGCGAGCGGGCGCGAGGCCAGTCCCACGGCGGGCGTGATCGACACCCAGTCGGTCAGGCTCCGCAAGCAAGAACAAGGGGTTACGACGCCGGCAAGAAGATCGTCGGACGCAAGCGCCACATCGCCGTCGATACGGATGGGCGGCTATTGATGGTCAACCTGACGCCGGCCGAAATCTCCGACAGCGCCGGGGCTCAGGCGATTCTGGACGGCATCCGCAAGCGCTGGCCCTGGGTGAAGCACCTGTTCGCCGACGGCGCCTACCATCGGCTCAAGCTCATGGACAAGGCCGCCTATCTGGACTTCGTGATCGAGATCATCCGCCGATCCGACGACCAGAAGGCCTTCGAAGTCTTGCCCCGCCGCTGGGTCGTCGAGCGAACCTTCGCCTGGATGACGCGGTGGCGGAGGCTCGTGCGCGACTGGCATCGACGTCTCTCACGCAATGCAATCTCATCCGCAGAAACGCTCTTCGTGAATTCGTAACAGAGAGGACTCTTAGAAGCGGTGCGGCAGCTCGCATCCCTGTCATCCTCACTTGGCGTCAGAGGCCAAGTTCCACGCGGTTATCGCTGCGGCACATTACGCGGTGGTGTGCTGAGAGTTCTGCAAATCACTAAGAGGGGGCGGTCATGGCAGGCTGGTGATGCTCAAGGTCACCGATTCCCTGGAAGGAACGCCACCATGACCAAGACTGAAAGTAAGACCGCCAGCGCTGCCGTCAAAGACATTTTGCTTTCGGACCCGGATGGGCTGCACGAGGTAATCCGTGCGGTGATGCAGGAGGTTCTCGAGGCGGAGATGGATGAGGCGCTGGGCGCTTCGAAGGGCGAGCGGACGCCGGAGCGGCTGCGCTATCGCTCGGGCTATTACGGCCGCACGCTTGTCACGCGGGTCGGCAAGCTTGAGCTGCGGGTTCCGCAGGACCGGGCCGGCCGCTTTTCCACCGAACTTTTGAGCGCTGCCAGCGCTCCGAGCGGGCTTGGGTTGCCACGCTTGCGGAGATGTATGTGCAAGGGGTGTCGACCAGGAAGGTCAGGGCGATCACCGAAGAGCTTTGTCGTCATGCCTTCTCGGCCTCGTCGATCTCGGCCATCACCAAAAGCCTGGACGAGAGCCTGAAGGCGTTTGCCGAGCGCCCGCTTCACGAGCCCTTCCCCTACCTCATCCTCAATGCCCGCTACGAGAAGGTGCGCGAGGCCGGCATCGTCAGGAGCCAGGCCGTGCTGATCGCGGTCGGCATCGACTGGGACGGCCGGCGCCAGATCCTGGCCCTGGAGATGGCCAATTGCGAGAGCCGCTCGGCCTGGAAGGACTTCCTCGTGGCGCTAAAGGCGCGCGGCCCCAAGGGCGTCGAGCTGATCGTCTCCGACGATCATGCCGGCCTGGTCGCGGCGATCGGCGAGGTGATCCCGTAAGCGGCCTAGCAGCGCTGCTACGTGGGGCTGTTGAAGAAGTCCTCTGCTGCTGATTCAATTGAGCAATCGTTGGTTCGCCGGAGGATTCGCGATGCTCGGCTGGAAAGAGCGGGATCAGCTCGAACTGTTCATGACCGGCTCGCTACGACAACTTGTTCCCGATGACCATGTTTTTGGCCAAGGTCCACAGTGTGCGTGATCTGTCATGGCTGCACGGCGAGGTCGCGGATCTCTATTGCAATGACAATGGTCGCCCGGGCATCGATCCCGAAGTCGCAGTCCGCCTGATGCTCGCCGGCTTCCTGCTCGGGATCGTGCGCGATCGCCGGCTGATGCGCGAGGCGCAGGTCAACGTCGCCGTCCGGTGGTTCGTCGGCTATGGCCTGCATGAAGCGCTGCCGGATCGTTCCTCGTTGACACGCATCCGCCAGCGCTGGGGCGAGGACCGGTTCCGCCGGATTTTCGAGCGCACCGTGCACGCCTGCATCGAGGCAAAGATCGCCAAGGGCGAGGTGGTTTACGTCGATGCTTCACTGATCCGGGCTGACGTGAGTTGGGACAGCCTGGCGGTGCGCCATGTCGAGGCTGTGAGGTCGGTGAACGAGGATGCTGAGCCCGCTCTCAAAAGGAGCCGCAAGACCGGGAAGTTCAAGAAGGTCTGCGTCGGCGCGGCGGGCCCAGATAGTGCTGCTGGCCAGTGAGGGGATCGAGAACAAGGAGATTGCCGCACGCCTTGGTGCAATGGGGACTGTCGGGAATTCTGTGCGCGAGGCCATGATGATGGAAAGGAGAGAATCATCGCATGGCTATTGAGAAGGAACTTCTGGACCAACTGCTTGCCGGCCGCGATCCGAATGAGGTGTTTGCCAAGGACGGATTGCTCGACGACCTGAAGAAGGCGCTTTCGGAACGGATTCTGAACGCTGAACTCGACGAGCACCTTGAGGACGAACGCACCGACGGCAGCGTCAATCGCCGCAACGGCCATTCGCGGAAGTCGGTGCTGACGGGCACGTCGAAGATGACGCTGTCGATCCCGCGCGACCGGGCCGGGACCTTCGATCCGAAGCTGATCGCCAAATACCAGCGCCGTTTTCCCGATTTCGATGACAAGATCATCTCCATGTACGCGCGCGGCATGACAGTGCGCGAGATCCGCGGCCATCTGGAGGAGCTCTACGGCATCGACGTGTCGCCGGACCTGATCTCGGCGGTTACCGATGCGGTCCTGGAGGAAGTGGCCGAGTGGCAGAACCGGCCGCTGGACGTGGTATATCCGCTCGTCTTCTTCGATGCCATACGGGTCAAGATCAGGGACGAGGGCTTCGTCAGGAACAAGGCCGTCTACATCGCGCTCGGCATCCTGCCGGACGGCACGAAGGAGATTCTCGGCATCTGGATCGAGCAGACCGAGGGCGCCAAGTTCTGGCTGCGCGTCATGAACGAGTTGAAGAGCCGTGGCGTCGCCGACGTCCTGATCGCCGTCGTCGACGGCCTCAAGGGCTTCCCCGAGGCGATCAACGCCGTCTTTCCCCAGACTGTCGTCCAGACCTGCATCGTGCACCTGATCCGTCATTCCCTGGAGTTCGTGTCCTGGAAGGACCGCAAGTCCGTCGTGCCGGCGCTGCGCGCGATCTACCGGGCCAAGGACGCCGAAGCCGGCATGAAGGCCCTTGAGGACTTCGAAGCCAGCTACTGGGGGCAGCGATATCCGGCGATCACCCAAAGCTGGCGGCGCAATTGGCAGCACGTCGTCCCATTCTTTGCCTATCCCGAAAGCGTGCGGCGGATCATCTACACCACGAACGCCATAGAGGCGCTGAACTCCAAGCTGCGCCGCGCCGTCCCGCACCCGGGGACACTTCCCCAGTGACGATGCGGCCATGAAGCTGCTATATTTGGTGCTGAACCACGCGGCCGAGGAATGGAAACGACCGCCGCGCGAATGGTTCGAGGCCAAGACCCAGTTCGCCGTCGTCTTCGGCGAAAGGTTCGTCAGCCAATGACGAAACCGGCCTCGCGCACAGAATTCCTGACAGTTCCGTGCAATGCCCAACACAGGGGCCACATGGCGTCGGCGCTTCGCCGCACAAAGGCTCGACGGCCTCTACGACGAACCCCGCCCTGGAGCACCCCGGCAGATCGGCGATGAGGAGATTGCCGAGATCCGGTTGACGTTGTAGGCGACGCCGCGGGACGGTACCCACTGGAGCTTGCGCTCCAGGGCGCGGGCCGTTGCTCATGCGCCCTCGACGATCCACCGCATCTGGACAGCCTTTGGCCTTCAGCCGCACCGCACCGAAATTCTTCAAACTGTCGTCCGATGCGCTGTTTGTGGAGGAGGTGCGCGACATCGTCGGGCTCTATCTCGCGCCGCCCGAGCGGGCGCTGGTCCTGTGCGTAGACGAGAACAGCCAAATCCAGGCGCTGGACCGCACCCAGCCTTGTCTACCGATGCGCCCTGGCCAGATCGAGCAGCGCAGCCACGACTACACGCGGCATGGGACCCTTTCCCTTTTCGCCGCGCTCGATGTCGCCACCGGCAAGATCATCGGCCGCTGCTTCAAGCGTCATCGCGCGCGGGAGTTCCTGACGTTCCTGCGCGAGATCGAGGCCAACGTGCCGAGCGACCTTGATATCCATATCGTCATGGATAACTATGCCACCCACAAGACCAGTGCTGTCCGCAACTTCTTCCTCAAGCGTCCCCGCTGGCACGTCCATTTCACGCCGACAGCAGCCTCATGGCTCAATCAGGTTGAACGCTTCTTCGCCAATCTGACCGAAAAGCAGATCAGGCACGGCGTCCACAGGTCGACACAGGGACTGGAGACGGCCATCAAAACTTACATCGAAGCCGTCAACACCGATCCCAAGCCCTTCAGATGGACCAAGTCAGCCGACGATATTCTCAACACCATCAAACGCTTGCCTAGCAACGCTCCAAATCGCAGAACACCAAGACGAAATGACTCAAACTTCGGAATCAGGACACTAGGCGCATTAATCGTGCCTGCTTTTCAATTCAGTTCGTTCCGCCATTACCGGTGTCGAGGTGGAAAATGGTGGAACCTTGGTATCGGCCTAAAGCGTCTGGCGATCGTCAGGACTTTGCGTTCGAGACCGACGAAGCGCTAGGGCTGGTTACGGTACATCGTCAAGCAATCTGCCCTTTATTATCATCTTTGTGATAATATATTTACAATACTTTTGCCCGAAGACTCCCCCAAAAGGTTTATACCACGTCAGCGGTTCCGCAATCCGGAGCGTTCTGTGTTGTCTACCTCTAGCGAGGCATGCGAGTTCGATGCGAGATTTGCCAAGAGAGGTTCTAGGCAGGGGAAGTCTCGACCGCTTATGAAGTGGAAGTTTGGGCATATCTGGGACGTTGAAGGTGGTGCCAGTCTTTAACATAGCGCAGGCGACTGAGAAGGCGGTCTACGACAGATCGGAGGGCGTTGCCGTGGTTGTAACCTCGGCTACGCAGAGCGGTATACTAGGCGCGGCTTTTGAGGTCGTGCTGAATGGCGGCGCGCGCCCATGGTACCTGGCGTTTGCGAGTCGATTGTGGCAGCTTGCCCCCGGGCGACGACGCACCTCTTGCCCGAGCGTTTCGTGTCAGGCGCTCATATCAAACTGCGCAAGGGATCGTAATCCCGATGACAGCTGCGGGGCATCCAAGGCTTTTGCGAGCGGCGCGGCGAGGACGAGCCTGACCGCTGCCGCCAAGTATGCGAGAATGTCCGCGTTACGCTGCTTTGTCTCTCCCGGCTCTGTGTCCACGGTCGTGAGCGCGCGATCCGTGTTGGCGGTGGGCGTGAGAGAGTTGAAGCGGCCGCAGAAGCGATCCGTCTGCTGGAGTTCCCAGAAGCCAGGCTCGATGGCTATTAGTAATTGATAGAAAACAATGCTCCATTGCCATTCGCAACAAGTAAAGATCAACCTCGATAATCTTGCCTGGAACTTCAACGAGTTCCGAGCTCTTTGCCCTGGGGCGGGAGTTGCGGCTGTAGTTAAGGCGGATGCCTATGGAGCAGGACTCGCTGCCGTCACTCGCCGATTGGCATCGGAGGGCTGCGCCAGCTTTTTCGTGGCGCATCTCCAGGAAGGGGCCCAGCTCCGCGAGCAAAACGATGGCGGTGAGATATACGTCCTAAATGGACTACTTCCTGGTACTGAGTCCGCCCACAAGACGCTCAATCTTAAGCCGGTACTCACTTCGGA
This sequence comes from Mesorhizobium sp. M1365, assembly GCF_040317865.1. NCBI lineage: Bacteria > Pseudomonadati > Pseudomonadota > Alphaproteobacteria > Hyphomicrobiales > Phyllobacteriaceae > Mesorhizobium > Mesorhizobium sp. M1365. The sequence goes on from NZ_JAMYLG010000070.1 coordinate 10,375, forward strand.
GTCCCAGGTTCGGCTTTGGATCGAGTTCTGCGAACGCGAAAGCTGGACTGGCGGAGCCGCCCTGCATGTCGACACCGGGATCAACCGACTGGGGTTCCACATGGAGGAGCTGGGTACTCTGAAACATATGATCGAAGGTCGGCTACACTATTTCGACCTGATCATGAGCCACTTGGCCTGTGCCGACGATCCTTCGGACCCTCGCAACAGAGAGCAGATTGACACCTTTTGGCAAGTCCGAAAGGAGTTCGGAGCGCTCCGGCGGGCCTCGTTAGCCGGCTCAGCAGGGTGCTTCCTCGGCAGGGCCCATTTTGAGATGGTTCGTCCGGGTATAGGTCTCTATGGCGGCAATCCGTTCGTAAGCCGCAGCAACCCGTTTCGACAAGTTGTCTCTGTGCATGCGCGGCTCCTCCAGGTGAAGACACTTCGTCACGGAGATTACGTTGGCTATGGAAGGGCTCACAGGCTAGAGAGGGACAGCCTGATCGGAGTCATTTCTTTGGGCTATGTGGACGGCTATCCGCGCTACACACGTCCTGCGGCTAATCGGGATCAGATTCGGGTCTATTATAAAGGCCGAGCGGCTGGCGTCATAGGCCGGGTTTCCATGGACACCTCGATTATTGATCTTAGTTCGGCGGCAGATCTAAAGCCATCGCTCGGCGATTTGGTCGAGGTCTGTGGGCCATCGCAATCGGTTGATGAGCTCGCCAAATCAATAGGTTGCATACCTAACGAAGTCATGACGGCGCTTGGCTCAAGATCGGTTCGATCGTACATTGGGGATAGGAATCTCCCGGGGTTGTACAGATAGCCGGCCGCCTGGCTCGGAGGTGATACTCTCAGCCGCTTGCACCCAGAAGGTCGTGCGCCTTCACAAGCGATCAGGTCGCCTAGGTCCTGATCATTGTCGGTCTGGGTTCGGTACTGACTGCACCGAATGTCGAGCAACCGCGGCTCTTGCCGGAGGGTCACAGTACTGCGCGATGTTGGCTGTGTGGACTTAAGCGGACAGTGCGCTTGACAAGGCCACCTCACCAACCGGATTTTGGGGAACCGCTGGATACGCGCGCGCCGTTCCCATCAGGTGAAGATTTCGATTACCCACATCGTCGGCTTTCTCCAATGGAGATGCCGAAGGCGATGTTGTGCAAGCGGGTCATGCCGCGCCAGACGACCATGTTACCGGGAGGCGGATCATGTTCTATGATTCTCTGCGCACCGAGGGGTTGCCGGCGATTTGCATCGATGCGCGCCATGCTAAGGCGGCGCTCGATATGGCCGTGAACAAGATGGACGCGAACGACGCACACGCCATGTGATTGGGGTCCCTGCCGAGCCGAAAGAGGGCGGCTGCTTCTGTCGGGATGTTAGAACGTGGTCGCTTTGGAGCGCCACAACATCGGGAAGGAGCAGCCATGAAGTATTTTGCCGGACTTGACGTGTCTTTGGAAGAGACCTCGATCTGCGTGGTCGACGAAACCGGCCGGATCGTCAAGGAAACGCGTGCGGCGAGTGAACCGGAGGCGTTGAGCAAAGCGCTGTGCGGGCTTCCGCTGGAGCGGATCGGCCTGGACGCGTGCTCGCTAACAGCCTGGCTTCATGACGGGCTACGTGCCGAAGGCTTGCCGGCGATCTGCATCGAGACGCGGGCAGCCAATGCTGAAGACGATGCCGAACAAGACCGATCGCAGTGACGCCCGGGCGCTGGCGCAGATCATGCGCACCGGCTGGTATCGGCAGGTGCATGTGAAAAGCAGGCAGTGCCGGCTGTGGCGCTCGCTGCTGGTTGCCCGCCGCACCGTGGTAAACGAGATGCGGACGATCGAGAACGTGGTGCGGGCGATCCTGCGCGAGGCCGGCGTCAAGCTCGGCACGCCGTCGCGCACCGCCTTCGCCGGCCGTGTGCGCGAGCTGACAGGTGCCGATGTTGAGGTGATGGTGATGGTCGAGCCGCTGCTTGCGATCGTGGCCGTCATGCTGAAGGAGTTCACCCGCCTGGCCAAACAGGTTCTCGATATCGTCGGGCAGACGAGGTCTGCCGGCGGCTGGCGAGTGCGCCGGGCGTCGGGCCGATCACCGCGCTCGCCTTCCGCGCCACGATCGACCGGCCGGAGCGGTTCGGCTCGTGGCGGGCGGTGGGGGCGCATCTGGGGCTGACGCCGGCGCGCTACCAGTGGGGCGAGACCGACATCCAGGGCAAGATCAGCCGCTGTGGTGACGAACTCGCCCGCACCGCCCTCTACGAAGCGGCGCATTAGCTGCTGGTGCGCTCGAAGAAATGGTCGAGCTTGCGCGCCTGGGGCATGAACATCGCCAGACGCCGCGGCATGGCGCAGGCGCGCGTGGCGGTGGCCCGCAAGCTGGCGGTCATCCTGCATCGCATGTGGGCTGACGCGACCGAGTTCCGCTTCGGAAACGAGCCTGCCGCGACGAACACCGAAGGAAAAGCAGAGCTTTCGCCCGAACGGGCGATGCCCGGATCATTCCGTGGGACGATGGGCGAGGCGATCCCGTTAAGAGCCCCGAACCTGCCGGCCAAAACTCGGCAAGGGAACAGATTGAGACGCCTCGCTCTCCTGACCCCATCATGCGGCGGCCCAAGCGCCGACCGCGAAGAGAAGCGAGTGACCCGCGGAACGGTCCGAGAAAAAAGCGTAGGAGCACCTTGACCTCAACCACCCCAATCAGAGAGGACTCTTAAGCCATCGATCCTCGCTGAACCGACACCTGAAGTTCACCTTGGACGGAACAGGGCCGGCACAGTTCCAGCCGCCCAACCTTTCCGAATGGCCCCAGATTGGTC
>NZ_JAMYLG010000071.1:0-11946 GCF_040317865.1 Mesorhizobium sp. M1365
CGGCGTCGTCGACCTGGTCGACCTTGTTCAAGAACACCACGATCGAGGGCACGCCGACCTGGCGGGCCAAAAGGATGTGCTCGCGCGTCTGCGGCATCGGGCCGTCGGCGGCCGACACCACCAGGATCGCGCCGTCCATCTGCGCGGCACCGGTGATCATGTTCTTGACATAGTCGGCGTGGCCGGGGCAGTCGACATGGGCATAGTGGCGGTTGGCGGTCTCGTATTCGACGTGGGCCGTCGAAATGGTGATGCCGCGCGCCTTCTCTTCGGGCGCCGCATCGATCTGGTCGTAGCGCTTGTATTCGCCAAAATACTTGGTGATCGCCGCCGTCAGCGACGTCTTGCCATGGTCGACGTGACCAATCGTGCCAATGTTCACATGAGGCTTAGTGCGCTCGAATTTACCTTTTGCCATAGTCTCTTTCCTTGGACGGCCTGGGGATGGCCTGGACCTTCAGTTCAGTCGAATGCGGGGCGATTAGCGACTAAGGCCAAAAAACACAAGTGCCTTGTCGCCGAGCGCGCTCGCCCGCCCGAACGCGTGATCCGGTTTCGGAGAATGTGGCGCGGATATAGGAACGAACAAGGGCAAATGGAATGGTTGCGGCTGCGGCTGACGGCTTTGACGGATTTACAGCCGGATCTGGCCCATTGCCGCCCTGGCGCCGGTCTGATTTCGTAGGCCGATGCATTTCATCCCGACTGCCATACGAGGCCCGCTGTTCATGGTCGTTTCGACCGGGTCCTACATCGTCAACGACACGATGATGAAACTCGCAACCGCGGGACTGCCGCCCTATGAGGTGCTGTTCCTGCGCGGCGCTGCGGCAACATTGTGGGGCTTTCCGCTGCTGTTCATGCTGGGCTATGGCAAGCAGATCCCGCTGATCCTCGACGCCAAGGTTTTGCGCAGGAACATGCTCGAACTGGGTGCGATCCTTTGCTACGTGGTGGCGCTCGCCAACATGCAGATCGCCGATTCGACCGCGCTCGGGCAGATCACGCCCTTGCTGATGCTGGTCGGCTCCTCGATGCTGTTTGGCGAACGGATCGGTGGGCTGCGCCTGGCGCTGATCGGGCTCGGCTTTATCGGCGCCGTGATGGTGGCACAACCGACGATGCAGGGGATTTCCGTCTACGCCCTGCTGGCGCTAGGCAATGCCGCCCTGTCCGCGGCGCGCGATCTGGCCGGACGCAAGGTCGCCGCCGACGTGCCGGGAATGGTCGTAGCTATTTCCGCGGTGATTGTCGTGCTCGCGGGCGCCGGCGTTGCGCATCTGGTTTCCGAGCAGTGGGTGGTGCCTGAAATCCGTCACCTGCTGCTGATGGGCGGCGCCGGACTGTTCCTGATCTTCGGCCACTTCTTCATCTTCATGGCCTATCGCGTCGGGCCGACCAGCGTGGTAGCGCCGTTCTACTATTGCTTTACCGTCTGGGCGGTGATTTCAGGCCTGGTGGTTTTCCGGCAGCTCCCGAATGCGCTGGCCATCTGCGGAATCCTGCTGGTGGTGGCCAGCGGGTTGACCATCGTCTCGCTCGACGAGCGCAAGCGCCGGTTGACCGTCGTCGCTTGAAACTGAAATCAGCCTGCACAATAGGAGGAGCGCGTGGCAAGCCCGGATGACAACCAGAATTCACGCAACCGCAGGCTTATCGGAAAGTGCCTGTGCGGCGCCGTTCAGTACGCGGTGGCGGACGCGTTCGTCTATGCCGCGAACTGCCACTGCTCGAACTGCCGGCGCACCACCGGCTCGGCCTTCAAGCCATTCGCCGGCATCGAGCGCGACAGGCTGAGCCTGGCGAGGGGCGAGGACAATCTCATGATCTTCGGCGACGACACCGGCCATGACGCGCACTGCAAGACTTGCGGCTCGTTGCTCTATTCGGTGGTCCGCGACGGTGCCTTCGTGCATGTCGCCATGGGAACCCTCGTCGACGAGCCGACCATCCGCCCGACGCAGCACATCTTCGTCGGCTCGAAGGCGAAGTGGTTCACGATCACCGACGATCTGCCGCAATACAGAGAACACGCGGTCGCCGGAGATGCCGGCGAATAGCTGACCGTTAGAAAACGCTCAACCAAATTATCGTTTCTTTTTCGCGTCCGCCGCCAAGGAAACTATACTGTGCTCCGTCACTGAACCTATGTCGCGGGGATTTCTGTGGCATTGCCGCCCGACTGGTTGCCCGATGTTGCGATGAGGCGCGTCATTTGCCACTGGACCGCCGGCTCGCATTCGGCCGGCGATACCGACAGGGATGCGTATCACATACTGGTCGAGGGGAATGGCCGTCTGGTCAGGGGCCGGTCTTCGATCGCGCTCAATTCAGGCCGGGTAAAACCGGGATATGCCGCGCACACGCTCAACTGCAACGGCGGCTCGATCGGGGTTTCGCTCTGCTGCATGGCCGGGGCGGAGGAAAGGCCGTTCGATGCCGGCCGCTATCCGATGACCAGGGCGCAGTGGGGCGCGATGGCCGCCGTCGTCGCCGAACTCTGCAAATACTACCGCATCAAGGTCACGCCCAAAACGGTGCTGTCGCATGCCGAAGTCGAGAGCAATCTCGGCATCGAGCAGCGCGGAAAATGGGATTTCACCCGGCTGCCCTTCGATCCGACGATCAGCGGCGCAAGCGCCTGTGGCGAGCGGCTGCGCCGCGACGTGACGGCGGCAATGGGCGCGATGCCAAATCTGCCGGTGAGGATTGGGCGCGATGCCGCATGGCAGCGACTGCTCGAGGAATTATGGCCGATCATGGTGAGAGGGCTGGAAGCCGGCCTCAACACGCTGATCCGCGAAATCCTCAAAAGGATCAGATAGGCGGTCGGCATTCACCCGAATGCCGACGCAACTGCCGGACGGCTTCTACAGTGCCCTCTTGCCGCTGAACTGATGATAGGCCCACAGGACAACCACGGCACCGACCACGGCGACGATCAGGCTATAGATGTTGAGCCCGGTAACGCCCGACGCGCCAAAGGCGCTGAAGATGAGCCCGCCGACGATGGCGCCGACAATCCCGAGCACGATGTCGAGCACCAGGCCTTGCCCGCTTTTATTGACGATCTTGCTGCCTATGAAGCCGGCGATGACGCCGAGAATAATCCAGCTTAATATTGACATTTTTCCTCTCCGTTCCCCGCACCCGATTACTTCCACATTATTAAGCAAAGCTCAAGCCAACTTGAAAATCATGATTACGGAAAGCTCAAACCGGCTTGAAATTCGCCATGGATGCGTCATTGTTGGAGACGGACGGGCAATTTGACATGGAGATCCACAATGGGACTGTTTGACAATGCCGTTCCCGGCGGCAACGTCGCCAAGCCGCTGATGATCGCGCTCGGCGCACTTTTGGTGGGAAAAATGCTGAGCGGTGGAAGTTCCGCCCAGCCGGAGGCGGCGCAGAGCCCTGCCCCCGTCCCGCCCGATACAACCGCATCCGCCGATGGCGGACTGCTCGGCGGTCTGGGCGGACTGCTCGACAAACTGAAGGACGCCGGCCACGGCAACGTTGCCAATTCGTGGGTCGGCACCGGTCAGAACCAGCCGATCAACCCCAGCGATCTGGGCAGTGCCCTCGGCCCGCAGATCATTCAGGAGATCGCGCAAAGGACGGGTCTGAACCAACAGGACCTGCTCAAGCAACTGTCGGCGGCCTTGCCCGGGCTTGTCGACCAGCTGACGCCGAACGGGCAAGTGCCGCAGCAGAACCAACTCGCGTCCATATTCAGCAAATTCGCGAGTTAAGGCATGTCGCCCAACACCGCTTGCGGTTTGGGACACCGACACGCTAAAACCACGGAGAAAAGTTGGTGGCGCGTCCGCCTGGCGGCGCAACGAATACTTTGAACTACGGCAAAGCGCTTCGCTTGGGGCTGCCTGCTTCGGCATCGTGCGCGAGGTGCGCCGCGGCTTGGGGGAAATCTGGAGCGGGTAGCGGGAATCGAACCCGCATATTCAGCTTGGAAGGCTGCTGCTCTACCACTGAGCTATACCCGCGCCTTTCAGTCAAGCATCGGATCCGCTCCGACGCTCGCTCTGCGTTTCAGGGCTTCCGGGCCGGCAGTGGTGGAGAGGGTTGGATTTGAACCAACGTAGGCATAGCCAACGGATTTACAGTCCGTCCCCTTTAACCACTCGGGCACCTCTCCAGTCTGCCGCCGGAGCCATGCAACGAGGCATCGACGCGTCGCGGCTGCCAAAGCAGCCCTTCCGCGAAGCGCCTTATGGCGGCAGCGCCCAAAACTGTCAACCGCAACCGTCCGGCAAAAAGCGCTGAATCTCACGCCTCGCCCGACAAGCAGCTTATGCAGCTGTATCCATGGCCGGACGACACGGCTATAGAAGCCGGCCATGAGCAACGACAACAAATCCAAGACCCCTAAAGACACCCACTACGCCAAGCTGCGCCGCGCGCATCGCGACGAGAAGAGCGGCGGCGCGCCGGCGTTCAGGCCGCGCCAGCCGGTGCCGCCCGGCGAGAACCCGGCGGATGGGCTGGTGCGGCTCTATGGGCTGCACACGGTGCGGGCCGCACTCGACAATCCGCGCCGCAAAATCAGGAAGATGCTGGTGACGCGCAACGCTGCCGAGCGGCTGGCAATCGCCGACCTTGGCGCTTTGCCCTTCAACGCGGAGTTGGTCGAACCCAGGGACATCGACAAGATCACCGGCTCGGATGCCGTGCACCAGGGCGTGCTGATCGAGGCCGAGCCGCTGAAACCGAAACGCCTCGATGCGCTCGGCGACACCAGGCTGGTGCTGGTGCTCGACCAGATCACCGATCCGCACAATGTCGGTGCGATCCTGCGCTCGGCGGTGGCTTTCGGCGCCGGTGCATTGATCACCACGGCGCGCCACAGCCCGCAGGAATCCGGCGTGCTGGCGAAATCGGCCTCCGGCGCGCTCGAGCACATCGACCAGATCGAGGTGAAGAACCTCGCCGATGCGCTGGAGCAGCTGCACGAGGCCGGATTCCAGACGATCGGGCTGGATTCGGACGGGCCGGCAGAGCTCGAAACGAGCTTTGCCGGAGACAAGATCGCATTGGTGCTGGGCGCCGAGGGCAAAGGCCTGCGCCAGAAGACACGCGAAACGGTGACGACGCTCGCCCGCCTCGACATGCCCGGCGCCATCCGTTCGCTCAACGTGTCGAATGCCGCGGCGGTGGCGCTTTATGCGGCGAGGCGGTGGTTCGCGCGCGGCAAATAGGGCGCAATGCATGTCATTGGATTTTGCCGTTCTCAATTCAGATGGGCATATCGATCGATGCGTATCGGTAGGTCCCTCTGCGCATCATGAAATCGTGTCAATCGCAAACCAAAACGCGTTTGAACTCATACTGAAATTCGAAGATTTCTATGAGGACGTCACTCTTCCGATCGAATCCCTACCTTCCTTGACCAAGCAAGTTGAGGCACTTGTGCGAACTGAAGGAATGTCGGAGGAATCCAAAGATTTTCTGAAACGTTTTGCCGATCTCATACGCTATGCGGTCGAAAGAAGTCGGCCCATCGAAGGTATTGCAGACTAATTCACCTCACTCTCACCCAACCTCGTGGCCAGCCATCCGCTCCAGCGCCCTGACCAGTGCCGAATGGTCTTCCTTTGCTCCACCGTTCGCCACGCAAGAGTTGAACAATTGCTGCGTCATCGAGGTGTTGGGTAGTGCTACGCCCAGCGCCTTTGCCCCTTCCAGCGCCAGGTTAAGATCCTTCTGGTGGAGTTCGATGCGGAAGCCGGGCGCGAAAGTGCGCTTGATCATGCGCTCGCCATGCACTTCCAGGATGCGCGAGTTTGCGAGCCCGCCCAGCAGCGCCTGCCTGACCTTGGCCGGGTTGGCGCCGGCTTTCGATGCAAAAACAAGCGCTTCGGCGACGGCCTCGATGGTCAGCGCAACGACGATCTGGTTGGCAACCTTGGTGATCTGGCCGACGCCGTTGGGTCCGACCAGAGTGATGTTCTTGCCTATCTTCTCGAAGATAGGCCTGGCGCGTTCGTAGGCATTTTTTTCGCCGCCGACCATGATGGTCAGCGATGCCGCTTTGGCCCCGACCTCGCCGCCCGACACCGGCGCATCGAGATAGTCGCAGCCGACATCGTTGATCTTTTTTGCGAATTCCTTGGTCTCGATCGGCGAGATCGAGCTCATGTCGATGACCAGCTTGCCTTTAGTGAGGCCTGACGCGACGCCATTCTCAGCGAACAGCACATCGGCCACCTGCGGCGTATCCGGAACCATGGTGATGACGATGTCGGCCGCGCGGGCAACGGCATCATGGCCGGTGACGGCCTTCAGGCCCTTGGCGACGAGATCGGCCGGCGGCTTCGAGCGGTGGTCGCTGGCGACGACCTGATAACCGGCGTCTAGCAGATGCCCCGCCATCGGCGCGCCCATGATGCCGAGGCCGATGAAGCCGATGGTTTCCATGTCCTTCTCCGTTTCTTGTTGAGGGGGCGCGCAGGAACGCGACGTGCGATACGCAGCGTCTACGCCGCCGCGCTGCCCTGCCCGGCCGCGTCCCGAAACCACCCGAGCCCGGTTTCCGTTCCGCCCTTGGGCTTGTACTCCGCACCGACCCAGCCGGAATAGCCGATGCGGTCGATGTGGTTGTACAGGAAGGGAAAATTGATCTCGCCCGTCCCCGGCTCATGACGGCCGGGATTGTCCGCAAGCTGGATATGCGCGATGCGGTTGAGGTTTGCCTCGATGGTACGGGCGAGATCCCCCTCCATGATCTGCATGTGATAGATATCGTATTGCAGGAACAGGTTCTTCGAGCCGACGCGGTCGATCAGCGCCAGGGCCTGATCCGAGTAATTCAGGAAAAAACCCGGAATGTCGCGGGTGTTGATCGGCTCGATCAGCAGCCTGATGCCGGCCTGCTCCAGCTTTTCGGCCGCGAAAGCCAGATTTTCGGCGAAGACGTCTTCCAGCACGGAGCGGTCGACGCCTTGCGGCGCGATGCCGGCGAGGCAGTTGACCTGCTCGCAGCCGAGCGCATGGGCATAGGTGACGACCTTGGCAATGCCCTGCCGGAACTCCGGCACGCGGTCGGGCAGGATCGCGATGCCGCGCTCGCCCTTGGCCCAGTCGCCGGCAGGCAGGTTGAACAGGACCTGCGTCAGCCCGTTCTTCTTCAACCTGGCCGCGACGACATCCGGCGCATGGTCGTAGGGGCCGATATACTCGACGCCCTTGAAGCCGGCGCGGGCGGCGGCATCGAAGCGGTCGAGGAAGTCATGCTCGCCAAAGAGCATCGAAAGATTGGCTGAGAACCGTGGCATGGCAGTAGTTCCTCATATGCGGCTTAATCGAGCATGACGATCGCCGTGGGGGCATCTTCATGGCGTTCGGCAAGCTCCTCGAATTCGGTGATCTTGTCGATTTCGGTACCCATCGAAACGTTGGTGACGCGCTCGAGGATGAATTCGAGCACCACCGGAACCTGGTGCTCGTCCATCAGGCGCTTTGCCTCTTCGAAGGCACCGGCGAATTCCTCCGGCCGGCGCACCCTGACGGCCTTGCAGCCCATCGCCTCGGCAACGGCGACGTGGTCGACGCCGTAGCCCGCCTCTGGATCGCCCTGTCGATTGACGTTCTCGAAGGCGAGGCTGACTTCGAAATCCATCGAAAAGCCGCGCTGCGCCTGGCGGATCAGCCCGAGATAGGCGTTGTTCACGACGACATGGATGTAGGGCAATTTGTGTTGTGCGCCGGCCGCCAGTTCCTCGATCATGAACTGGAAATCATAATCGCCGGACAATGCCACAATTGTGCGGTCCGGATCGGCGGCGCGAACACCGAGGGCTGCCGGCAATGTCCAGCCGAGCGGGCCGGCCTGGCCGCAATTGATCCAGTTGCGTGGCTTGTAGACGTGCAGGAATTGCGCCCCGGCGATCTGGGACAGGCCGATCGTGGTGACATAGGTGGTGTCGCGGCCGAACGCCTTGTTCATCTCCTCGTAGACGCGCTGCGGCTTCAGCGGCACCTGGTCGAAATGCGTCTTGCGCTTCATCGTCTTCTTGCGCTGCCGGCATTCGCCGGCCCAGCCCGACCAGTCGCGCAATTTCCCGGCCGTCCTCCATTCGGTTGCGACGTCGAGCAGCATTTTCAGCGCCGCACCGGCGTCCGAGACGACGCCGAGGTCCGGCGCGAAGACCCGGCCGATCTGCGTCGGCTCGATGTCGACGTGGATGAACTTCTTGCCCTTGGTGTAGACGTCGACCGAACCGGTGTGGCGGTTGGCCCAGCGGTTGCCGATGCCGAAAACGAAATCGGCTTCGAGCATCGTGGCATTGCCATAGCGGTGCGAGGTCTGCAGCCCGCACATGCCGGCCATCAGGCGGTGGTCGTCGGGGATCGCGCCCCAGCCCATCAGCGTCGGGATGACGGGCACGCCGGTGACTTCGGCGAATTCGATCAGCAGATCGGACGCATCGGCGTTGATGATGCCGCCGCCGGCGATGATGACAGGCTTTTCCGCCCCGTTCAGCATCGTCAACGCCTTCTCGGCCTGAGCGCGCGACATTGCCGGCTTGAACGGCACCAGCGGCTCGTAGGCATCGATGTCGAACTCGATCTCGGTCAGTTGCACATCGACAGGCAAATCGATCAGCACCGGCCCCGGCCGCGACGAGCGCATCAGATGAAACGCTTTCTGCAACGCCATCGGCACCAGATAGGGTTCCATCACCGTAACCGCCCATTTGGCGACGGGTGCGGCGATCGCCGCAATGTCGACGGCCTGAAAATCCTCCTTGTTGAGACGCGCCCGCGGCGCCTGCCCGGTGATGCAGAGGATGGGAATTGAATCGGCAGCGGCCGAATAGAGGCCAGTGATCATGTCGGTGCCGGCAGGACCCGAGGTGCCGATGCACAGACCGATATTGCCCGATCTGGCGCGGGTAAACCCTTCGGCCATATGCGAAGCCGCCTCGACGTGCCGCGCAAGGATGTGGCGGATACTGCCCCTCGCCTTCAGCGCCGAATAGAGCGGGTTGATCGCAGCACCCGGCACGCCGAAGGCACAGGAGATGCCTTCCTTTTCGAGAACGAGAACCGCTGCGTCGACTGCGCGCATCCTGGCCATGTCAGCCTCCACGGAATTGTTGATAGCCGAGGATGCCAGCGCACCAATGATTTTTCAATTTTTTCAGAATATATTTTCATTTCTAGAAAACGGCTCTTGTAGATTGAATTGATTTGACTTTCTGTTTTCCACGAATTCGCTTCGCAAATCGATGAAAAACTTTTTCATTGCCGTGCTGGGCGAACAGAGCGAAGAATGGCCCGATGGAAACCACCGAAAAACGCCAGCGCGGCCGGCCGCGCGCCTTCAACGGGCCGGCCGAGGCTGCTTCGGTGCAGTCGCTGGACCGGGCGCTGCGCATCCTGGCAATCGTTGCCGATGGCAGCGGCCTGTCGCTGAGCGAGATCGCCGCCAGTTCCGGTCTGCCGGCATCCACCGCCTACCGCATGCTGACGACGCTGGAGAACCACGGCATGGTCGAGTTCGACGGTACCGACCAGCTGTGGTCGATCGGCGTCGAGACCTATCGCATGGGCGCGGCGTTCCTGCGCCGCCGCAAGCTGGTCGACCGCGCCCGTATCGTCATGCAGGAATTGATGGAGAAGACCGGCGAGACCGCCAATCTCGGCGTCGCCGAGGACGATTGCGTCGTCTTTGTCAGTCAGGTCGAGACGCATCAGGCGATCCGCGCCTTCTTCCGGCCGGGGACGCGCAGCTCCTTCCATGCCTCGGGCATCGGCAAGGCAGTGCTGGCGCATCTCGAGCCGGAACGCGTCGCCACCATCCTGCGCCGGGCCGGGCTGGAGCGCTTCACCGAAAACACGCTGTCCGATATCCCGGCGCTCGCCCGCGACCTGGTGACGATCAAGCTGCGCGGCTGGTCGGTAGACGACGAGGAGCGGCATCCGGGCATGCGCTGCGTTGCCGCCGCCATCTTCAATGAGTTCGGCGAGCCGATCGGCGGCGTTTCGGTCTCCGGGCCGACGGTGCGGGTAACGCCGGAACGGCTGGCCGAGATCGGCCCGCTTGTGCACGATGCGGCGGCGGAGGTGACAAGGATGATCGGCGGGCTGCCGACCCCTCCCGGCCTTCGCAGCGAACCGAGCGCATGGCAGCGCTGACCAGCGTCGAATGGTGCGACATCTGCCAGGATGGCCAAAGCTAGGCCCCGGGCACCGCGCTCTTGGTTGATAGGTCGTAGAAATCAAGCAGCATCGCCAGCCCAACTCCGCAGGCGGTGAAGATTAGGCCGGCAATGAAGATACGATTGGCGCGTTCATAAACGCGCCGTTGTAGAGACGTTAAGTCGAGCAGCAACCGCAGCGCTCGTATCTGCAGGGCAATGCCGATCAAAATCGGCGCGACGGCGGCCAGGTGATAGATTTCCCATGGTATCGGGTTGGCGGCCCAATGCGTGATGAAGCCCAGCGAGAACGCCAGCAGGATGCCGACGGTGGTGATCGTGCCGTTGCGGAAAATTGTCTCGATCGGCTCTTCGTTCGGATCTTGCTCGCCCAAGCGCCCTCTCCCTGTTTCGCTATCGGTGCAGACTAGGCTGTTGGGAAATCGCTGTATACTGCCGGGTTCCTGGTGAAATCAGAGACAAATGATAGCTAAATTGCTTGGAGACTGAAGCTGGCGCTGCCCCTCATTGGCCTACCGGGCATTTCTCCCCGCATAGTGACGGGGAGAAAGAAGCTGACCGCGACCTTGGCGCCCTCTTGCAGCGCTGGAGACTGGCGAAATCATCGCCGAAAGCGTCCCTTCTCCCTGTCACTATACGGGGAGAAGATGCCGGCAGGCAGATGAGGGGCAGCGCCGACACTGATAGTCAGTCGATTTCGACAGGAAGCCTATCGCCGAACAACAGAAAAAGGGCCAGTGGGGCGCCCTTCCGGTTGCATGAAACGGTCATCCCAAGCTGGCATCGTGGCCCTCAAAGCCAGCAGCGATGGCGATAGCCGTCGTAGCCGACATAGGTGTCCGAGTACGGGTCGTAGCTCTGGTAGCGATTGAGGCAGCGCCGGACGTGCCACGAGCCGCCGTCTTCCTCGATATAGACGGTGCGCGGCTGGGCCAGCGCGCTGCCGAGCAGGAAGCCGCCGACACCTGCGGCAATGCCGATGCCGAGGTGCTTGTGCTTGTGATGGGCGGCCGACGGCTGAACGGTGCCGACCAGCATGGCGGCGGCGACAGTGGTGGCGACGAGGCCGGAAATGATGGTGCGCTTGAACATGACGATCTCCTTGTTGTGGGAGGCGATCCAACCGCCTCTTGACCATCAGTCGTCGCGACAAGGAAAAGGTTCGAAGGTCCTTTTGGATTTTTTCTCGGCGGGCGAAATCGCGCGGTCTGATGCGCGACCACGAACGGTCGCGCCGTCGACAGTTCACCGGAACAACCGGCAGGCCTCAGCCCATGCCGGTGATATGGCGAAGCCAGAAGGCGAGCGCGATGAAGCCGATGATGGTGGTGACGCCGGTCCAGTCGATATTGGCGTGCTTCAGGTCCTTGATGAGCTTCACCAGGAGAACCCAAGCCACGACGACGAGCGGGAGAATGATGACAAACCTGATCATGCGACAGCCTCGCTGATGCGATTGCACCTTCGATCAATATAGGAAGCGAATTGGCCGTTTTCAGGACGCCTTGGCGGCAGAACCGGCGCGTTCGCGGCGGCCGAAAACGGAGTTTTGTCTTTACTGGCGCATCAAATATGGTAACCGAAGCGCCGTGCCCTTGTAGCTCAGCTGGTAGAGCAGCGGTTTTGTAAACCGAAGGTCGGCGGTTCGATCCCGTCCGGGGGCACCAGCAAGCAATTTGTCCAACCCGGAGACATGGGTAACAGATTGTACTTAAGACATGGGTGACAACCTCGTGCCGAACGGGTTGTCGATGGTCTGCAA
>NZ_JAMYLG010000072.1:0-11072 GCF_040317865.1 Mesorhizobium sp. M1365
ATGCGCCAGCCACGAAAGTTGGAGACGCCGAAATAGCGCAGCTTGCCCTGGCGGATCAGGTCGGCGATCGCCCGCACCGGCTCTTACAGCGGCGCATCGAAGACGGCGCGGTGGAAGTAGAACAGGTCGATATAGTCTGTTCCCAGGCGCCGCAGGCTGTTCTCGACGGTCTGGATCACCCATTTGCGCGAATGGCCGCCGAGATTAGGCCCTTTGTCGTGCGAGTTGACGAATTTGGTCGTCACGACCCAATGATCGCGCCTCGCCTTGATGCCGCGACCGACGACTTCCTCGGACTTGCCGTTGTGGTAGACGTCGGCGGTGTCAATGAAGTTGATGCCTTGCTAACGGCTTTGGCAGCGTCGCTCGACAGGGCTGGGACATCATGACGGAGTCGCGTTAGACATTCCAGCGAGACGAATATCGGTTTGAATCCTCGGGCTGCCGCCCAACAATGCTGAACCATATCGTGTCAAGGCTTGCAACGACCGAAGACGCAACTGGCGCATATTGCACTTGGCTGTCAAGGTCGGGAATAGGGTCAGAACCTGCCCGTGATCTTGCATTCAGGGAACGTCCGAGAAGGGTCGGATCGCGAAGTCCCCCGCCGCATTGGCGAACGTCCCGAGATGGCGCATGGTGCCGTTTCGGAACCGGGTGGACGGGGGGCAGGATCGCCAATCAACCTGGGATCATGTTGCAACCAAGTTCGAACGTCGCGTTACTGGCAAGTAGAAACGTCGCATTGGGACGTTTCAGAGGTAGGCGCCAGGTCAGAATTGCGGGTTGACGTGCATCCTGGCGTCGCCGTGAGCGCCCGATCGGGGGCGATCCAGTATGGCACTTCGGCTTTACCAGCTTTGAGAGCCACTTACGCGCGAGCTTCGTTGGCCGGTGTCGGTTGCGGGTGATCCGATATTCGTCCAGCATCGCGACGACATGTGCAATGCGAAGCTTGGCGAAGAGTTTGACAGCGCAGATCAGCGCAAGATGTCCGACAGGCTCTCGGGCTTCTTCTCGCCAAGCGACAGATCAAGGCCCGACAGAAGTTCGACGAGGTGGCTTTGCATCAGGTCGGACGCGTTTTGTGCGTCGTGCTTTTCGATGGCATCGACGAGGGCGTGATGGGCGTGGCTTTCGCAGGTGGTGTCGCGGCGGCGCCAGTAGAGCGCGATGATCAGCGACGACCGCGACAGCAGGTCTTTGACGAAACCGGTCAGGATAGAATGGCCGGCGATTTGGGCGATGCCGACATGGAATTTTGCCGACAGCATGATGGCGTCGCTGTCGCGGCCGGCATGCAGGGCCTCGTGCTCTTTTTCGAGATGAAGCCGCAGTTGCGCGATCTCGGCCGGCTTTGCCACTTCGGCGGCAAGCGCGGCGACCTTGGGCTCGATCAGCGCCCGCGCTTCGAACACCTCGCGCGCTTCCTGCTTGGTCGGCTGGGCGACGAACGCGCCGCGGTTCGGCTCGAGCCGAGCCAAGCGGTCATGCGACAGCGCCTGCAGCGCCGCGCGTATCACCGCGCGGCTCACCGAATAGATCGAGGCGAGTTCGTCCTCGGGTAGTTTTGTGCCCGGTGCGAGGCGGTGGCTGACGATGGCGTCGCGCAGGCCGGCATAGACCGGAAACCAGCGCATCGTCGGCTTGTCGCCATCCCGTGGCTTTGGCCCAAGCAGGTCCATCGTCTCATTGTCCCGGCGGCCGGATCGCTTAGCGGCGCGAACACCGCGTTTCCGGCCGGACATCGAACATCCTGTGTGGGAATGTCAACAATTTTGCACGCATCAGGATACACGGCCGGAGGGCGAAAAGGACGCAAAGATTCCGGCGAAGGATTTTTCGAGTGGAACCTGGTAGCCGCCGCGCTTTGAGGTCGACAGGCCAAGGCCGACGAGGCTCTCACAGAGTTTTACTGCGCAGGCGACGCCGTCGAGCACGGGAAGCCTATGTTCGCGGCTGAGCGCGGCGGCGAGGTCGGCCATGCCGGCGCATCCCAGCACAATCGCTTCGGCCCGGTCGTCGCGGATGGCGCGCTCGATCTCCTCCGAAATTCGTTGGCGGGCGTTGGAGCCGGGCACTTCGAGCTCCAGAACGGGAACGTCGCTGGCCCGCACCCTGGCGCAGCGGCTGGCGAGGCCGTAGCGCACCAGATTGTGCTCGATCGCCGGCACCGAACGCGACAGCGTCGTCACCACGCTGAACTTGCCGGCAATCAGGCTCGCCATGTGAAACGCCGCTTCGCCGATACCGACCACCGGCATCTCGCCGACGCAGCGTACTGCGTCGAGGCCGGTGTCGTCGAAGCAGGCGATGACGCAGGCGCTCGCCGCCGGATGTTTTTGGATCTCGCCGATCATTCCCGGGATGGCGAAGACCTCGTCGAAATAGCCTTCGACGCTCGGCGGCCCGTCCTTCGGATTGACGGCGATGATCCTGGTGCCGGCCGAAGCCGCGCGGCGCGCCGCCTCGCCGATCTTTTCGGTCATGGACGCGGTGGTGTTGGGATTGACGACGAGTACGTCCATTTGCGCTTTCATATTTCGCCGCCGAGATAGAGTTTCTTGACCCGGTCGTCGCCAAGCAGCTCAGCCGAATGTCCGGCCAGCGCGATCTTTCCGGTCGTCAGTGCGTAGGCACGCTGCGAGATGCGCAGCGCCATGCGCGAATTCTGCTCGACCAGCAGAACGCTGACCTTTTCGTCGCGGTTGATCGCGACGATCGAGCGGGCGATGTCCTGAACGAGCTTCGGCGCGACGCCGAGCGAGGGTTCATCGAGCAGCAGAAGCTTCGGTTTGGCCATCAGCGCCCGCCCGATCACCAGCATCTGCTGTTCGCCGCCGCTCATCGTACCCGCCGTCTGGGAATAGCGTTCCTTCAGGCGCGGGAAGCGCCCGAGCACCATGTCCAGCGTCCTTGCGATTTCGGCCTTGTCGGTTCGGGTGAAGGCGCCCATCATCAGATTGTCGCGCACCGTCATGTAGGAAAAGACGCGCCGACCCTCAGGTACCATGGCGATGCCCATCCTGACCAGCTCGTCCGGGCGCGTTCCGTCGATGCGGTGGCCCTGGAAATGAATCTCGCCGCTGCGGACCTTCTTCAGGCCGGTGATGGCGCGCAGGATCGAAGATTTGCCCGCGCCGTTCGCGCCGATCAGCGCTACCGTCTCGCCCTCGTTGACGCTCAGCGACACACCCTTCAGTGCATAGACATGGTCGTAGTAGAGTTCGACGTCCGAGACTTTCAGCAGTTCGCTCATGGCTAAAATCCGATCGTCTCATCTTCGGCGCCGAGATAGGCCTCGATGACCTTTTCGTTCTCCTGGATTTCCTTCGGCGTTCCCTCGGCGATTTTCACACCGAAGTTCAGGACGACGATGCGGTCGGAAATGTTCATGACGGCGGGCATATCGTGCTCGACCAGCAGGACCGTCACGCCGCGCTTTCGCACGCCGCGCACCATCTCCACCGCGCGCACGGTTTCGTCATGGTTCATGCCGGCGAAGGGCTCGTCGAGCAGAAGCACGGTCGGGTTCGTGGCGAGCCCGATGGCAATCCCGAGCGCGCGCAGATGGCCGTGCGGCAGCGTGCTGGCGATCTCATGCCGTTGCGCGCCGAGACCCAGGAAGTCGATGATCTCGTCGGCCGAGCGGCCGAATTCATCCTCGTCGCGCCGTGCGGTATTCGTGCCGAGATAGAAGCCGGCAAGGCTGGCATTGGAACGCAGGTGATGCGCGATTATGACATTGTCGCGCACCGTCATGCCCTTGAAGATCGTCGTCTCCTGGAACGTGCGCACCACGCCCTTCCGGGCGACGATATGCGGCGCCAGGCCTGAAATCCGCTCTCCCCGGAACAGCACTTCGCCCGAGGTCGGATTGAGGAAAGAGGAAATCAGCTTGAACAGCGTCGACTTGCCGGCGCCGTTGGGGCCGATGACGGAAAGGATCTCGCGTTCGCGGACCGCGAAGGAAACATTGTTGACCGCGACCAGCCCGCCGAAGCGTTTGGTCACTGCCTTGATCTGGAGAAGCTCAGTCATGGTCCTAGCCCTGCTTCTTGCCGAACAGCCTGAGGCTGAGCAGGCCGTTGGGAAGGAACAGCATCAGCGCGATCAGCACCGAAGAGAAGATCAGCAACTGGAACTCGCCGGTCTCGAACAGGAAATCCCAGCCGAAATAGAGCACGAAGGTGCCGATCATCGGCCCGAAGACGTGGCCGAGCCCGCCGAGGAAGCAGTTCAGCATGAAGTTCACCGAGTCGGTGACGGTGAAGCTCGACGGATAGATCGATTGCGAGATGGCGACGAACATCGCACCGCCGAGACCGCCGAGGAATGAGGAGATGGCATAGGCGATGACGCGCAAATAGGCGATGTTGACGCCGATCGAGGAGGCCAGTTCCTCGTTCTGCTGCAACGACTGGCAGAGTTTGCCGATGCGCGAATGGACAAGGCGGTAAAGCCCGGCAAAGCACAGCACCATCAGCGCAACCGAGACGAGATAGAAGGCGGGACGCGGATTGGCGAGCGTCGCGAAATCCGGAAGGATGCTCAGCCCGAAGATCGAGATGCCGCCGGGGAGCGGAATGCTGACCATGCCTTTGGCTCCGTTGGTGATCGGCAGTGCCAGCGCGAGCAGCCGCGCCACTTCGGTCAAAACCAGCGTGACCATGGCGAAATAGACGCCGCGAAGCCTGAGGATGGGCAGCCCGATCAGCACGCTTGCAGCGGCGCAGAACAGCCCAGCCAGCGGCAGTGTCAGCCAGAACGACACACCATGCTGGACGACAAGGATGGCCGAAACATAGCCGCCCATAAGCGCGAAGGCGCCCTGGCCGATATTGATGCGGCCGATGTAGAAAGTCACCCACACCCCGGCGCTGGCGATGCTGAGCAGCGCGACCGAAGTCAGCGTGTAGTAGAGGTCGAGCCGACCGGTCGCCTCGATCAGCCAGGGCACGCCGATGAGTACGACCAGCAGGAAGACAGCGACGCCGAGGATGTTGCGTGTACGCTTCATGTCGATCACCCCCACGGCTTGCCCATGAGCCCGTTCGGGCGGATGCTCAGGAACACCATCAGCGCGGCGAAGATGACGAGATAAGTGACGTCGCCATATTGGCGTAGCACCGTCAGGCCGACCGATTCCATCATGCCGAGGATGAAGCCGCCGGCGATCGCTCCGCTGACCACGCCGGCCCCGCCGATCATCACCATCAAGAACGCCTTGATCGAGATCGGGCCGCCGATGCCCGAATTGACGCCGGTGATGGCGACCAGCAGCCCGCCGACTATGCCGGCAAGCATGGCGCCGAGCGCAAAGCCGATCATCGAATAGCGGTCGACCTCGACGCCCATAAGCTGCGCCGCGACCCGGTCCTGCGCCAGCGCCCGCATGGCGCGTCCCGGTTTGCTGTACTGCATGAAAAGCACGAAGGAGGCGATGAACAGTATGGCGAGTGCGCCGACCAGCAGCCGGTCGTAAGGCATTATGAGGCTGTCGGAGACGAAGACGCCGTTGACGATCTTCGGCACGCCGCGCTGCTTTTCACCGAACAGGAGGAGGATCACGGCGTCGAGGAAGAATGCGACCGCCGCCGCGAGAAGCATCGTACTTTCCTCCCGCACGCTTCGCTTGATCACCGTTCTGAAAAGGAATTTCTCGACCAGCGCTCCAATAACCAGCAGCGTGATCCCGGACGCAACGAGCGCGACGACGAAAGGCATGCCGAGCTGGCCATAGACGGTGTAGGTGATGAAGCCGCCGAGAACGTACATCTGCCCATGGGCAAAGTTAAGCACGTTCATCAGCGCGAAGATCAGGGTCAGACCGAGCGCGATCAAGGCGTATTGCGCGCCAAGATAGAGCCCGTTGGCGATGACTTGTTCCATCAGGATGGTTCCCCGGCCATTCAGAGGCTCAAGACGAATGCACGAGCCTCTGCGGCAATCCGCTTCAGTGCAGTTGCGTCAATCGACTTGAGCGACGAAGAGCGTCTCGAACTTGCCGTCGCGGTATTCCGTGACCACCATCGGGACCGAAAGCTGGCGCTTCTGGCCAAACGACGTCATTCCGACATAGGTCAGCTTGGCATCGCCCTTCAGATAGGGATTGGGCGCCGAGAAAGTGTCGATCGTCTTCTTGAACTCCTCGACATTGTCGATCGCGGCCGGGTTCGCCTTCAGCGTCTCGATGATGTATTCGAGCGCGTAGACCTTGGTGTTGGATTCGTCATTGTATTCACCGAACATTTTCGTATAGCGGTCGACGAACTCCTTCATCATGTCGGACGCGATTTCGGGCGTCGATGCGCCGCCGACTGAGATGAAGCCGTTGGCCAACTCACCCGCGCCCTCTTCCAGCACCTTGGCATCCTGCGCCGTTTCGGTGGAGATCAGACCTTCGTAGCCGAGCTCGCGCGCGGCGCGGATCAGCAGCGGCGCATTGCCGGGCGCGACACCCGAAAGCACCAGCAGGTCCGGTTTTTGCAGAACGATCGGCGTCAGTACCGGTGTGAAATCGCGGGTATCGTTTTGGTAGACGTCCGTGGCAGCCACAACCTCAAGTCCGAGCGCCTTTGCCGCGGCAACACCGCCATCCCGCTGGCTCAGCGGATCGGATTCGTTGGCGGCGACAAAGGCAACTTTTCTCACGCCCCTGTTTTCCATGAGATATTTGTAGATCGCCGGAGCTGACTGGTAGTTGGCGATCATGCCGAGCACAGCGTTGGACGCCGGTGGGGTGTAGAGTTCCTTCGGGAATGCGTAGGGAAAATAGATGATGCCCTTGGATTCTGCCACGGGACGCACCGCCGCCGCGCCATCGTCAACATTCGGACCGACGACATAGTGGATGCCCTCCTGGGCCATCTTCTCCATGCCGGCGATCGCCCGCTTGGGGTCCTTCTGATCGTCGAAGGTGACGATTTTGATGTCATAGGTCTCGTCACCAATCTTCACACCGCCGGTTTCGTTGATCCAGGCGGCGCGCGTCTGCATCGAGCGGACGTTGGATGTGCCCCACGCAGCGGCCGCGCCACTCGTCACGCCGACAAAGCCGATCTTGAGTTCCTTGTTGGCGGCGTGCACCGTGATTGTGCCGCCGGCCATGATTGCCAGCGCAGAGACGGTGCCGAGCGCGGCGAATGTGATTATTGAACGTCTATTGATCATTGTTCTTTCCCCTTTGGAGGCCGCGCATTGTTGCGACAGAACTCGACCGATACGCGGAGTTTTGTGAGTGAGGGCTCAAATCTATTATCTGTCAACAAAACTTTTACAGATTGTTGACAATCTTGTGCGGTCGTAGATGAAGGACGCGGTCCGCAGCATCGCGGCCCTTCCAGAATCACGCTCCGTTCGCTCTGGCTAATATAAGCTTTGTGCCTAGTATTGACTGGGTGCGTAAAATTGTAGTACCGGCGCCGGCCGTCCCGAGTTCATTCCGCCGATGATGCCCACCCGGTCGCCAACGAGAGCAGCTCTCGGGCTCCCGCGACGAACTTCGCAAATGGTGCAGACGGCGCGTGCCGAAAATGCTGGAGCAAGACCGGCTCAGCTCTCGGGTAGTTGGCGCCCGCCCTGATCCTGCCGCATTGAACGCGGAAGGCCAGCTAATGGCTTTTGCCTAGCCCTCCCGCGGCAGTGGACTCTGTTCCGATGTGCCGCTACGTGCGGACGGCTATGTTCGAAGTACCGGCCTGTAACGTCGGAAAAGGAGTGACCCCATTTTTTTGCGTGCAAGATCTTTTCCCATCGCAGCAAGGACTGCTTTTCTGGTCACACTGGCCGGTGTCCTCGTGCTCGCACTCTCACCGGAGTGGCTTTTGCAGAATTTTGGCTTCGGCTTCACCTCTCATGATGACAAGCTCAATCACGCCGCAGCTTTCGTCGTGTTGACGGCTATCGGCAGTCTCGGTTGGCCAGAGCACAGGGCAAGACTGACCATTTTTCTTGCTCTTACCGGCGCCGCGATCGAGATCCTCCAGGGCATGCAAATGATAGGCCGCGACATGGATATGTTCGACTGGTTTGCCGATTGTGTCGGCGTCGCTTGCGGGCTCGCAATTGCAAGCTGGACAAAGAAATTAGTCAGCGGATTCTCCTAGGTCACGACCCGTCAAGCTGGGGCTAATCGGCCGCGTGAAGCATATGCGCGGCGAAGAGGATCTACGTCACGCTTCGCTGCAGGACTTCAGAGAGCATTGAGTAAGGCCGCAGCGATCACTGAGACTATCATCCGCAAGCCGATCTGCGCATAGCAGCCGAGGGGAGTTATGGCCTTCTCTTTTTCATCAGAGCGCGGACTTTAACAATCATCGCTGCATTAGACCTCAATTGAGAGGCATGTATTTTGCGCATGTATCTGTCGGCGATCACCTTGTAACGAAGGGACAATCGCACCACGCGGTCGTACGTTGCGTCTTCTCCCGCGCACAATTGCTGCGCTTTTCTTGCTAAGGTACTCGGGGCGCCAGGCTGGACCGCTAGTTTTGCGGCCCACCCCAAATTACATCTGATTAGCGCGCTCTGTTCGGCCTTGATCATTGGATCGACTGCGGACCTAGCCTGAGAACTAAGAACCACAGATGCGACCAGAACCGCGATAAAAAGCCGCTTCACAGTTGCCCTCAAACGCTGCATAGGCAGCCCAGTGATTAAACATTGACTCCAAGTTTATAGCGCGCCGCCCGTTATGCGCGGCCGCCCACTCCGTTATTTTCGCCCCTGTTTCTGCCGGAAATATGTGATGACTTTGGAGACCATCGCCATCACAACCAGAACTCCGAATAGAATAAGAATCGGAAAATCGGTAGATTGCCGACAAGGTTCGTCATCTGGCGCGCAGTACGACAGGGCGGCCGCGGAATTCATCGTGGTTAGCAGCGCGGAAGTGGAAAGACCGAGTAACTTCATACGCAGGTTTTTGGGAATATCGGCCTGCACCGGTCGGGCCGAGCCCGCCGTGCCGCATTTACTCGCAGCTATGGCGTACCTGATCAGCCACCATGCCCGCGGGACCCAACATAGCCTCGTTGAGCCCGGTGTAGCCTTTTGTTTTGTCAACCTCGTTTATAGTGGTGACGGCCGCGGGCTAATGGAGCCGATCGCTGACAATGCCACGGATTCGGGGCGCGCTCTCAACCGGCGCGTGGAAGTGAAAGCCGTGAAATAGTGCGAACGCGAGCAGATTCGGCCATGCGCTGCAGGTATTATAGCCCCGGCTGCCTTAGCCATGGATGATGAGCTTCCGGAGGAATATCCGCTTGTTCGGCAATAGCAGAAGTTCTGTCTATGGTTAATCGGTCCTTAGGCTCATCTACATCGCTGCCAGCGCACGTCACGGCGGTCAGCCGCTCCGATACGATCGATGGCTGGCGCGACCGGCGCGGCGACGGCGGCGCTCCGCGCCTCCGGCCTCAACCTCATCGTTAGCGCGATCGTGCATTGGAATACGGTCTATATCGAACGGGCCGTCACCCACTTGCGCAAAATGCACCGCGAGATCCCGGATCATCCGCTCAAGCACGTCTCGCCGCTGAGCTGGGAACACATCAATCTGACCGGCATCTATACCTGGGATACAGAACATCAGATGCGTGAAAGCTTCCGGTCGCTCAGACTTCCGGCTCGGTTACGCCACGCCGCATGACGTTCATGCTCCGTTCAACCTCGTGTCGCTGGGAACTGTTCTTGCTCCGACCCCAGGCTGGGAGGCATGGAAGGATTGGGACGGCCACACGTTCCAGACCAACCGCGCCGCACTCAGCAATGAACGAACAATGCCGCTCTTTCGAGCGGGTCGATGCTGATAGGAAAGGTGGCGCGTGGGCGCCACCATTCTTGCTTTTCTTACGTGAATTACCTATTGTAGGTACTTTAAAAGGAAGTACGGCGATGAAGCAATTCACATTCTCCGACATGAATCGCGTGTCAG
Source organism: Mesorhizobium sp. M1365 (assembly GCF_040317865.1). Lineage (NCBI taxonomy): Bacteria > Pseudomonadati > Pseudomonadota > Alphaproteobacteria > Hyphomicrobiales > Phyllobacteriaceae > Mesorhizobium > Mesorhizobium sp. M1365. Next base: position 9,938 of record NZ_JAMYLG010000072.1, read on the forward strand.
GCGAAATCCTCGAAACGGCATTGATCGAGCCGGTGGCCCTGACCAAGCGCGGCAAGGAAAAGCTCGTCATCCTGTCCGCTGCTCAGTACCACCAGCTCGTCGGCCAGCCGCATTCGGTCGCCTATACGATCGAGGACGCACCGGATGAAGTCCACAATGAACTCATGACAGGACTGGATGCCATAATTTCCGGCGACACGCCCGATGCTTAAAGCTGGCGATCTGCTCCGATATTATTACCTATGGGCGCGGGAAGCAGACGCCGGCGAGGAATCCGGACGCAAGGCGAGGCCGGTTTGCATCGTTGTCCGGACGCTAGCAACGCCCGCAGCCTTGTTTCTCTTTCCGCTGACTTCGCAAAAACCCCACCGGTCGCGCCCGCATCTCGCCATCAGCGAAATCGAATGCCGCCGCGGCGGCCTCGACTATCCGTCATGGCTGATCCTGGACGAATTTAACCGGGTGCCGGTCGATGAAGCCTATGATCTGGTGACGACGACGCCGATCGGCGCGTTCAGCCCCGCATTTGTCCGCAAAATTGCTGGCGTGATCAAAGAGACGGCGGCGCAGCGTCGATTGCGCGGCATCGTTCGCAAATAGCCGTACTGATTTCTTGGCGGGCCTCCGGTCCTTACCCGCATCGAACGGGCCAGCACCGGAGCGCGGGGCGCCCTACGCCCTCTCCTCGCGCCCCACCCTCCCCTTCTGACGGTGTTTTCTCAAGAGGTGGACATTGTTGTCGTTGGCCGCCTGCAATTCCTCGAAATGCTCCCGAGCAGCCCGCCGACCCAACAAACGGGCGATCGACAGGACGGCTCGTTCAGCCATGTCTCGTGCCGACATGTCAGCCCTGTAATCGTGGCTTGCGCTGTCGTTCCCAGGTTTGGCCTCGTCCACCATGGCATGCCCGCTCTTCTGTGTAGATCAAAGGCATTGAGCGGCGTGATGATTGGCAAGACAAGTTCAGTTGCCGCGCGGCCGTAGTGTGGCGTGCAAATACTTGCGCGCTGCGATTTGGGATCCCGAAGCCGGGCCAAATTACCAAAAGCCCGGTCCTCTTGCAATATCGCACGCGATATCCAATATGCCTGCATGAGACTGCTTCTCGATACGGCGACCATGGTGGCGGCGATCC
>NZ_JAMYLG010000073.1:0-10907 GCF_040317865.1 Mesorhizobium sp. M1365
TTTTTTTTAAACCAAACATCAAAAAACCTTGAACCGGTTTTGGTGTTGTTTTACTACAAACCCCCCCTCCCCCACCTTTTGGGGCCGCCGCCCCTGGCCCCGGGGGGGGGGGGTCCCGCGGCGCGCCTCTTTTCTGCCCGAGGACCCGACAGCATGTTTTCAAACTTTGATAGTGAGATCCTATTCGCCGCCCGCCTGCTGCTTGGCGGCGGCTTTGTCTTTGCCGGCCTGCGCAACATTCAGAACGCGGCGTTGGTGAGCCAATTGATGACGACGCGCGGCGTGCCGCAGGCACGGCTGGTTCTTTGGCTGGGGATCGTCCTGCAAATCATTGCCGGAGCGCTGGTGATCGCGGGCATCTGGACCGCTGCGGCGGCGGCATGCCTGATCCTGTTCCTGATCGTCGCCACGCCGATGTTCCATAACTTCTGGGATCATCAGGGGCCTGAGCGCGCGTCCCGCATCAACGGCTTTGTCGGCAACGTCGCGCTGGCCGGAGGATTTCTGGCGCTGATCGCGCAGTCGCTTTGACAACGACTGATGCCTCTTGGAGGCAGCCGCTCACGCCGCATACCGCAAGCCGCCGTCGCAGGTCAGGATCTGGCCTGTGACGAAGCTGTTCGAAACCAGGAACGCGATCGCCTCAGCGACGTCCTCGGCGCGGCCAATGCGGCCGACCGGTGTCTTGCCGGCATAATCGGCAAACACCGCATGGCGCTGTTCATCGGGCAGGAAATCCCACCACGGCGTGTCGATGACGCCCGGCGCCACGACATTGACGCGTAGCGGCTTCAGCTCCATTGCCAGGATCGGCACCACGGTCAGCAGCATGCCGTTGACGGCGGCGATGCCGGCGACACCCGGCGCCGACAATTGCGCCGACACCGCCGAGATGAAAGTCACCGAGCCGCTCTTGTTCAGCGTCGGCAAGGCGGCCTGCAGGCAGGAGAGCTGTGGCCGGACCTTCTCGTCGACGCCACCGCCGATGTCAGTCAGGTCAAGCGTTTCGAACGGACCGAGCCCCTTGCCGCCGCTGGCGGCCAGCACCAGGTGATCGAAAGGGCCGAGATCGTTGAAGAACCGGCGAACCTCGTCCGGCTTCGCGGCATCGAAGGCAGCCTTTTCGACTGCGCCGCCAAGGCTTTGCCATGCGTTGTCGAGCCTTTCCCGGTTGCGCCCGGTGATAGTCACCTTCATGCCCGGGCCAAGCAGCTTTTTCGCGGTGGCGAGGCCGATGCCGGAGGAGCCGCCGACGATCACGGCGTGCTGCGTTTTCTCGGTCATGAATTTTCTTTCTTCGATGTTGCGGAAGCGGGTGCGAGCGCGACAAGGCCGAGACTCAATTCACGCAACTGCTGCCTCGCCTTCGCGTCATAGGCTTGTGCATCGGCACGGGATTCCCTTTGGCCGTCGAAATAGAGGCCGCTTCGCCCTTCGAGTGCCGGCGATGTGGCGAGGTTGATGATGGCTTCGGCGCCGGTTTCGACCGAGCTCCACGGCGTGATGCCCGCCTGCCGCACCATCGTGGTGTTCATGTAGCTTGCCGGATGCAGGCTGTTGACGGTCACATTGGTGCCGTGCAGCTGCTCCGCCAGGTCGATGGTGAACATGATCTGCGCCAGCTTGCTCTGGCAGTAGGCACGAACGCCGTCGTAGGAGCGGGTCAGCATGACATCCCTGAAGTCGATCGCCCGTTGCCCGGCCGAGGCGACATTGATGATGCGCGCCGGCGCGCTGGCCTTGAGCAGTGGCAGCAGCTCCGTGGTGAGCAGGAAACCGGCGAGGTAGTTGACGGCAAAGCGCAGCTCGTAGCCGTCGGCGCTGACCTGCCGTTTCGCGTTGGGGCCGGCGGTGCCAACGCCGGCATTGTTGATGAGGATATCGAGCCGCTTGGTCCTGGCGCGGACGGCTTCGGCGAGGCGGCGGACCTCGGCCAGGGAGGAGAGATCGGCGACAAGAAGCTCGGCCTTGCCGCCGGCGGCTTCGATCTCGGTCACGATCGCCTTGCCCCTTGTCGCGTCGCGGCCATGCACCAGGATGCGGGCGCCGCCGGCGCCGAGCCGTTGCGCGACAACGCGGCCGACGCCGTCGGTTGAGCCGGTAATCAGGATCGTCTTGTCTTTCAGTTCCATGTTCAGAGCCTCCATGTCATCGCTCTGAGCAGAAAGATGGGACACCAGACGCATGCCAAACAGTTCAAACTTTATCCTGGTATCGGTACTGCTATAATAGCGCCGATGGATTCCACCACGCATTCTGCCGAAGGCAGCCGTCGCCGCGAGCTTGGCGCCTTTCTGCGCTCGCGGCGCGAAAGGCTGACGCCTTCGGCCACCGGCATTTCGACCGGCCTGCGCCGGCGCACGCCCGGGCTGCGGCGCGAGGAGGTGGCGATGATCGCCGGCGTCGGCACGACCTGGTACACCTGGCTGGAGCAGGGCCGCGACGTTCGGCCGTCGGTGGAAGTGCTGACGGCGCTCAGCCGGGCGCTGCGCCTGGACACGGCCGAGCAACGGCATCTGTTCATTCTTGCCGGCCGCCCGCAGCCGGAGCGTCGCGTCGACGCGCCGGAAAAAGTCGATAGCCCGTTGCTGCACATGCTGCAGAGCCTGGTCCTGCAGCCGGCCTATGTCCTTGGGCGGCGTTGGGACGTGCTGGCCTGGAATTCTGCTGCGGCAGCCGTGTTCGGCGACTATGGCCTGCTGGAGGGCGATGCCCGCAACATCGTCCATATGGTTTTCACCAGCGCGCAGCATCGGCGCCTGCTCGTTGATTGGGAGGAACTGGCACGTGCCGTGCTGGCGTCATTCCGGGCAGAAAGCGCCAGATATGTCGGCGATCCGGATTTCGAGCGGCTGATCGCGCTGATGACGCGCTCGAGCCAGGAGTTTCGCGCCTGGTGGCCGCTACGCGACGTGGCCCGTAACCTGTCGGGTGTAAAGCATGTCAGGCATCCGACAGCGGGTGCCATGGCGTTCGAGCATATGAGCCTGTCGATCGACGACGGCTCGGACATGAAGCTGATCGTCTACACGCCGCTCGCCGAGCAGAACTCGATCGCCAAGCTGCAGAAGCTGCTCGATGCGCTGCCGGCCGAGCGGCGCAGCGCGTGAGCCCAACTTCGTCATCCTGGGGTCTGCGCTGCGTCGCTCCGCTCCTTGCTGCGCCCCAGGATGACGAAGCAATGGGGGAGGTTTGCGACAGCCGAGCTGCCTCAGCCCTTCGGCTTCAGCCCGTCGATGAACAGTTGCTCGAGAAACCTTGCGGCATCCTCGAAGCGGCCGTCGCCGCCGCGGTCAGGGCCGAGCACGGCGCGGACCTGCACGTCGAAATCGGCATAATGCTGCGTCGTCGCCCAGATCGAGAAGATCAGGTGCCAGGGGTCGGTGCGGGCAATCTTGCCGGCGCGCATCCAGCCCTTGATGACATTGGCCTTCTCGTCGACCAGCGTCTTCAACTCGCCTTCCAGCATCGGCATGATACGCGGCGCGCCCTGCAGGATCTCGTTGGCGAACAGCCGGCTCTCGCGCGGGAAATCGCGCGCCATTTCGAGCTTGCGCCTGATATAGCTGCGCAGTTCGGTCAAGGGGTCGCCGATATCGTCGAGTTCGCGCAGCGGCGCCAGCCAGGTGTCGAGAAGCCGCTGCATCAGCGTCTTGTGGATGTCCTCCTTGCGGCGGAAATAATAGAGCAGGTTCGGCTTCGACATGCCGGCGGCTTCAGCGATCTGGTCGATTGTCGAGCCGCGAAAACCGTTGGTCGAGAAGACTTCGAGCGCCGCCTCGAGGATGAGCTCGCGCTTTTCCATCTGGATGCGGGTGCGGCGAGGAGCAGAGCTTTCGACCGCACCCGTCACCTCGAAAAACCTTCGCTGCGAGGAGTGTCTGGACCAATTCTCTGGACCAGTTTTTCTCCGCCCTGTGGAGCGCACTTCGAAAGCCGCATTTCCGCTAGTAATCCCTTGACCGCTGATAAGGCGGTGCTAACGTTTGTCCAACCGGTCAAAAATTTGCGTAGCACGAAAACGTCGCGAAGACCAAGTTGGAAAGACCAGGCGTTAGCCGCACCGAAACAAGTTACAAGGGGAAGTCTCGGTCATGTCCAACCGGCTGAAAGTCACGCCGAACGATCTCAGTGCATTCTGGATGCCGTTCACGGCAAACCGGCAGTTCAAGCAGGCGCCGCGCATGATGGTGTCGGCCAAGGACATGCACTACACGACCAGCGACGGGCGCAAGGTGCTCGACGGCACCGCCGGCCTGTGGTGCGTCAATGCCGGCCACTGCCGCCCGAAGATCACCGAGGCGATCCAGAGCCAGGCGGCCGAGCTCGACTATGCGCCGGCGTTCCAGATGGGCCATCCGATCGTGTTCGAGCTGGCGAACCGGCTGGTCGACATCGCGCCGAAGGGCATGGACCATGTGTTCTTCACGAATTCCGGCTCGGAATCGGTCGAGACCGCGCTGAAGATGGCGATCGCCTATCACCGCGCCAAAGGCGAGGGCTCGCGCACCCGTCTGATCGGCCGCGAACGCGGCTATCACGGCGTCAATTTCGGCGGCATCTCCGTCGGCGGCATTGTCACCAACCGCAAGATGTTCGGCACGCTGCTCGGCGGCGTCGATCACATGCCCCACACGCATCTGCCGGAAAAGAACTCTTTCACCAAGGGCGTGCCGGAGCATGGCGCGGAACTGGCGAACGAGCTGGAGCGCATCGTCGCCTTGCACGACGCCTCGACCATCGCCGCCGTCATCGTCGAGCCGGTTGCCGGTTCCACCGGCGTCATCCTGCCGCCGAAGGGCTATTTGCAGAAGCTTCGCGAGATCTGCACCAAGCACGGCATCTTGCTGATCTTCGACGAAGTCATCACCGGTTTCGGCCGTCTCGGTACGCCGTTTGCCGCCGACTATTTCGGCGTCACGCCGGATATCATGACCACGGCGAAGGGCGTCTCCAACGGCGTCATCCCGATGGGCGCGGTGTTCGTGAAGAAGGAAATCCACGACGCCTTCATGACCGGCCCCGAGCACATGATCGAGTTCTTCCACGGCTACACCTATTCGGGCAATCCGATCGCCTGCGCGGCAGCGCTGGGCACGCTTGACACCTACAAGGAAGAAGGGCTGCTGACGCGCGGCGAGGAACTGGCGCCGTACTGGGAGGACGCGCTGCACTCGCTGAAGGGCGAGCCGAACGTCATCGATATCAGAAACATCGGCCTGATCGGCGCGATCGAGCTGGCGCCGATCGCCGGCCAGCCAACGAAGCGGGCCTTCTCGGCTTTCGTCAAGGCGTTCGAGCGCGGTGCATTGATCCGCACCACCGGCGACATCATCGCGCTGTCGCCGCCGCTGATCATCACCAAAGGCCAGATCAACGAATTGATCGACCATGTGCGCGAAGTGCTGAGGGCCGTGGATTGAACCAGGTGCAGCTTTCCCTCCCCCTCGACGCCGCGCAACCAATGAGGTTTTAGAATATGGCCGCCCCCGGCGAGAATCTGCGGATCAATTCAGACCGTTTGTGGGATTCGATAATGGAGATGGCGAAGATCGGCCCCGGCATTGCCGGCGGCAATAATCGCCAGACTGTTACTGACGAGGACGGCGAAGGGCGGCATCTGTTCAAGCGCTGGTGCGATGAGGCGGGGCTCGAAATGGGCGTCGACGAGATGGGTACGATGTTTGCCCGTCGCGAAGGCACCGACCCCAGCCTGCCGCCGGTCTATGTCGGCAGCCATCTCGACACCCAGCCGACCGGCGGCAAGTATGACGGCGTGCTCGGCGTGCTCGGCGGCCTGGAGGTCGTGCGCTCGCTCAACGATCTCGGCATCAAGACCAAGCATCCGATCGTCGTCACCAACTGGACCAACGAGGAAGGCGCCCGCTTTGCGCCGGCGATGATGGCGTCCGGGGTATTCGCCGGCGTGCTCGACCAGGCCGACGTCTATTCACATGTCGACAAGGACGGCAAGAAATTCGGCGAGGAGCTCGAACGGATCGGCTGGAAGGGCACCGAGAAAGTCGGTGAGCGCAAGATCCACGCCTTCTTCGAATTGCATATCGAGCAGGGCCCGATCCTCGAGGACGAGGGCATCGACATCGGTGTCGTCACCCACGGCCAGGGACTGAAATGGCTGCAGGTGACGCTGACCGGCAAGGAGGCGCATACCGGCTCGACGCCGATGCCGAAGCGGCGCAATGCCGGGCTCGGCATGGCGCGGGTGATCGAATTGGTGCACGAGATCGCCATGGACTACCAACCCGACGCCGTCGGCGCGGTCGGCCATATGGAGGTCTATCCGAACTCGCGTAACATCATTGCCGGGCGCACCGTCTTCACTATCGACATCCGCTCGCCGGAAAAGGAGGTGCTGGACGCCATGGACGGCCGCATCCGCGACGGCATCGACACAATTTGCGACGCGCTCGACATCAAATATCAAATCGATCAGGTCGGCCATTTCGATCCGGTCACTTTCGACGCGGGCTGCGTCAAGGCTGTGCGGGATGCGGCGGAGCGCCTGGGATATACGCATCGCAACATCGTCTCGGGCGCCGGCCATGACGCCTGCTGGATCAACCGCGTCGCACCCACCGCAATGGTGATGTGCCCCTGTGTCGACGGGCTCAGCCACAACGAGGCCGAGGAAATCACCAAGGAATGGGCAGCGGCCGGCGCCGACGTGCTGTTCCATGCGGTGGTGGACACGGCGGGGATTGTGGGGTGAGATGTTGGCGCCGTACCCCCACCCCTAACCCCTCCCCACAAGGGGGAGGGAGACTTCCGTTGGCACTGACCTCGGCAAATTGCCTGCCTTTCGGCGCCAAAAGGAGAAGTAAGGGCGGGCGGCAGCGTTCCCTCCCCCTTGTGGGGAGGGTTAGGGTGGGGGTCCATCTTCGTAAGAATCCAAATGCGATTGCCCTGCCACAAGGGGGAGGGGGACTAGCAATGCCGACGTCTTTTTCTATGGCGAAAGCTTTGATGGGTTCAGCTGTGACAGCGCGGCACCAAGCCTCCCTCCCCCTTGTGGGGAGGAATTGAGGGTGGGGGTACTCGTCTTGGCACCGACCGCGATCGATCCAGCCGCCATCAAACGTGCAAGAATGTTGCGCCGGAACATGACAGAGGGCGAGCGTAAGCTCTGGTCCGAGCTGAAGGAGTTCCGTCGCCTCTACGGGTTACATGCAAGGAAGCAGGCGCCGATTGGGCCTTACATTGCGGACTTCGTTCTGCACGAGAAGAACCTCGTCATCGAGGTGGATGGAGAGCATCACTTTATGCCGGAGCAAATGGAGAAGGACCGCATACGTGATGCATGGTTTGGCCGACAGGGCTATCGTGTGCTCAGGTTTTCGACTGGAGACTTGGCAAATTCCTTCGATGGTTGCGTCGAGGAGATATTGCGGGAAGTTGGAGTCATGTAGAGGCCGTTCAGGGTTCCTCGACGCTGAACCGACCTGATCAAGCAAGGCGCTCACAAGAAGCGCGAAGAGAATAAGGGAACAACAAAATGTCCAAAGTCATCAAGAATGGCACCATCGTCACCGCCGACCGGACGTGGAAGGCCGATGTGCTGTTCAAGCACGGCAAGATCATCGGCATCGGGCCGGATCTGCATGGCGACCATGAGTTCGACGCCAGCGGCTGCTATGTGATGCCGGGCGGCATCGACCCGCATACCCATCTCGAAATGCCGTTCATGGGCACCTATTCGGCCGACGACTTTGAATCCGGTACCCGCGCGGCCCTTGCCGGCGGCACGACCATGGTCGTCGATTTCTGCCTGCCGGCGCCGCAGCAATCACTGCTCGAGGCCTTGCAGATGTGGGACAACAAGACCTCGAAGGCGTCCTGCGACTATTCCTTCCACATGGCGATCACCTGGTGGGGCAAGCAGGTGTTCGACGAGATGGCCACCGTCGTCGACAGGGGCATTACCTCGTTCAAGCATTTCATGGCCTACAAGGGCGCGCTGATGGTCGATGACGACGAGCTCTATTCGTCGTTCCAGCGCTGTGCCGATCTTGGCGCGCTGCCGCTGGTCCATGCCGAGAATGGCGACGTGGTCGCGGCGCTGTCGCAGAAGCTGCTGGCGGCGGGCAACAGCGGCCCGGAGGGGCACGCCTATTCGCGCCCGCCTGAAGTCGAAGGCGAGGCGACCAACCGCGCCATCATGATCGCCGACATGGCCGGCGTGCCGCTCTACGTCGTGCATGTCTCCTGCGAGCAGGCGCACGAAGCCATCCGCCGGGCGCGCCAGAAAGGCATGCGGGTATTCGGCGAGCCGCTGATCCAGCACCTGACGCTGGACGAGAGCGAATATTTCAACAAGGACTGGGACCATGCGGCGCGCCGGGTGATGAGCCCGCCCTTCCGCAACAAACTGCACCAAGATTCGCTGTGGGCCGGCCTGCAGGCCGGGTCGCTGCAAGTGGTGGCGACCGACCATTGTGCCTTCACCACCAAACAGAAGCGCAACGGCGTCGGCGACTTCACCAAGATCCCGAACGGCACGGGCGGGCTCGAGGATCGTTTGCCGGTGCTGTGGACGACCGGCGTCAACACCGGCCGGCTGACGATGAACGAGTTCGTCGCGGTGACCTCGACCAACATCGCCAAGATCCTCAACATGTATCCGAAGAAGGGCGCCATCGTCGAAGGCGCGGACGCCGACATCATCGTCTGGGACCCGAAGCGCAAGAAGAAGATCACGGCCAAGAAGCAGCAGTCGGTGATCGACTACAATGTCTTCGAAGGTTTTGAGGTAACCGGCCTGCCGCGCTTCGTCTTCTCGCGCGGCGAACTGTCGATCGAGGAAAACGAGGTCAAGGCGAAGCCCGGCCATGGCGAGTTCGTCGCTCGCGAGCCGAACGCGGCGGTCAACCGGGCGCTGTCGACGTGGAAGGAAATTTCCGCGCCGCGCAAGGTGGAACGGACGGGCATTCCGGCGACGGGCGTTTGAGCTTGGCGAGCCACGGAGCGATTATCTCAATGGCCGCAGTGATCCTTGGCGCCGGGCCGGCGGCGGCTGACGTCCTTGCCGGCTCCTTTGGCAATGAGGTCGGTTGCGCTGGTGTACGGCTCGGTTATCAGGACAGCGACGATTATGTCGTGCTGACCGCCGACGGCGTCGAAACCTATGGCAGCGGCTGCCAGTTCGCACAGCGACTGACGACGGCGCCTGGCACCCTGTTGTTGAGCTCCACCTGTTTCGCCGAGGGCGAGAAGGGCACGACCACGGATGTCGTCAAGGTCATCAACAGAGGAGGGGACGGTTTCTTCGTGACCATTCCCGGCCTTGAGGAGATCGGGCCGCTGAAATCATGTTCGTGACGGTGCCGATGACGACCGCCGCCTCGATGCCGGCGTCAGGCGACCAACCCATCCAGTTCCGGCAGCAGGACGACGCTTTCCTGTTCGTTGGGATCGGTTCGGGCAATGACCGCCGAGGCGGGGCCGTCGCTCAGATTGGCCGGCAGATGCGGCACGCCGGGGGGAATATAGAAAAGATCGCCGGCCTTGACCACGATATGCTGTTCGAGCCGGTCGCCATACCAGGTATGGACTTCGCCGGAGAGCACATAGATCGCGGTTTCATGGTTTTCGTGCATATGCGCCTTGGCGCGGGCACCCGGCGGCATGGTCAGCAGATGCATGCAGATGCCGGACGAGCCGACTGTTTCGGCGGCGATACCGGCGAAATAACTCAGGCCCTGCTTGCCTTCATAAGAGCTTTCAGGGCGGATAAGATGGCAAGTCGGTTTGGGCGACATCGGGGCAACTCCGGGCGTCTATCTGATGGGACAAGGGCGCGTAGAACTGGGGCGCATAGAACTGGGGCGAGTAGGACTGGGCGAGTGGAAAGCAACATCTGGGTAAAATCAATGGGATTCCGGCCGGCGCCGCAGTGGCCGGAAGCGACAGGCTACGGCCGATGACGGGAGTATCCCCAGCCGTTGTTTCGGCAAGCAAGCTTGGCCTGACCTTCCAGACCAATGATGGTCCGGTACAGGCGCTGTCGAATGTCGACCTGACGATCGGCAAGGGGGAATTCGTGTCCTTCATCGGGCCCTCCGGCTGCGGCAAGACGACCTTGCTGCGCGTCATCGCCGATCTGGAGAAGCCGACATCGGGAGCCATCTCCGTCAACGGCATGACGCCCGAGCAGGCGCGCCAGAGCCGCGCCTATGGCTATGTCTTCCAGGCGGCCGCACTTTATCCGTGGCGCACCATCCAGCGCAATGTGGCACTGCCGCTGGAGATCATGGGCCTGTCCAGGGCGGAGCAGGCGGCGCGCATCAAGCGAACCCTCGACCTTGTCAATCTCAGCGGCTTCGAGAAGAAATACCCCTGGCAGCTTTCGGGCGGCATGCAGCAGCGCGCCTCGATCGCGCGGGCGCTCGCCTTCGACGCCGACCTTTTGTTGATGGACGAGCCGTTCGGCGCGCTGGACGAGATCGTGCGCGATCACCTCAACGAACAGCTGCTGGAGCTTTGGGAGCGCACCAACAAGACTATCTGCTTCGTCACCCATTCGATCCCCGAGGCGGTCTATCTGTCGACGCGCATCATCGTCATGTCGCCGCGCCCGGGGCGTGTCAGCGACGTCATAGAATCGACGCTGCCGAAAAAGCGACCGCTCGATATCCGCGAGACGCCGGAGTTCCTGGCCATCGCGGCACGCGTGCGCGACGGGCTGAGGGCAGGGCACAGCTATGATGATTGAGCGGGATGAACTCCCTCCTCTCCCCGTTGGGGCTAGCGGGGCCCCCCATGCCTTCGTCATCCTAGGGCGGAGCAGCCGCGAAGCGGCCTGCGCAGACCCTAGGATCCATATGTGGACGGCGCCCTGCCTGCAACGGTTGTTTTGCGTCGTTTTCGATCGCTTGCGTCCATATGTCCGG
>NZ_JAMYLG010000074.1:0-10656 GCF_040317865.1 Mesorhizobium sp. M1365
GGCCGATCCGCCGTATCAGGCGCGGCAGGTCGCGCAGGATGGCGCTAAGCCCCATCAGTGCGATCTCGCTGCCGTCGAACAATGGCGCCAGGCCGAGCGCCTGCAAATGGCGGCCGCCGATGCCGACAAGCCGAACTTCGCGCCCGGTCATGCGCTTGAGCGCCTGCACAAGGTCGGCGCCAAGCAGGTCGCCGGACTCCTCGCCGGCGATGATGGCTATCTTCAACGGCCGCTCATTCGCCATGCGCCGGCTCCGCAGCAGGCAGGCCGATCACGAACAGGCCGAGCGCATTGGCACGTCCGATGGTGGCGGGACCTTCGAGCACTAGCGAGCGACCGGCTTCGACGGCAATGCCGGCCAGTCCGGCGGCATGCGCCGCCTCGACTGTCAGCGGGCCGATGGAGGGCAGATCGGCACGCAGTTCCTGACCGGGCTTGGCGCATTTGACCAGAACACCGCGGCTCCCGCCGGCCAGCCTGCCGTGCCCGCGCAACTCCCTTGTCCGCTCGAGCAGCCCGTCGGTGCCTTCGACGCCTTCCAACGCAATGGCGCGGCCGCCGACCGCAACAGCCGCTTGGCCGATATCCAGCGCGCCGATGGCTTTTGCCGCCGCGTGCGCCGCCTCGATGTCGCGCCAGTCGGATTTGCGTGGCGCCGCCTTGGTCAGCAGGCCTTCGGCGGCGACCAGCTCCGGCACGATCTCGTGAGCGCCGACGACCTTGATGCCGCTGCGCTCGATCCTGCGCACGAACAGTTTCAGCACCGTATCGTCCCCCCGGGTTACACCGACGAAGAGGCTGGGTAGCCACGCGAGCAGGCCCAAATTGAGGCGCATGGCGCTCAGCCTGGGGCGGCGCGTGATATGACCCGCGGTTACGAGATGCGTGACGTGGTGCCGCTTAAGGATCGGCAGCAGCGAGCCGACGTCTTCCAGCCTCAAGGTTGCCTGCTCATAGGGCTCGAAATCGCCTATGCGATCGACCTCGCCGGCCGCCATCACGACGAAGGGCAATTTGCCTTGCCGGGCGAGCGCTCGGGCAATTTCGACCGGGAGACTGCCGCCGCCGGCGATGATGCCGACCTTGGCATCTGGCGCGAGATCAAGGCCTTTTCCGGCAGCCTCAATCTTCGTCATCTGCCCTCAGTCTTCATCATCGGTATCGTCGCCGTCGCTACCCTTGAGGGACGGCACGGCGTAGTGCCGCTTGCCGCGACCGGCGATGAAGTCGACGATCTTCATGGCAGTCGGCGACGAGGCGAATTCCGCCTTGGCAAATTCGATGTTTTCGCCGACGGTCCGGGAGCGATCGAAGATCGTCTTGTAGGCTTTGCGCAGCAAGTGGATCTCCGAACGCGGCAGGCCGGCGCGCTTCAGGCCAATGATGTTGAGGCCGCGAAGGCTGGCACGGTTGCCAACGGCGATGGCGTAAGGAATGACGTCGCCGACGATCGCCGAGCAACCGCCGAGAAAGGCGTTATCGCCGATGCGGACAAACTGATGAACCGCGGTAAGGCCGCCGATGTAGACATTGTCACCGACTTCGCAATGCCCGCCTAACGTCGCTTGATTGGCGAAGGTGGCGTTCTTGCCGACCACGCAGTCATGGGCAATATGGGCATAGGCAAGGAAATTGCCGTTGTCGCCGATCGTCGTCTCGCCGCGGCTGGAATCGGTGCCGACATGCATGGTGACACCTTCGCGGATCGTGCAGTTCTCGCCGATCACCAGCGTGGTACGGCCGCCCTTGTGCTTGGTGTTCTGCGGCGGCCCGCCCAGTATCGCCATCGGATAGACCTTGGTCGATGCACCGATGGTGGTCGCGCCAATCACCGAGACATGGCTGACCAGTTCGACGCGGTCGCCGATCACGGCGTCGGGGCCGACGTGACAGAAGGGCCCGATGCGGGCGCCTTCGCCGATTTGGGCGCCTGCCTCGATGACCGAGGATGGATGGATGACTGTCTGGATTTTCATTAGCATTCGTTTGTCAGCCGCTTGCGACCATCATCGCCGAGATCTCGGCTTCCGCCGCCTTGGCGCCATCGACGAGGGCCTCGCAAGCGAATTTGAGAAGATTGCCGCGTTTCTTGATTTTCTTCACATGAATTTTCAGCTGGTCGCCTGGAACGACCGGCTTCCGGAACTTGGCATTGTCGATGGTCAGGAAATAAACCAGCGACGGCTTTTCCGTACCAAGGCTGCGGATGCAGATGGCGCCGGCCGTCTGCGCCATCGCCTCGATGATCAGCACGCCGGGCATGACCGGCTGGTCGGGGAAATGACCTTGGAAATGCGGCTCGTTTATGGTGACGTTCTTGATGCCGACGGCGGATTCGTCGCCATCTATGTCGACAATACGGTCGATCATCAAGAACGGATAGCGGTGCGGCAGGAGCTTCATCAGCCGCATTATGTCAACCGCTTCGAGCGTCGCCGCTGCGATGTCAGCCATTTCCCCCCTCACCCTGTTTGCGCGTCCGTGCAAGTCTGCGCAAGGCCGCTATCTCGCGCATGGCTTCCGCCATCGGCTGCGCCGGATATCCTCCCCAAATCTCACCGGCAGGCACATTGCTCATAAACCCGCTTCTTGCCGCAAGCTTGGCCCCGGACCCGATGGTCAAATGATCCGCAAGGCCGACACCGCCACCCATGGTGACGTTGTCGCCTACCGTCACGGAACCGGAAATACCCGAAAGCCCGGCTATTATGCAATTGCGGCCGATGCGAACGTTGTGCGCGATCTGCACCAGATTGTCGATCTTGGTGCCCTGGCCGATGATCGTGTCGGACATGGCGCCGCGATCGACGGTCGTATTCGACCCGATCTCGACGTCGTCCTGGATGATGACGCGGCCGATCTGCGGAACCCGCTCCGGACCCTTGGCGCCGGCCACGAAACCGAAGCCATCCTGGCCGATCCTGGCACCGCCATGGATGATGACGCGATTGCCAATCAACGCATATTGCACGCTGGCACCTGGACCGACATAGCCGTCGCGGCCAATCTGCGAGGACGGACCGATGACCGCATGCGGGGCAATGACGGTCCCGCTGCCGATGGCAGCGCGCGGTCCGATGATCGCACCCGCTTCGATGATCGCGCCGGCCTCGACATGGGCGGTCGCATCGATATGGGCGTGCGGCGAGATACCGGTTTCGCCGGTCATCGGTCCAGGTGTTGCAGCCGCCGGAAAAAGCAGACGCCCGACCATTGCGAAGGCCTGCTGTGGGCGCGGATGCACCAGCACCGCGATGCCCGCCGGCGCCTTGCCGGCAAATTCGGCAGGGCAGAGAACCGCCGCCGCCCGCAGTGACTGCATCAGGGCGAAATTGCGCCTGCCATCGACGAAGACAAGGGCGTTCTCGCCGCCTTCGTTGGCGGGCGCCAGAGCCTCGATCGATACATCGTAGAGACCGGAATCAACAAGCGTCGAGCCGGTCAGATTCGCGACTTCGCCGGCCGTATACCGGCGTGAGGGCGCGAAGAACACCGGATCGGTCATTCCAGAAGCAATATCCAGCTAGCGCATGACCCGAAAATCGGAAATCGACCCTCGGAAAGGATCATGCGCAAATCAAAGTGCTACAACGTCCTTTGCGCGTCCGATAGGACGCGCTGCGCTGTAGTGTCGGATCACTGCCATCCGGATCCAAACGAGCCGGAAGCATCATTGCCCGCGCATCAGAAGCGGGTCGATATGCCGAAGTTGAATTCCTGCACGTCGTCGGTCTTTTCCTTCTTGACCGGGATCGCATAGTCGATGCGGATCGGGCCGAAAGGCGATGCCCACATCAAACCGACACCGACGGAAGCGCGCCATTCCATGCCGGTTGTCGAAGAATTGACAAGGCCACTTGCGATTTTGCTGCCGTAGAGCGTTGCCGCATCGGCGAACACAGCACCACGCAAACCGAAGCTTTCGGGGATGACCGGCAGCGGGAACTGCGCTTCCGCCGAGGCATTGAAGTAGGTGGTGCCGCCGAGATGGTCATTGCTGTTGTCCGAAGCAACCGGGCCGATGCCGCCGTATTCAAAACCGCGGATCATACGGTCGCTGCTCTGGAAATGGTCGAAGACGCGCAGATCGCCGTTGCCATAGCCTTGGACATGGCCGGCGCCGCCCGAAATGAGGCCCACCAGGTCCAATTGTTCGGACAGCGTCTGATAAATGCTGCCGCGCGCCGTGACCTTGATGAACTTGGCGTCGCCGCCGAGGCCGGCCACTTCCGTGCCAACATTGGCATAAATACCGTCATGCGGGTTCTTCATGTCGTCGATCGTATTGTAGATCAGGCCGAGACTGACCGAAGACTTGAGCCATGGGCTCTCGTTAACGCCGTTTTGGATCGCTTGGGACACGTCGCAACCGGCCGCTGGGTCGCAGCCCTCATCGAACTCGTACTTCTCTTGCGCAATATTATAAGCGAGTTGCGTCGAGATATTGTCTGTGATCGGCAGGCCGAAGCGAACGGTCGCGCCTGTCGTGTCGCTGTCGTAATGGTCGTAGTTTCGGCTCTGCTTGTAGATGTCGAAGCCGGCCGCGATGCGGCGTCCGAGGAAATAGGGTTCGGTGAAAGAGAAGCTGTAGTCGCGCGAGTTCTTGCCACCGCCCGCTGCCACCTTGATGAATTGGCCGCGACCGAGGAAGTTGCGCTCACTGACGGAACCTTCGACGGACGGACCTGACGTTTCACCGCCGCTCGAATAACCGGCGCCGACGGTGAACTCACCGGTCGATTTCTCGACCACATCCACCACCAGCACAACCTGATCCGGCTCAGAACCCGGAACGGTGGAAATTTCGACTTTTTCAAAATAATCGAGCGCTTCCAGCCGCCTCTTCGCGCGCTGGATGAGGACCTGATTGAAAGCGTCGCCTTCGCTGACATCGAACTCGCGGCGAATGACGTAGTCGCGCGTCCGATCGTTGCCGCGAATCTCGATGCGCTCGATATAGGCCTTGGTGCCCTGGTCGACCGTATAGACGACCGAGATCGTGTGGTTCTCGAAGTTGCGGTCGCCGCGCGGCGTCACCTGGGCGAAGGCATAGCCGGATCCAGCGACCTTTTCGGTCAAGGCGATGATCGTGTCCTCGACGTTCTTGGCGTTGTAGACATCGCCCTTGTGGGTCTCGACCACCGATTCAAGCGACTTGGCGTCGACCTCGGGGATCGTGCTTTCGACGCTGACATCCCCGAACGTATAACGCTCGCCCTCCTGCACCGTGATGGTGACGGTGTATTTGTTGGTTGTGTCGTCGAGTTCGCCGACAGCCGAGACGACCTGGAAGTCGGCATAGCCGTGATTATAATAGAAGCGGCGCAGCAGCTCCTGGTCGGCGCGCAGCTTGTCCTCGTCATAAACATCGTCGCGCAGCACGAACGACAGGAAGGACGAGCGCTTGGTGGAGATGATGTCCGACAGACGGCGGCTCGAATAGGCGCTGTTGCCGACGAAATTGATCGCGGCAATCTGGGTGCGGCCGCCTTCGTTGATGTTGAAGACCACGTTTACCCGGTTGTCGCCGAGATCCATGATCTGGGTGGTCACGGCGGCATCGTCGCGGCCGATACGCCGGTATGCGGCCTTGACCGCCTCGACATCGGCATCGAGTTGCTGTTGCGAGAAGGTGCCGCGCGGCTTCAATTGCACCGCGGCCTCAAGCGCGTTGTCCTTGAGCTTCTTGTTGCCCTGGAACAGCACCTGGTTGACGACCTGGTATTCGGACACCTTGATGACCAGCGTCGATCCGACCTGGTTGATCTGCACATCCGAAAACAGCCCGGTGCCAAACAGCGCCTTGACCGCATCGTCGATATCCGAACTGGAAAACGCCTTGCCGGGCTTGATCGTCACGTAATTGCGGATGGTGTCCGCGTCGACACGCTGATTGCCGGTGACTTCGACTCTGGAGACGACAGCCGCCTCGGCGGCCGATGTGGCAACGAACTGCACTGCGAGCGCGCCTGGTACAACCAGAGCGGCGGACATAGCCACCGCGGACGCGGCGCTCAAAAACTTGGATGCTGCCTTCATCGGGCTTTTGTACCTTTTCTCGAAGTCCCCACGGCGAGAAAACCGGACGTGCGGTAATTTCCCCTACCGTATTAACCGGATTTTCCCTACACGCAAGGCTTCTGGTTAATTTGTATTTACTTAACCCTGCGGCGTGGCTTTCGCGTCACGCATATCCCCACGCATGGTAAACGGCGTCTCAACATTGCTCGTGCCGAAGCCAAATTCCTTCATGATTTCAGCACCCAAACAGATCGTTCCAGAAAACAAAGCCCATGAACCCGAGCACCAATATGAGGCCGCTTCGGTAAGCCATTTCCATCATGCGTTCGGACACCGGCCGCCGGATGACAGCCTCCACGCCGTAGAACAGAAGATGCCCTCCGTCGAGGGGGGGAATCGGCAAAAGGTTGAGAATCCCTATCCCGACTGACAGGAATGCAACAAGCTGCACGAGCCATTCAAAGCCGAGCTTTGCCGCCTGACCCGACATCTTGGCGATCTTGATGGGGCCGCCCAGCTGGCACTTGTCCTCGCGACCGACAACGAAACGTTGCAGGAACTGGCCGGTACGCTGGATGACGTGTCCGGTTTCCTGGACCGCTGCCCCGACCGCCCCGGCCGGACTATAGGTGATCAGCCGCGGCTGGCCGAGTTCCTTGTTGTTGACGACGCCGATCACGGCCACCTGGACCTTGTTGCCCAGTGCGTCTTGTTGTTCCATCAAGCGCGGCGTCGCCGTGACGGTGATTTCCTTGCCGCCGCGTAGCATGACGAAGGTGATGCTGTCGCCGGCGCGGCCAGAGACCAGACGCTGGACGTCGGCGAAGGTCTCGACCTTGCTGCCGTCGACGCTGACGAATCGGTCGCCGGGCATGATGCCGGCCGCGGCGGCCGGACTGCCGACAGTGACCTCAGCCACCATCGGCTCCAGCACGGGCCGGCCATGGACGGAAAACAGCACGGCAAAGACGGCGATCGTCAGCAGGAAGTTGAACAGCGGCCCCGCCACGACGGTCGCCGCGCGCTTCCAGATCGGCTGCGTGTGGAAGGCGACCTTGCGTTCCTCGTCGCTCAGCGCCTCGATCTCCTCGGAGCTGGGCTGGCTCGACGTCGCGTTCATGTCGCCGACGAACTTGACGTAGCCCCCGAGCGGTATGGCGCAAAGCTTCCAGCGCGTGCCGCGGCTATCGTTGAAGCCGATGATCTCTGGGCCGAAACCGATCGAAAAGGCTTTTGCGCCGATACCGCACCAGCGCCCGACGAGGTAATGGCCCATTTCGTGGACAAAAACGACCACGGTCAGCACGAACAGGAAAGGCACCAGCGTGCCGAGGACAAAGCCCTCTGTGCTGAAAACCGCGTGAAAAATCTCGTTCAATTCATGCCCTCAAATTCATCCACGGCACAGATCACGCCGCGACTGTGACATCAATCCAGGCGAATCCATGACGCAGCCCCGCGCCGGCCCACCGACGATGCCGTTCAAACCGGAAACAGACCCTGTGCCGGATGGTCGGCGGTCGCGGAAATCCAGCCGATGACGTATAGGGCGAAAGCCGCCGCGACAAGCCCATCTACCCGATCCATGATGCCGCCATGGCCGGGTATCAGCGTGCCGGAATCTTTACGGCCGTGGCGTCGCTTGACCCATGATTCGAACAGGTCGCCGGCCTGCGCGACAATCGAAAGCACCAGTGCGACCACGCCAAGCACGACGAGGTTGCCCGTTCCGGCTACGGCGGCCAGAAGCAGCCCGGCCACTACGCCGCCGACCACCCCACCGAGCGCCCCGCTCCGCGTCTTGCCCGGCGAGATCGACGGCGCCAGCCTTGGACCACCGATGGAGCGGCCGACGAAATAGGCAAAGATATCGGTCGCCCAAACCACGGCGAATAGGAACAGAATGGCCAGCAGCCCTGAATGGTCGCCGTCACGCAAGAAGGCCAGCGACAAGCCGGACACGGCCGCATAGGCAAGGCCGGATGCTTCCCACGGTCCTGCCCTGCGCATGGAAGAAGCGACGGCAGTGACAGCAACCAGAGCCGCGACGAGCGGCAGCAGCAAAGACGCAGGCAGGCCGGCGACGAGGGCACCAATAAAGACCACGATCAGCGCCTCGGGCAGAAAGCCGAGACCTGCCGTAGCACCAGCACCTGCCGGGGCAACGGGGCGGCTCATCCGCGTCCACTCGTAGAAGATGACCGCCGCCATGGCAGCGCAAAGCAACCGGAAGGACAGTCCGCCGAGCCAGGTCAGGGCAAGCGTGACGATGGCAAGCACGACGGCCGAAATGACCCGGAGTTGGAGGTTGCTCATTCCTCAGCCTGAGGCGACATCTTGGGCGGCAAGTCCGCCGAAGCGGCGCTCGCGGCCGGCGAAATCGCGCAGTGCATCGGACAGGTGCTCGCGACTGAAGTCGGGCCAGTAGCAAGGCAGGAAAACGAGTTCGCTATAGGCGGCCTGCCATAACAGGAAGTTGGACAGCCGAAGCTCGCCGCTGGTGCGGATGACCAGTTCCGGGTCTGGAATGCCCTCTGTATCGAGCGAGCTGGCAAAGGAATCGGCCGTGATCGCCTCGCTCTCGATCTCACCGCGCGCCACCGCCGCTGCGAGCTTGCGCGCGGTGCGCACGATCTCGTCGCGCCCGCCGTAATTGAAGGCAATGACCAGTGTCAGCGCCTCGTTGCTGAGAGTGAGCGTTTCGGCTTCCTCGAGCAGCCCCCTTATGTCGGGCTGCAGGCCTGCCCTGTCACCGATGACCCTGATCCGCACCCCACTCTGGTGCAGCTCGGCGAGGTCACGTCGGATGAAAAGCTTCAGCAGGCCCATGAGGTCGCTGACTTCGGATTTCGGCCGTGACCAGTTTTCCGACGAAAAAGCGTAGACGGTCAGGAAGGAGATGCCGAGGCCGGGGGCGGCGCGCACTGTCTTGCGCAGCGCCTCGACGCCGGCGCGGTGACCGGCCAGCCGCGGCAAGCCGCGCGCCTTGGCCCAGCGTCCGTTTCCGTCCATGATGATCGCGACATGCGCGGGCGTTGCCATATTCTCGCTTCCGGGCCAGGCGTGGCCAGACCCTAGACCTGCATGATTTCCGCTTCCTTGTCGGAAAGCAGGTGGTCGATGGTGCTGATTGTCTCGTCGGTCAGTTTCTGAACCTGGTCGGCCCGTTTGCGATGGTCGTCCTCACTGATGTCGCCGTCCTTTTCCGCCTTTTTCAGAAAGTCCATGCCGTCCCGGCGAACGTGGCGTGCGGCGACGCGGGCATTCTCGGCATAACCGTGCGAGATCTTGACCAGCTCCTTGCGGCGCTGTTCGTTGAGCTCGGGCAGCGGAATCCTGAGATTGGTACCGTCGACGATAGGATTGAAGCCGAGATTGGCTTCACGGATGGCGCGGTCCACTGCGCTGACCATCGACTTGTCCCAGACCGAAACCGAAATCATGCGCGGTTCCGGCACCGACACTGTTGCCACCTGGTTGATCGGCATGGTGGTGCCATAGGCCTGCACCTGGACGGCATCGAGCAGGTTGCTCGACGCGCGGCCGGTGCGCAGCGAAGCCAGATCATGCTTGAACGCGGCGATCGCCCCGTCCATGCGCCGTTTGAGATCGTCGTACTCGCCACTCATCATCGTCTCCTCGACCCGTTAACCCGGGTTCACTGCTTAGGCCCCTGTTCGAGCCTCATCCGCAACCGGTCCCTTTCGGGTTCATGGTCCGGTCAATCGTCTGCGACAACCGTGCAACGGCCGCCGCCCCTCAGGATATCGCCGAAGCCACCCTTCTCGTGGATCGAATAGACGATTATCGGAATGTTGTTTTCGCGCGCAAGTGCAATCGCCGCCGTATCCATGATCGAAAGCCCGCGTTTGATGACTTCATCATGGCTGATCCGCTCGAAACGTGTCGCATGCGGGTCCTTCTTGGGATCAGCCGAATAGACACCATCGACCTGGGTACCCTTGAACAGAGCATCGGCGCCGATCTCGGCGGCGCGAAGGGCTGCAGCCGAATCGGTGGTGAAGAACGGATTGCCGGTGCCGCCGGCGAAGATGACGACCTTGCCCTGGTTCATGTAGGCGGTCGCCTGACGCTGCGAAAAACTTTCGCAAAGCTCGGGCATGGCGATCGCCGACAGCACCACGGCGTCGACGCCGATCTTGTTGAGCGAGGTGCGCAACGCCAGCGAATTGATAACCGTGGCAAGCATGCCCATATGGTCGCCGGTGACGCGGTCTCCGCCTTTTGACGCAACCGCGACGCCACGGAAGATGTTGCCGCCGCCTATGACCACACCGACTTCGATGCCCAATGCGCGGGCCTCGGCGATGTCGGCGGCGATGCGGTCGACGACCGATACGTCGATGCCGAAATGCTGCTCGCCCATCAACGCTTCGCCCGACGCTTTCAGCAAGACACGTCGGTAGAGGGGCTTCACCGTCATCTGGTCCTCGTCATCGTGCGTGTGACGCGTTTCGGTGCGCCCCGAAACACTGGGCGTTCCGATACACGAAGGGGGCCCCCCCAGGCACAGCCCCCCCCCGCCGGAGAAGTGATTAATGGACCGGCTATAAAGCAACAACACCCCCCCCAAAAAACCACACCAACACGAAAAAAAGTATAATAAAACAAAAA
>NZ_JAMYLG010000075.1:0-10474 GCF_040317865.1 Mesorhizobium sp. M1365
GGACGGCTCCCTTGTTTGAGATCTCAACGAACTCATTCTGGCACATCCGATGCCGTCGGGCGCCGTCCACCCCATCATGCCGTGATAGTGATGCAGTGCGCCGGCGGTGCAGAACCGAACGCTCATCATCCCGTTCTGGGTAACGGGGCTATCCCGATCGGTGGTAGATCACACTAATCCTGATCCGCCGTGCCCTTCGGCAGAGGTAACGGCATGGATCCTAGGGTACTCCGCGACGTCGCTTCGCGACTGCTACGCCCTAGGATGACGAAGGACGAGCGCTTCAGCGAACCTCCCTACCAGTCGCTGAGCTTGGTGTCGGGGCCGTATTCCTGGCCCTCGATGTCCTTCACCACGGCCTGGCCGCAGCGCATGGTCTTGGCTTCCTGGTCATAGGCATAGGTCGGCGAGCCGAACAGGTGCCAGCCCTTGTTCAACGCCGCCGTCACCTTGTGGCAGAAGCTGGAATCGTCCGGACCGGACAGAAAACGGTAGAGTTTCATTCTTCAATCCTGTCGTCAGTTGCGTTAGTCATGCGCGAACAGCGGCGGCCTTCGCCAGCAGTTTTTCGGCCTGCGCCAGATGCAGCCGCTCGACCATCTTGCCGTTCAGCGCAACTACCGCCCTACCGGTATGTTGGGCGAGCGCGAAGGCATCCTTGACCGCGCGCGCTTCGGCTATTGCTTCGGGCGACGGTGCAAAGGCGCGGTTCGCGGCTTCGATCTGAGCCGGATGGATTAGCGACTTGCCGTCAAAACCCATGGCGGCCGCTTCCGTGCACTCGCGCGCAAACCCGTCCATATCGCGAAAATCATTGAAGACGCCATCGAGCAGGTCGAGGCCGCCGGCACGCGCCGCGAGCACCATTTGCATCAGCCATGGAACGAGATAGCGCCGGTCGGGCGTGGCGAGAATTCCGGTGTCCTTGACCAGGTCATTCGTTCCGGCAGCGAAACAAGCCAGTCGAGAGGCCGGATCGCGGCCGAGCTCAGCGATCGGCCCGATATTGAGCAGCGCCCTGGGCGTCTCGATCATCGCCCATAGCTTGACTTCGTCGGCGATAAAATTGTCGTCGAGCACGTCGCCGGCCTCGAGAATGTCGCGCGGCGTGTCGACCTTGGGCAGCAGGATGGCGTCGGGCGAGCATTTTGCCGCGGCCAGCAGGTCGGCGCCGCCCCACTCGCTCGACAGCGCATTGATGCGCACGACCATCTCGCAGCGCCGGTTGGAACGGCCGGCGAAAATCGCCGCCAGCTTTTCGCGCGCGGAAGGCTTGTCGGCCGGGGCGACGGCGTCCTCGAGATCGATGACGACGGTATCGCAGGCCAGCGATTGGATCTTGGCCAGCGCCTTGTCGTTCGAAGCCGGGACGTAAAGCACCGAGCGGCGCGGGCGGTAGCTTTCGGTGGTCATCTCCGATCTATGCCGTCTGCAGCCGGCCGAGGCAAGCCGTGCATAAAAACTGCACGCAATTTCGGAAAATCTCCTCGTCTCCGCCCCGCTTGCCACCCGACCGGATGCGACAAGGGCGGCATGCAAGAGCAAACGAACTCCCGTTGGTCCCTGCCGTACCGGCTTCGCCGCGAAAGCTGGTGGCTCGTCGATCCGCCCGGACTTCGGTAAACCTCCTCCCTTTCGTCCGGAAATCCCCGCCCACCGGCCGCATCAAAGCCGCCGAGAAAGCCCGATCATGATAGTATTCCTCTCGGCGGCGCCGAGCTATTGCTACCGCTTCGGCGTTGCCGTCCTGCTCGTCGCACTGGCCGATTTTTTCTTCTATGGCCAACCGGCGGGCATCACGCTTTTCCTGTTCGGCGTTGCGATTGCAGCGGCGAGCATGGCTCTCCATCCTCTCGGCGCCTTCAACGACGGCAGGTTCTGGTTCAAGCCGGTTGCGCTGTTCATGGCGCTGCTGCCGCTTGTGGAAAATGTCAGCGCACTGTCCGTCTCGATCGCGCTGGCGGCGACGGCCATCTTCGCGCTTTCACTGGCCGGACGGTTGCGGCTCGGCCTTGCCCGCATTGCCGGCCAACTCTCGCTGTTCCTGGTTGCAACGCCATTTCGGCTCGTCCTTGATTTCTTCCGCTGGCGCATGGCGGCGCGGCGGCTTGGCCGGCGGCGCGTGCGCCTTGCGGCGATCGCCGTCTGGGTCATGCCGCTGAGCCTCGGCACAGTGTTCCTCGCGCTGTTCGGCGCCGCCAATCCGGTCATCGAATATTGGTTCTCGCTGATCGACCTGATGGCACTGCTCGACCTCGTCCAGCTGCCACGTCTCGCCTTCTGGCTGTTCGTGCTTGCCTGCGTCTGGGCCTTTCTGCGGCCGCGCCTGCCGCGTTTTCTCCGCCGCCGCAGGGTGTCGCCAGCCAGCGCACCGGCGACGCCGGCCACCAGGACCACCATCGAGGACATCGTCTTCGGCAAGGCCGCTATCCTCCGGGCGCTCGTCGTCTTCAACATCCTGTTCGCGGTGCAGAGCGCACTCGACGCCACCTATCTGTGGGGCGGCATCGCGCTTCCCGACGGGCTGACCTATGCCGCCTACGCGCATCGCGGCGCCTATCCGCTGATCGTCACGGCGCTGCTGGCCGCCGGCTTCGTGCTGGCGGCGCTGCGGCCGGGAAGCGCGACCTCCGGCGATCCGCTCATCCGCCGGCTGGTTTATGCCTGGGTGGCGCAGAACATCCTCCTGGTGATCTCGTCGATCCTGCGGCTCGATCTCTATATCGGTATCTATGCGCTGACCTATTGGCGTGTCGCTGCGTTCGTCTGGATGGGGCTGGTGGCGGCAGGCCTTGTCCTGATCATGGCCCGCATCGCGCGCGAAAAGTCCAACGAATGGCTGCTTGCCGCCAATCTTCTGACGCTATCGGCGACGCTCTATGCCTGCTCGTTCATCAACTTTGCCGCGCTGATCGCCAACTACAATGTCGACCATTGCTTCGAAATGACCGGCCAAGGCACCCAGCTCGACGTCTGGTACCTGCGCTCGCTCGGGCCCGGCGCCTTGCCGGCGCTCGATCGCTTCGTCCAGCACCAGAGCAGGACGGTTTCCGCGGAGGATGCCTCCATCCGCGAACTCGCCGGCTGGTATGCACAGGACGAAGCACGCTTCCGCGCCGGCCAGGAGAACTGGCGGGGCTGGAGCTTTCGCGACTGGCGGCTCAACCGCGCCCTCAACAGGCGTGGCCCGTTCGTGGTTCCTCCGATGTCCGAACCCTTCATGCCGGGCCGCTGATTTGATGCCGCACCACATACTGGTCGCCGACGACGACCCGCACATTCGCGAAATCATCTGCTTCGCGCTGGAAAAGGCCGGCATGAAAACGCTGGCGGTGCCGGACGGCGCGGCTGCCTTGCAGGCGATAGAGCGCCATGCGCCCGATCTCGTCGTGCTCGACATCGGCATGCCGGAAATGGACGGGCTGGAAGTGTGCCGGCGGCTGCGCCACACATCCGACCTGCCGGTGCTGTTCCTGTCCGCGCGTGATGAAGAGATCGACCGCGTGCTCGGGCTGGAGATGGGCGGCGATGATTATGTCATCAAGCCGTTCAGCCCGCGCGAGCTGGTCGCCCGCGTCAACGTCATTCTGCGCCGCGCTCGGCCCACGCCGGAACCAGCCGACGACCGGCAATTCTCGCATGGCAGACTGTTGCTGGTTCCGGCAAGCCATACAGCCAGCTTCGACGGCAAGCCGCTGGCGCTGACGTCGATCGAATTCGCGATCCTGAAAGGCTTTTTGGCGCGGCCGGCGCATGTGCTTGGCCGCGACATGGTGATGGCCAACGCCTATGCGGCCAATATCCATGTCGCAGACCGCACCGTCGACAGCCACATCCGCAATATCCGCGCCAAGCTGGCGGCCGTCGGCTGCGTCGATGCGATCGAGACCGTGCACGGCGTCGGTTTTCGGCTGGGCGGATGCGGCGCGTGAGCGCCCAAGGACTGATTGGCAGCAAATGGCGGCCTCGCCTCGCCACGGTCGTCATCGCCATCCTGATCATGGTGATGGCGCTGCCGCTGGCCGGCCTGTTTTTCTTCCGGCTCTACGAGAACCAGCTGATCCGGCAGACCGAGGCCGAGCTGATCGCCCAAGGCGCCGCCCTTGGCGCGATCTATGCGCAAGAGGTTCGCGAGGCCGGCATTGCCCCGGAAAAGCTAGGCGCACCCGTGCCTTCACCCAACACCAGCGATCGGGCCTCTCCCTACCAGCCGATCGAACCGGGCCTCGATCTTGCGTCCGACGGGATCCTGCCGACCCGGCCCGCGGCCACCGCGGCCAGCGCCGATCCCGCCTTCGCTTCAATCGGCGCACGCCTGTCGGGCATTCTTGCCGAGACGCAGAAGACCACGCTCGCCGGCTTCCGGCTGCTCGATCCCAGAGGCGTGGTCATCGCCGGCCGTGAGGAGGCCGGCCTGTCGCTCGCGGCTGTCGAAGAGGTTCGCGCAGCGCTTGCCGGCCGCTACGCCAGCGCGCTCAGGCTGCGGGTTCCCGACCAGCCGTCGCCGCCGCTCTATTCGGTCAGCCGCGGCACCAAGGTTCGCGTCTTCGTGGCCATGCCGGTTGCGGTCTCCGGCAAGGTCGCCGGCGTCGTCTATCTGTCGCGGACGCCGAACAACATCGTCAAGCATCTCTATGGCGAGCGCGGCAAGGTGGCGCTGGCGGCAATCGCCATCCTCGGCGGCGCGCTGCTGATCGGGCTGGTCTTCCTGCGCGCCGTCAGCCGTCCGATCTATGCGCTGATGGAACGCACGAAACGCATCGCCGCCGGCGACCGCGCGGCGATCAGGCCGCTCGATCACCACGGCACGCGCGAAATGGGTGAACTCTCTGCTGCTTTCCTCGACATGGCCGAAAAGCTGCACGCACGCTCCGACGGCATCCAGACCTTTGCCACCCACGTCTCGCACGAGCTCAAATCGCCGCTGACGGCGATCCAGGGGGCCGCCGAACTGCTGCGCGATTCGGGCAGCGCGATGGACGAGGCCGAGCGGCGGCGTTTTTCGGACAATATCGTCACCGATGCCGGCCGGCTCAACCTTCTGGTGCGCCGCCTGCTCGACCTGGCGCGCGCCGAAAATCTCGAACCGAGCGGCGAAAACACGTCGCTCACTGCTGCACTGGCGCTGCTGCCGGCCGACCACAGGCTGGCGCTGCGCCTCGAGGCGGGCGCCCAGATCGGTCTGCGCATATCGGCCGAAAACGCGGCGATCGTGCTGGCCAATCTCATCGACAATTCGGCGCGGCACGGCGCAACGCTGGTTTCGATCACGGCCGCAAGCGCGGACGGCAAGGCCACCATTGTGGTGGACGACGACGGCGCCGGCATTTCGCCCAGCAACCGAGGCCGCATCTTCGAGCCGTTCTTCACCACGCGCCGCGATTCCGGCGGCACCGGCATGGGCCTCGGCATCGTGCTGGCCCTCCTGAAAGCGCATGATGGCACGATCCGGCTGGTTGACTCGGCGAGCGGCACGCGCTTCGAGATCATCCTGCCGGCGGCGTGACGCGGCGGTTCAGATCGGAAGGGCCAAAAGGTGCATTACGACATCGTCATCATCGGCGGAGCCATCGTCGGCTCCTCGGTCGCCTATTATCTGCGCGAGGAAGGGTTTTCGGGCTCGATCGCGCTTGTCGAGCGCGACCCGCAATTTTCCCGCGCCGCGACCACGCTGTCCTGCGCCTCAATCCGCCAGCAGTTCTCGATCCCGGAAAACATCCGGCTGTCGCAATTCACGCTGAAACTGTTCCGGCGGCTCAGGGAAGAGTTTGGCGCGGACGCCGATATCGGCTTTCGCGAAGGCGGCTACCTCATCCTTGCCGGCGAGAACGGGCTGCCGATCCTGCGGGCCAACCACGAGGCGCAGATGGCCGAGGGCGCCGACATCGTGCTCGAGGATGCCGAGGCGCTCGTCCGCCGCTTTCCGTGGCTGTCGGTCGAGGGCATTTCCGCCGGCGCCTATGGCCGCAGCGGCGAAGGCTGGTTCGACGCGCATGCGATGCTGATGCTGTTCCGCAAGGCACTGCGAAGCAAGAACATTGATTTCATCACAGCGTCGGTGACCGGTATCGAGCGGCAGGGGAAGCGCGTCGCCGGTGTGACCCTCGACAATGGCGAGCGGCTCGAGGCCGGCACCGTCGTTAACGCCGCCGGGCCGAATGCCGGCAAGGTGGCAGCAATGGCCGGGCTGGCGCTGCCAGTGGAGCCGCGCAAGCGCAACGTCTTCGTCTTCGAGGCGCGCGAAAAATATGACGACATGCCGCTGCTGGTCGACCCGAGCGGCATCTATGTCCGGCCGGAGGGCTCGGTCTACATCACCGGGGGCGCCGAGGCGGAAGAGGGCGAAGGACCGGCCGATCCCGCCGACTTCGACCCCGACTGGCCGCTGTTCGAAGAGGTGATCTGGCCGGTGCTGGCGACCCGCATTCCAGCCTTCGAGGCGATCAAGCCGACGCGCGCCTGGGTCGGCCATTACGACTACAACACGCTCGACCAGAACGCGGTGATCGGCCCGCACCCGGAGGTCGGCAATTTCCTCTTCGCCAACGGGTTTTCCGGTCACGGCTTGCAGCAGGCTCCGGCGGTCGGCAAGGCGCTGGCCGAACTGATAGTACATGGCGGCTATCGCACGGTGGATTGCTCGGCGTTCGGGTACAGCCGGATTGCCGACGGGCGGCCGTTTCGGGAATTGAATGTAATTTAACGCTGGCGCGAAGGGATGCTACCGTTGCTTGGTGGATTAAGCCGCCGCCAAGCCGCCCGTACCAAGATACGCCTGAAGCCAGCCCAGCACCCGGGCCCAGCCTTCGGCATGCTTCGTTGCGGCAGCAGCGATGCCGGCGAAGCCGCCATGGCAGATGGTGACGCGTGTGCCGCCGGCGATCGGCTCCAGCAGCCAGGCGACTTTGGTTTCGCGGCGGCCAAGCGTCGGATGGTCCCAGTCGTATCTCCGCGTCTGCACGATCCGGCGCGGCTCTTCGATCTCCAGGAATTCGCCGCTGGCGGGCAGGTGTCTGCCGGCCGCCGTCTCGACGGTGACGCTCCAGCGGCCGCCGACGCGGAGGTCGGCCGCCCATCCGGTTATCCTGTAGGTCCTGGCGGACCCCCACCAGCGCTCGACCTCGCGTGTAACGAGGGCGTCAAAGATCCGCTCGGGCGGCGCGCGAACATCGGCGCTCGCCATAACGGTCTCGCCATTGGTCATGCTGTGCACCGCGGAACTGTACATCGCCCTGCCTCCAGAAACGTTTCGCTATCGAAACAACCTCAAGCCTTCGACGCCGGGCGCGACAGGCCTTTGCCGGTTTCGAGCAGGCTCTTCAGGCTGGACAGGATGAGCGGCCAGCCGTTCGCCACATGGCCAAGCAGCTTGTGCGGTCCATCGGCTTCGTGTGTGATGGCGAGCTTCATCATCTCGCCCTCCTGCTCGAGGGCGAAGGTGCAGCGTGTGTAGCCGTCCGCCTTGACCTCGGGCATGAACTCGTTGCGCCATTTGAGCACGATGCGCTTGGGTGGATCGATCTCGAGGACCTCGCCGCTGTCGGTGACGCGGCCGTCGGTGTAAACCATCTTCCACGCCGAACCTTGTTTCCAGTCGCTTAGCATCTGAGCGCCGAGGAAATATTGCCGCTGGAACTCCGGCTCGGTCAGTGCTTGCCAGAGTTTTTCGGGCGAGGTGCGGATGTAGGTGACATAAACGAAAATGTTGCTCATCAGTCTTCCCTTTCGAGACGTTTCTTCAAATCGCCGAGGGCGCCCAGTCGCCCCCGCTCGAATTTGCCGATCCAGCGTTCGGCGATCTCGTTGATGGGAACGGGATTCAGATAATGTTGCTTCTCGCGTCCCTTGCGGATGGTGGCGACGAGGTTTGCTTCTTCCAGGATCGCCAGATGCTTGGTCACCGCCTGGCGCGTCATGTCCATCTCACCGCACAGCGCGTTCAGCGTCTGCCCGTTCCTGGCATGAAGGCTGTCCAGCAACCGCCGGCGTGTCGGGTCGGCCAAGGCGCGAAAGACGGCATCCATGCTCATGACTCTAATATGCAACCATTTGGTTGCATGTCAAGAGGCAGAATGCGCGGGTTGAGGTCGCTGGGAGTGGATTTCAGCGCTTGCGGCCGACCAGAATGCGTTGGGCATGCGCTCCATGCCGATACGCTGATAGAAGCCGACGGCGTCGGGCATGGAGATCAGGCTGATGGCAACGGAAGGTCCGAGTTGCCGGCGTGCCTCATCCATCAGACCCTTGCCGATACCCAGCCCTTGCGCCGATGCAGAAACAGCGAGCTCGGAGATATAGCAGACCCAGGAAAAGTCGGTGATGCCGCGAGCGATACCAACCAGCGGCTTGCCCGGCGCATCGATGCGCGCGGTGAGCACCAGGTCGGCACTCGTGAGCATCGCCTTCAAACGGGCATGATCATCGACGGGCCGTGTCTCGCCGAGGCCGGATTCCACCAGAACGCGGCGGAACTCGGCGATGCCGAGGCCCGGTTCGCTGGCGTAAAGGATCGTGGATCGCGTTGTCATGTCGACAAAAGTGCACCATGGGCCGGTGGTTTTGAAGCTGTTTGTACCGATTTTGTGTTTCGATCGACGACGGAAGTCCAAAAACAGCCGTCTTTTATTTGCCCGCGGCATTGTGTAAACCGGGCGCCAGCAATTCCCCGCAACGAGAAGAAGACGGGCAAGAACCATGGAAAAATTCACCAAGCTCACCGGTGTCGCCGCGCCGATGCCGATCGTCAATGTCGACACCGACATGATCATCCCCAAAGATTATCTCAAGACGATCAAGCGCACCGGACTCGGCACCGGCCTGTTCGCCGAAATGCGTTACAAGGACGACGGTTCGGAAAACCCGGACTTCGTGCTCAACAAGCCGGCCTACCGCAAGGCGCAGATCCTGGTCGCCGGCGACAATTTCGGCTGCGGCTCGAGCCGGGAACATGCGCCGTGGGCGCTGCTCGATTTCGGCATCCGCTGCGTGATCTCGACCTCGTTCGCCGACATTTTCTACAACAACTGCTTCAAGAACGGCATCCTGCCGATCACCGTCAGCCCGGAAGACCTGGAGAAGCTGATGGACGATGCCTCGCGCGGTTCCAACGCGACGCTGTCGGTTGATCTCGAAGCCAAGGAAATCCGCGGGCCGGACGGCGGCGTGGTCAAGTTCGACCTCGACGAATTCAAGCGCCACTGCCTGCTCAACGGGCTCGACGATATCGGTCTGACCATGGAGAAGGCCGGCGCCATCGCTTCGTTCGAGAAGAAGAACGCTGCTGAGCGCCCCTGGGCCTGAGCGTAGGATGACCTGGCCGCGACAGGCCGGGTTCGTGGCGGCTGAACGGAGGGGACAGTCATGACACGTTCGCTTCTTGCCGGAGCCTGCGCGCTGGCGTGGATTCTGATGCCGGTGGCAGGCGCGCATGCACAGACCGACATGGTGCTCGTGCCGGCTGACGATGCGTCCGGCGGGGCCGCCGACCAGGGCGCGGTGAGCAATGCGGCCCTAGCCGACAATGACAAACAGGCGCCGGTCCCGTTCGAGGGCGGCCAGCTGACCATCACTCAGGAGGAAGAGTACGGGGAACGGGTGCTCGCCTTCGACGGCAAGGAACTGGCGCGCAATTACGACGTCTTCTTCGACAAGATCGTCGAGGTCGGCGGCGTCAAGGTGGCGCTGGTCGATGTCGGCGACGGCGGCAATCAATGCGGCCCGGCCAAGGTGATCGTGTGGAAGCCGGAAGGCGGCACGATCCAGACGACCACGGTCGAGCAGGATGAATGCGGCGCGCCGCCGGCCGCGATCTCCGACAGCGCCATCTATTTCGTGCCCTATCTTTTGCCGGGCGATTCCAAGCCGGCGCTGCAATGGTCGCCGACGGACGGACTGACGACGTCCGGCAATCTGACCTACATGCCGGAGCTGGGCACCGACTGGAAGGACGTTGATCCGTCGAAATACGACAACATCATCGACGCCTTCCACAATGAAGCGGTCTACAAACTAGCCGAGACACTGCTTGGCAAGGACATGCCCGACATGGCGACCAGCCTGCTGGTCGGCGGCGGCACGGAAAAAACCGCGTCGGGCGTCTTTTTTGCGAGCGGCTGCGTGCCGCATGATTGCGGCGGCAATGACGGCTTCATGGCGGTCGACCCGGTCAACCGGAAGCTCTATTTCGCCCGCCGCGGCGACAAGCCCGAGCCGGACGCGTGGCCAGCGGTGAGTACATGGCCGGCCGACGTCAAGGAAGCGCTGGACAAGGCGCTGGGGTCGGCGAATTAGGTTTTTTGCGCGGCGCGGCGACTACCCTGCTTTCGTCATCCTCGGGTGACCCGAGGATCCATGCCGTAACATCGGCCGAAGAACCGTTGTGTCGCTCGGATGTCACGGCATGATGGGGTGGACGGCGCCCGACGGCATCGGATGTGCCAGAATGAGTTCGTTGAGATCTCAAACAAGGGAGCCG
>NZ_JAMYLG010000076.1:0-9774 GCF_040317865.1 Mesorhizobium sp. M1365
CGCGGGGAAAGTGCTCGGGTGGATCGACGAGCATGTGAAGGCGATGACGCCGATACTGAACTCCTGCGCCGAGAAGTGAGCCGAGCCTCTTGGCTTAACGTTGGCGGAATGATCGCCAGCGCCGGTGGCCCAGCCTCACTTGGCAGGCTTCTCCCTTTTTGTTGCGCGTCAGTTTTGTCCGCTGTCCAACGATGTCGGATTTGCGACATAGTCGCAGTAGAACTATGATGTTCTTTATAAAACACGTACATGCAGGTTCCGCTGCGAGCCTTAGGTGCTGAGGGAAACGCTTGTCGCATGCAGATGATGTTTATCCGGTGCTCTGGCTGCGGCGAATTGGACCAACAAAGATAGCGTTAGAAAGTATGGCTCCGGCAAAACTCATCCAACATTGCGGTTAAGCGGCCCGACAGTCATCTCCGACAAGCGACAAAATCAACTGAGCGTTCTCGAGTGCCCGTCAGATATGCGCCGTGTGGACCGACGCGACTGCGGTTCAGAATGAGACCCCCGGCGCGTGTCACGATTGCAGGACCCGACGCTCCGGGACAGCTCAAGAACCTCTTGGCTTGCGCGGCGACATGATTGGCGATACTCCAGCCGAATTGGAGCACCAGAAGCTGGCCCAGCAGCAGCTGCAAATCGGGGTGCAGCACGAGTGCCATCATACGTGCGATTAGTGACAACACCAGCGCGACGGCCCAACGACCGCTTGGGCGGCGTGTAAGAAATTCCGCTCGGCACCAGTATCTGAAGATAACCAGGGTGCGCCAAGACAAGACAGGCGAGGTCGAGCCGTCAACGAACGCATTGTAAAAAGCGGCAGATGTGTTGGTCGCGGTTGAGCGCCAGCTCGTGCTCAATGTGCGAACGGCCGGCCCAGATCAATGGCAGGCTGGAGCGATACAGAGGTATGCGTAGACCGACGTCCTTGCTACGGTCTCCCCGATCAAAATCGCCTCAGACTCGCTGCCTGACATTCCCAACTTCTTTCCGGTCTGCGAGGTATGCGGGTCGCAAGTAACGGAAGCCGACACGTTGTGTCGCCTTTGTCGGGTCCGCGACACAGGCTGGCTTAGCCAATCTCTTGTTGCCTCGGGCTAAGCAGCTGAAAAGAATTCACGAATTTTCTTCTCCGGCCCAGTCAGTCACGTTGGCACGAGTCTTGAAAACCTTGGTGCAAGGCGGCGAGAGCTGCCAACGCATTCATGTCGCGGGCAGCCGCAAATGGAACAGAAGAAGGAAAGCTACATGTCAGGTCTGCGTCAGATCGCGTTCTACGGCAAGGAGGGCATCGGCAAATCGACGACGTCCCAAAATACGCTCGCCGCCCTTGTCGACCTCGGGCGAAGGATCCTCATCGTCGGCTACGACCCCAAAGCCGACTCCACCCGCCTGATCCTGAACGCGAAGGCGCAGGATACGTTCTGCACCTCGCAGAACAAGAAGGTTCGGTGGAAGATCTCGAACTTCAGGACGTGCTCAAGGTCGGCTGCTTCCAAGCATCCTGACTTGTTGTACAGCATACTGTGAGGACACCTGATGCATTGTCGCGCGAATCGTCGATCAATTGTGAACTCACAAAGGATATCACCATGACTGAGGTTATTCGCTTTACCTGGCAGGCACTTCATGCCCATTTCAAAACCGATGATTTGATGGAGCTGACGAGCTCCCACCGACGGTTTTATCCACATCTCCTGCCGGATCTTCAAACCATGATCGAAGAGCAGATCGCGCCTCTGTCTCCCAAGCTGGTCGGCGTCCACCAGTTCTACGACTCTGAGCCCATGAAGCTATCAGACCTTATCATTCGCCAGGAACATGCCGTCGTTCCGATAACACCCTTGCAATATCAGGACATCGACATCGGCGAAGAGGAGCCTTATGCGTCTCTGCACAACGGCCTGTGGTTGTTCCAGATCGGCGACGAGCCGGTTGCGGTTTTTCTGTCGCAGTTCACCGCCCCATACAATGGCATGACATACGTTCAAGTGGAAATCGCTTTTCTGCCCGGCGAGCAGGCATGCGACTTCTCGCGCGAATTTCTTCGCAAGATCCAGGAGGGCTGCGAGAGCTCACGATATTATCGCAACAAGGTCCTCTCTTTCGAAGAAGATGCAGGAACCTCTGGGATGCAGGGTACGATGCGGGTTCATGGTCTTCCTGCCGTATGCCGGAACGACCTGGTGCTTTCCGAGGCAACTATGGCGCGTCTTGATGCCCACATCTTCGATTTCGATGGACACCGAGAGGAGCTGAAGCGTCTCGGCCAATCGACGCAAAAGGGTATTCTGCTTTACGGACCTCCTGGGACAGGCAAGACGCACGTCATCCGTCATGTTTGTGCCAACCTGCCTGGCCGCACTACCGTTCTGGTCACGGCTGAGCAGACAATTGCGATTGGGTTCTACATCGCGCTGGCGCGTACCTTGCAGCCGAGCATCGTCGTGCTGGAGGACGTCGATCTGGTGGGCCGGTCGCGAGAGGATGTTCATGGTCAAAAGGCCGAACGCCTCCTCAACCGTCTGTTGAACGAGATGGACGGTCTTGAGTCAGGGACAGATATCTTTTTCTTCCTGACGACGAACCGGCCGGAGGACATTGAGGAAGCGCTCGCTTCGCGCCCGGGCCGCGTGGACGAAGCTATTGAAATTCCGCTCCCCGACGCTGGTTGCCGCGAGCGGCTGATAGCGCTCTATGGTGGTGCTCTCACCTTCGAGAGCGGAGCGGTGGCCGATGCCGTCGCACGCTCAGACGGCAGCAGCGCGGTCTATGTCAAGGAGATGGTCCGTCGTCTGGCCCAACGGAGCCTCGCGCGAGATGGCTCTCATTTTGTCTCGCGCGACGATGTGGAGGTGGTCTTCGGCGACTCCGGAGTATTGTCCAGCCGTCTCAACAGGCGCATCGTCGGCCTCACCGACAAGGCGTCAAGAAGAAAAAAGGCCGAAGAAGATGACAGTGACTGCTGCGGCTAAAGTTCTGCGGCCCGAGTGCGCCTTGTGCTGATTTTCGATGACTTCGCTCTAATCAGCGCAAGGCGCCAGTGGGCGCCCCTCGGCCATGCCTGGTCGGCTCGATGCGAGGCCAGGAACGATGAGTGCCCGAATTCACCTGGCGGCTCACCTGCGGAGCGGTCCCGCACCGCTCCGATCCGCCGCAGTCAGTGTTCGTCGTGAACGACGCTTGCGCACTGCCAGCCCTGGATGAACAGCCTCCGATAGCCGAAGCGTCGCCACTAATTGGCGAGGCTGCAGGAGTCGTTCGCGCAGCGTGGTGTGATTTTCATGGAATGAGCACGCGAAAATGCGGGGTCGGGATTCCACGGTCATTGACAGCGTGATATGATTTCGCGGTTGGTAGCGATCAGCCACTGTCCAATTCCGTTCCGGTTCGCACGCATTCCAGATAGGCGCGATAGGCGAAGCTGCGGTCGCGCTTCTTCCCCATGGTGTCCACGAGAATATTGGCTTCGGTCAGCGCCTCGATCGCACGGATCGCGGTCGCTTGCTTACGCCGATCAACTTTATGACCGAGGCAACGCTCACGATCGGATGACGCGGCGATTGCTCGAACAGTCTGACTGCGGAGCCGGAGGCGGATTGGGCTTGGAGCAGTCGCACCCGGTGCGAGGATACGAGATTGAACAGTTCACGCGCCGAAGCGACGGCTTCACCGGAAGTGGTGGCGATCGAGAAAGAAGTCTATCCAGCCCTCCCAGTTCCCTTCCACCGGATTAAAATCGAGGCGCCGGTAGTACTCTTCCCTGTGGCGCTTGAAAAACAGGCTGAGATAGAGGAGCCGCGCCTTTAGTAAGCCCCAGTGCTCCAAGAGCAGGGCGATCAGGAGTCGCCCGATCCGCCCGTTGCGGTCGAGATAGGGATAAATGATCTCGAACTGCACGTGGCGAAAACCTGCCCGCACCAGCTTCGCTAGCGGATCGTCGACGTGGATGTATTTCTCAAATTCGCTGGGAAGCTGGGGAAGCTTATCCGGTGGCGGCGGGACCTAGGTCGCATTGCCTGGCCGACTTCCCCCGATCCAGTTCTGGCTGCGGCGTACGTCTTCTTGTTCGAACAACGCACGACGCGCATCAACCGCTTGTGCGTCTCGTTCAGGAGCGCATGGAAATCGGCAGCCCCTGCTTCGACGCAAGCTGGTCGCGGGCATAGGCGAGCGTGTCGAGGTAGTTCGTGACCGCTTCCATATCGGCGTTGGGTGCCGGCCCCTCTTCGGCCTCGAAAGCCAGAAGGTCCACGAGTGCTGCCTGCGTGCCCTCGATCTGCGACGAGATCACTGCCTCCTTGCGCACGAAGGCATAGATGAACCAATCGAGGTCAAGGCACCATATCGCCAGCGCTCGCCGCCCTTGTCGACCTCGGGTGATTGCCATGACGACCATTGTGTACCGAGATGGGATCATGGCAACGGACAGCCGCGTCTATTCGAGCGACGGCAGCCCGATCGGCTTCAAGAAAAACCTGCACGTCCTGCCCAATGGCGCCCTGGTCGCGTCCTCGTCGAGTGATGTCGGCCAGACCGACGCCGCGAGCCACGGCGGCCAGACCGACGCCTTCGCCAAATGGTGCAGCCAGGTGGTCAACGAAGGCCATCCCCACCCATGACAGCAAGATCGGCGTCAAGGCGCTGCTGGTGTGGACCGACGGCACCGTCCACTACTGGAACCATTGGTCCTGCTTTACCGGGCCGCTCGAGGCGCCATTCTTCGCGATCGGCTCCGGCACGGAGTTTGCACTGGGCCCGCTGCACGCGGGCAGAACGGCCGAGGAAGCGGTCAGGATCGCCAGCGAGTACGATTCCTTAACCGGCGGGCCGATCCACACTGCGAAGCTCTCCCCTATCCCGAACCCGCCCAACACGCCGATTTCGGGTGTCTAGCCGTGAAGAATCTACGCCGTCAACGTCACCCAGCGGCTGACGCTTACCTAATGCGGCCGCAGCCGAGGCGCAAAGACCAAGCATGTGCTAACGTTCAACATGGATCACCCGATTGGAGGCCGGCCAGTTGTCGGGCTCCTGGGAGATCAATAGCGGTCGCAAGTAACGGAATCCGACACATTGTCGTCTTTGTCGGGTCCGCTACACACGGTTTGCTTAGCCAATCTCTTGTTGCCTCGGGCTAAGCAGCTGAAAAGTATTCACAAATTTTGCTCCGGCCCAACTCAGCCGAGTTGGCACGGGTCTTGAAGCCCTTGGTGCAAGGCGGCGAGCTGCCTTCATGGCGCGGGCAGCCGCAAATGGAACAGAAGAAGGAAAGCTACATGTCACGTCTGCGTCAGATCGCGTTCTACGGCAAGGGGGGCATCGGCAAAGTCGACGACGTCCCACGCTCGCCGCCCTTGTCGACCTCGGGCAAAGGATCCTCATCGTCGGCTGCGGCCACAAAGCCGACTCCACCCGCCTGATCCTGAACGCGAAGGCGCAGGATACGTCCTGCACCTCGCAGCACAAGAAGGACCGGTGGAAGATCTCGAACTCCAGGACGTGCTCAAGGCCGGCTACTTCCATGCATCCTGACTTGTTGTACAGCATGCTGTGAGGACACCTGATGCATCGTCGCGCAATCGTCGCTCCATTATGAGCTCGCAAAGGATATCATCATGACTGCCGTTCGCTTTGCATGGCAGGCACTCCATGCCCATTGGCGCTCTACGAGGATGTCTACTGCCGGCGCGGCGCTGCCGAGAACCACATCAAGTCGCTGGAAGACGCATCTCGCCGCCGACCGCACCTCCGGCACAAGAGCGACGGCCAACCAGTTCCGGCTGTTCCTGCATGCCGGCGCCTACTGGCTTATGGGGGGCCTGCGTGCCGCGATGCCGAAACGCTCCAGCTTTGCAGTCGCTCAACTCGACACGCTGCGACTGCGCCTCATCAAGATCGCCGCTCGCATGGTCGACATGAAGACCCAAATCCGCCTGCACCTGCCGACATCCTGCCCGGACCAGCGCATTCTACGCATCGTCCTCAGTCGCATCCCGCAACTCGCGATATAAACAATGGGGCGCAGACGTCCCGGAACAAACCCGCTGACCTCAACCCGCAAACCCTCGCCTTCCATCACGACGGATCACCGCCGGCGCCTGATGAGGCTTGGGAAAACGCACAGCAAAGGAAACCAGATCGCCGCTTCAGGCCGCCGAAAGCTCTTCGCCGTGCATCAAGCGGGCTAGGTTCCGCGGGCGATCTAATGCTTCCCAGAATCTCTACAATCAACTTTTGTGTCGAGGAGGAAAGTATGTGGTATAAGACGGCGATGGTGGTCGCGCTGGCCACAATCTGCACAGGCTGCATGACGGCGGAAGACCGCCGTGCCGCGGACGAGGACCGCCGTGCCGCGGACGAGGCGCAATGCCGGTCCTACGGCTTCGTCGGGAACGATGCCTTCGCCGAATGTCTGCAGCGCATCGAGCTCGAGCGCCGCGCGGACCTGAGAAGCGCGTGCGCTTTCGATCCTTGGGACCGGCCGGTGATCTATCGTCCGGTCATCATCCGGCCATGGCCCTGTTTTGAAGATTGGTAGATTCATGTCGTTTATGCAGCCTGTCAGGATGTTCCTTACGACGCGACCGGGCACTCGATAGGATCAAAGGCGTGTGCGGCTAGAGCTGGTCCGGCGATGAAGCGGGGGATCTCGGCTTCGTCGCCACAGGTTTTGGCAGCAGCGTCATTCCGACCACCGCAAGGAGCCGGAGAAGCTCGCCTACTATCTGGTCTGGGGCACGGCGTTGGCCGAACTGGCCGGTGCCGCCGCCTGCGCTGGGCGGTCGAGGAATGGCTTCGAGCGCACCAAAGACGATCTCGGCCTCGACCACTACGTCGTGAAATTCGCTGACTGCTTTTGAGGCTACTGTCAGCTAGCTCTGCCAAAAGGGTTGTTGTTGGGACAAACAACTGGCGACCTTATGAAACCAGTCACCTTACCAAAACCGTCCGACGTGCCGATCGCAGATGGCAAACGACACCGGATCATCCGCAAAACATTAAAGAACGACAGAAAGGCAACAATGACACTGTCACCAAAAGATGTCGCGGCCCCGGGCCTCCCGAAACCGTCGACGAAATTTCGGCCTGACTGGCTGCGCCCGATACTTCCTGCGATCGCGCTGGCCCTGGTAACGACCGCTCCGGATCCGGGCGCCACTTACAACGGGGGACGGAAATGTGAGAAATTTCCTAAATCTTTGTTGTGCAATCCGCCAGACGACGGAGCAGACGACGGAGCGGACCGTGGTCAAGGGTGATGGATGAGCTTTTCCGCCCCATGTCCTTTGTCACAGGTTTGTCCTTCGTTGATGGGCAGCACGGGGACGAGATGGGGCTTAAGACGACGGTTGATCCAGCTCTTATCCGCGGGTTGGTAACCGCACTGGTGCCTTCGGCCACACGCGGTCCCTGATATCCAGGTCGGCGAACACCTTTCGGATGAAGGGGAATGGTCGCCGCGAGGCGTTCAGGACCGGGCCGGCGCCGTCGCGATCCTGGATGCTGGCGGGATGCGGATAAGGGACGAGAGCCCGACCGTCGGTGTCGACCAGCGCATGGCGCTTGCGGCCTTTGATCTTCTTGCCGGCGTCATAGCCACGCGGCCCGCCACTCTCGCAGGTCTTCACGGTCTGGCT
Source organism: Mesorhizobium sp. M1365 (assembly GCF_040317865.1). NCBI lineage: Bacteria > Pseudomonadati > Pseudomonadota > Alphaproteobacteria > Hyphomicrobiales > Phyllobacteriaceae > Mesorhizobium > Mesorhizobium sp. M1365. The sequence goes on from NZ_JAMYLG010000076.1 coordinate 7,644, forward strand.
GTCGATGACGGAGGCCGTGGGTGAAGCCTCTCGGCCGCAACGTTCGCGATCCAGCATCAGGAGCTTGTGGTTGATCTTCTCGAACAGGCATGTGTCACGGAACAAGCAAAACCAGCGAAACACCGTGCTCCTCGGCGGAAAATCCGATGGCAGAAGACGCCACCCGATCCCGCCGCGCATGACGTAGAAGATCGCGTTCACGATCTCGCGCAATGGCCATTTGCGCGGTCGCCCCGTCGGGCGCGCCGTGGGCATGAGTGGCGCGATCAAACTCCACTCTGCGTCCGTCATGTCTGTTTCGTAACGCAGGCTTCCGCGGTTATGCTGGCGGCGAGTAGCTGGCGTCCACATCAGGTCTCTCCAATCAGGCTTCGACAACCTGTTGGAATCACGACCGCGCCAGCTGCTCAACCCCTTCGGCGAGATCAATATTGGAGCACATGTTTGTGTGGATGTAGATTCACACGAATCCACTAACACATTGAATGCGAGGGCGGCTTGCGGCATGACCGAGGTGCGTGAGGATAGCGGCCCCCCGCCGTAGCCTTGCTGATAGTGCCGTGCGGTTGACGGATCGGATTATGCTCGGCGTCTCGCGATCGTCGAGCATAACGCGCGAAGCCCGCGAGCCCGACGATCCAAGGCAAACCGGCATGGCGAAACACTGCCTTCATGAACAAGCCGTCCGAAGCTCCAGTCCATCCAGAATAGCATTGGTCGGGCGAGTGACAAACTGGCGAACAGCCTTCACGTGTGCCGCGCATGAGAGCGCCGGCCAACGAGCGGGCAAAACCCGTCAAAGCTTCTTGAGCAGTGCGCCGCCGATCGAGTATCCCCGCCCTGAAGGTGCAGAGCAGGCCGTAATCGCCCGCCTTCATATCCTCGTGGTTTTCCTTGAAGGCGATGATCGCGCCGGCCGCCGCCGTGTTGCCGAGCCGCTCCAGCACCATTGGCGCCCGGTCATGCCGACATCATGGCCGAAGGAGAGCTTCAGGATCATCGCGTTCATGCGCGCATTGGCCTGATGCAGCCAGAACCGGCGGATGCCATGCGGGGTCAGGCCGTGCTCGGCCAGGAAATCCGTTGAACATTGCCCCCAGCGGTGTTTCAGCCGCCGACCATCGGACCCCAACCACCGCCACCGGCCGGTGGAGGAACGCGCCTGCGGCGCCCAGCGGAGCCACCAGGCAGGTAGGAACCGGATTGTTGGGGATCTTGCGGAACCACCGGAGCTGTTTCACCATGTCGCCGTCGAAACAAGGTCAGCACGAAGGCGCCGAGGCAGCCGCCGAGGGGATGCCGAACGGTGCAAGCCGCCAGAACAGCTTCCAGTCGATATTGCGGTGGTAATGGTGCGCCGTGCCGGATGCGGCCGTGGTGAACACTTCCGCCGCGTGCACCGCGGCCGAAGCCTGCGCCGGCGGAACGCCGAAGGAAAGCAGAACCGTCGAGGAGATCGCGCCGTATGCCATGCCAAGCGCACCGTCGACCGCCTGGGCGAGAAAGCCGACTATGGCGAACAGAATGAATTCAGTCATTGGTGTCCGCCATAAAGTGCGCCGCATGCAGGCCTGTGGATCGGGCAGCCGGCTTGGATCCGCGCCAGAGAAAAGGGCGGCATCGCTGCCGCCCTTTTCCTGTAGTTAGAGGTTGGCTGGATCAGAAATCCATACCGCCCATACCGCCCATGCCGCCGCCGCCCATGCCGCCAGGCATGCCGCCGCCGCCACCCGACTCCTTCTTCGGAGCCTCGGCGATCATGGCTTCGGTGGTGACCAGCAGGCCGGCGACCGAGGCCGCGTCCTGGAGAGCCGTGCGCACGACCTTCATCGGATCGACGATGCCCATGGCGATCATGTCGCCATATTCGCCGGTCTGGGCGTTGTAGCCGAAGGTCGCGCCCTTGTTGTCGAGGATCTTGCCGGCGACGATCGAAGCTTCGGCGCCTGCGTTCGCTGCGATCTGGCGGGCCGGAGCCTGCAGGGCGCGGCGAACGATGGCGATGCCGGCCGTCTGGTCGGCATTGGCGCCGGTGACGGTGATGGCCAGCGAAGCGCGCAGCAGGGCGACGCCGCCGCCGGGAACGATGCCTTCTTCGACGGCCGCGCGGGTCGCGTTGAGGGCGTCATCG
>NZ_JAMYLG010000077.1:0-9627 GCF_040317865.1 Mesorhizobium sp. M1365
TTCGGCGTAACCGCGCAGCACCGGCTTCTGCTCGAGCGCGCGGCGGGTGCGGATGTCGTCGGCGGCTTCATCAACGAGACGCTGGAGAACCTTGTTGCCGGGCAGGCCGAAGACGTAGTCGATCGCATTGTTCTCGCACCAGGCCATGACTTCCGCCCGGCCATAGTGGCCATCGCCGCGGATCAGAATGCGGGTGGCAGGCCAGCGGGCACGGATCATACGGACGAGGCGACGCAGATGGCCGCGGATCTCCTTGCCCGTCGGGGTCTTGCCAGGACGCAGGATCATGGCGACCGGGCGTCCTGTCGCGGCGTCGTAGATGTGGATCGGCAGGAAGCAGCGCTCGTCGTAATGGTCATTGAAGAGCGAGAGCTGCTGATGGCCGTGAACGACATCAACCGTGTCGTCGATGTCGAGCGTCACGCTTTTGGGCGGCGCGGCATAGCTCGACAGCCAGAGATCGACCAGCACCCAGCCGAGCCGGATGACGGTGCGCAGGTCCGGCAGGTTCTCCAGGCGCGAGCAGGTCGGCTGCGAGCACAGATCAATCCCGCTGTCGGGCAGCCGCCCGCAGGCGAGCTTGAAGGCCGGGTCGGTGCGCAGTCGGTCGAGATCGTTGGCATCCTCGTAGCCGCACGCGATCGCAAAGATGCGGGCGCGCAGAATGTCGGCCATGGCGTGCGTCACCCGCTCTGGATCGCGCGGATCGTGGATCGCGGCGGCAAGTCTGGTCGGCCAGTTGCAGGCGTCGCTCGGCTGCGGCCAGCAGCATGACGCCACCATCCGAGGTGATGCGTCCGCCGTCAAACGCAGCTGTGATCTTCTTGCGTCCAACGGCTGGAAATGAGAGCGGCAGCAACGTATCGTCGGTCATGGCGGGTGTGGCACGCGAGACGCGGTGACAGGGTTGGATTAGACAACCGAATCCTACGCCAAATCAATCGCTTAGGCTACATCCGCCATCCCCTTGAACGCGCCGTCATGCATAAGACGGGCTAGTACGGTATTCGTTTCAACCGCACGCGCTCCGCCCGCGTCACAGCACTCTATGTCAGCTATGTTCGGTTGAATACGTCCATGTTCGGAACTTGACACACTGATGTACAAGTATTCCGCTATTGCATCGTCAAAGACTTGGTTTTGCTCGTCTTGCTCTCACAATCTCTTCGGCGGCACGCCGGTTGCAAGCGACACGGCGAAGGATCCGTTACGATCACGGGGCTCTCGCAGTCTCCAACCCGGGGGGTCTAAATGAAACGTGCGCGAACGAACCAGACGGAGCGGGATCCGGAGGCGGGTATTGCTGATTGCGAGGACCAGAACCTGAGCGAACATGAGCTAAACGTGCCGGCGACCGCCGCAGCGTCTCGCGTTTGCTCGCCCACAAACTCGGAACCGCGGGCCCGAACAGCGATCATGAAATTCATCGAGGGGACGCGCGTCGTTACAGAAGGTGAGCTGGAAGCCAACGGCATTACGCGTTATCAAGTCACAAAATTCTATCGTGAACAGGTCAGGACCAGTGGTTACTACGACCAGCTTAGATACATTGTCGAACCCTCATTCGACGAGTTCGAGAGCTCCGGCAATCTGGATACGAGCGGCGAGCACGACAATACGGTCATGCCCGGACTTCAGCACAAGTACGCCCAGACCGGGTTGTTGCTGGTAACGGACCGTTGCGCTTCATACTGCCGTTATTGCTTTCGCAAACGCATCGTTGGCAAGCACTCCGATGAAATCACAACTGATTTCACCCAGATTGCGCGATATATTAGCAATCATCCTGAGATGACAAATGTATTGCTTTCGGGAGGTGACCCATTCGTGCTCAGCACCGCCAAGCTTGACAAAATTCTTGATCATCTGCTGCCAATCCCGCATTTGGACTCGATCCGATTCGGCACAAAAGCAATCGCCTACCAGCCCAAGCGGTTCGAGGATCCCGCTCTACCGGCTCTGTTCCAACGGATCCATGAAACGGGCAAAGCCTCGGTGGTCGTCACACATTTCGACCACATCGGTGAAATCTCGGTCGACGCGGAGCGCAACATTCGCTCTTTGCGTGCACAGGGTGTGCAGTTTCTCAATCAGTCCGTGCTTCTCGCGAAAGTCAACGACGATCCGGAGATCTTGGCAGCTACCTTCGCCAAGTGCCATCAAATGGGTGTCCGTCCATATTACCTCTTTCAGGGCAGGCCGGTGAAAGGCGCCTCACACTTCCAGGTTTCGCTGCGCCGCGGAACAGAGATTGCGCGCGGCATCAACCAACGTCTCAGCGGCATCCAAAAAACGTTCAAATACATCATGTCTCATTACACTGGAAAGATCGAGATCCTTGACCTTGTAGCTGATGGCCGAGTCTATATGCGATACCATCAAAACAAGACTCCCGAAAAGATCGGAAAGATCTTTTCGAGGCCATACCTCGAGGGCGCTTGCTGGTTGGATGATTTGCCCGAAGCATGAGATCGAAAGCCGCGCAATGCTGATTGCCGAGACAGAGCGCACGGATCACAAAGCGCGCCGTTTCCAGGTGGCGAGCCGTGACCAGGTGGTGGCGATTTTCCCGTTCGCCCATGAAGCCGGGGTTGAATGCTGCATGCCGATGGGAACGCTGTTGCAGCGGCGGGCGAACAGTGACCTGGGCATCGCTTGCACGATTCCTAAGGCTACCGCGATGCTGGACCGCGCGCAGGAAACACGGTGGGCTCAGTCACGAAGGTTAATGCCACTCGCTATCCACAAAAGCAGTCACGAGATCGCGGCAAAACCTAAGGGGTGGTGGATCACCGCGCCCATCGGGTTTCGGTCCATCACGGCATCAAGACATTGTAACCGTGGGGTGATTGGCGGCCCCATGCCGCGGGAGGTCAAATGATGGTTGCGAAGCATTTAGACAATGTGAAAAAAACTTCACCAAATGGTTCTTTAAGTATCCTAAGATCCGTGCGAGAAACGATATTGCCGAGAGGACGTTATAAGGAAAAAGCAAAATGAGTTACGGGTCGGGAAATACAGTGTCACTATCGGACGTCGAAGCATACTTTAGCGAAGATTACATCCATTTTGGAGATGTTATAAATCCTCCGGAGACAAGTGACCGGCAAGCAGAGGCAATTTGGACCCTTCTTTCACTTGGACAGGGCAGCTCAGTTCTTGAACTTGGATGCGGTTATGGGCGGATTACTAACCGGTTGGCTGAAAAAGAAGCACAGGTAACCGGACTTGATATCTCGCCCATCTTGCTACAAAAAGCCGAAGCAGACGCGGCGGGACGCGGAGTAAATGTTGAGTATGTTCTGGGTGACATGCGCTCACTTCCCTGGCGAGATCGATTTGACGCGGTTTTTCTGTGGTACACGACGTTTGGCTATTTCGATGACGCGGACAATGAGAGAGTTCTTCGTGAAGTTGCGTGTTCGCTTCGAAAGGGCGGGCGTCTTCTAATCGGTCACGCCAATCGCTTCGCTTTTCTGCGCCACAAGTCGCCTATCTACGTCGTGCAGCGAAACGACGATCTTAGAATCGATATAATGAGCGACGATGTACTAAGCGATCGGCGCAACTTGGAAAGGATTGTCGTCCGCGACGGATGCGTTAGACGATCGCATCTTTCTTTCAGACAGTATGGGTTTTCTGATTATGTTCGCATGTTGCGGAGCGCGGGGTTCGAAACAGCGCAGGCTTATGGGGAGCAAGGTGGCGCGTTTACATCCGATAGCTCGCAGCTCGTGGTTGTTGCGTACAAATGAGACTAGCGAAGGTTGTCCTATAATATGTTAGGCCCCGTTTTCAAATAGTTTTCCGGTAGGGTCAATAATTCCTTTTTTTATGACGATTTGTCGCTTCGCCGAAGCCAAACCGCATCGGCAGCCTCGAAGCAAATCGTTGTTGTCGGAGCAGGAGAACTGCTAGTGTCTGCATTTGGTCAAGAAGAGTATCGCGCACGCACGACCCGCCTGCGCCGCCAGATGGCCCAGCGGGGTATCGACGCACTGCTTGTCTTGAATGAAGGGAATATGAACTATCTCACCGGCTACGAAGGTTTTTCCGATTACGTCCCGCAGCTGGCTCTTGTTTGTCAAGACGAGGAGGATCCCTGGCTCATATTGCGTGAGATGGACACTCTATGTGCGGACGCTAGCTCGTATCTGCCGCAATCTCACGTCCTTGGTTATCCAGAGAAATACATAGCTTCGAGCCAGCTCACGGCGTGGCAGCCCATCGCCGAACTTGTTCGCGAGCGCAGCCCATCTGGCCGCATTGCGGTCGAACTATCGGGCAAAATACTTGGAGTGAAAGGTCATGCCGCCTTGATCAGAAGTCTAGGAACACCGGATTTCATCGATGCCGATGGGATGATTTCAGCACTAAAGGCGATAAAGTCACCTGCTGAAATCGCATACATGGAGCAGGCAGGAAAGATCGTCGATAGAGCTATGCAAATCGCCAGGCTTGCAATTTCTGTTGGTGCCAGAGAATGCGACGTGGCTGCTGATATAACGCATGCATTATACTCTGGAACTCCGGAATTTCCAGGATGGACGTCTCGTAGCCCTTTGGTAACAATGCCAGTAGGCTCGCCCGGCGCCGCGCCACACCTTACCTGGACGGACGGATATTACAAGATGGGCTGCCAGACGAATTTCGAACTCGGCGCGGTCCGTCACCGATATTGCTGCGCATTGTCGCGGACGGTTTTTTTGGGAGAGCCGACCGCTAGGTCGCGGCACGTTCACCAAGCGTGCCTTGACGGCTTCCTAGCTGCCTTCGGAGCTATGCGGGCTGGGGTGACCAGCAGTGATGTGGAGCGAGCTTTTCGGCGCGAATTTGGACCTCGAGGCGTACGAAAAGAATCCAGAATTGGATATTCAATAGGCATCGATTGGGTGGACGGCGGCCCGTGCTTCCAAGAGGGCGATGAGACCGTGCTCCAGACCAACATGACCTTCCACCTTCTCATTGGTATCTTTGAAAAGACGGATGGCTACATCTTCAGTGAAACTGTTCGCGTGACTGATAATGGCGCGGAGTCGCTGAGCAATATGTCACGCGACCTGCTGGTAAATTGCTGACTTTTTGGGATTGCGATGCCCGGCGCAGCACCAATACGATGCGCCGGCATGCACACCGCCAGGCTGCGCTAACGTTGTGACTCTAGCGCTTGTTTCGCACGGGCGCTCGTCGCCAGTCTTGTATGTAGCTCCAGCGGAGCGTCGCAATAAATGGCCGCAGCTCAGAAGAAGCGCAGAAGTCCGGGCATAGCGCTGCCAATATTGCAGGGAGCCGGCCAAGGCCGCGTGATAACCATCGCTACGACGACCGCCCTTCGATATGGCTGCTATAGGAGTGACAACAGATGACTGATTTTCCTCGTACCCAAGGGAGGCGCTGGCCGTCCTGGGTGAGGCCTCGATTGGCGTTCCACGGAGCGCCCCGTGGGCATTTTGATGCTTGACCGGATGCCCGGACGAGGCCTCCGCCCGTATATTCCCGGAGATACCGGCAATGCCACCACGTGGAGCGTTCCCGTGCGCTATAAGACGGGACCCGAGCTCAATAATGGCCTGCCAATCCTTTGCACGATACAGGGGCCACCGAAGCTGGGCGCCTCCAGGAAAGCGGAAGCCGTCTCTTCAAAGGCTGCTGCCCCGATACCGACAGCTATTTTTCGTCGCACGCGGGAAGTGGGTTTCGGACTCAGCTGTAAAGACAGAGATGGAGCCGCAGCGGAATTGACTAATGTGGCATTCCAGCAATCCTTGCGGGAGGCATTGCGGAAGCGGATGTGGCTGCAAACATTGACCAGGGTGCTGAGCAGGCTGGCGGTGTAAGCGTGAATCTTCCCGTGACCCTGCTGCTGGGCAAGAGGACGAAGCTTTCGCACGGCAGAGCCAAGGAGCCTCTGATCGGCAACGATGCGCTAGTCCGGCGTGAAGTACGATTTTGCCGACCGCGCGTCCATGCTACGCCGCCCCTATTCGCCAACTGCCCGGAATACGCCACATGTCAGAGGGTGCTCGGGCCGGTCGGCGCTGCGGCTGAGTATGCGCTCCCAGATTCTGTGCATGAGAATCCGGTTGAAACATGCGGATAAGCAGAAATGACATGAGGGGAATACCAACGGTCATGATGATCAACCGACATCTGCCCACTCTCGCTGGGCCAATGGCAGGAGGCGATTCTGACCGGCCACCGGATCACCTACCCAATTCCAATGGACTTAGCCAGTCGGCTGTCTGGAGGCGTGGTTCTGCTTTCAACCATCTGAGTTCTAGATGCACGTTATATCGATTATGTTCTTGCCAACTTATGGGCCGAAAATAGGGTGAGCACTAGGCAACGCCGGGAGGAAGAAGCGCTTGCCGCTGCCCAAGCTTGGAGGCTGATCGGGTTTGCCTGGGCCAGGTCTTGGATGAGGGAAGGAGTCCGAGCCACCTGACCAGAGTTATGATACAAGGGGAGAACCGCATGAACAAGCTGATGACGATGATAGCAGCTGCAGCCTCGCTCGCAGTTACAAGCATGAGCTCGATGGTTCTGACGTGGACGTTGCCAAGGCCATCGCCGAATATCTGGGGCCGAAGGTTCAATTTGTGACGCCGGCCTGGGATGTCATCACATCAGGCAACTGGCAGGACCGTTGGGATATGGCCATGGGTGAGATGATCCCAACCAAAGCCCGCGCCGAAAAACTTAACTTCCCGGCAGCGTACGCTTATCAGCTGGTGATAGCCGCCGTTCACAAGGATAGCAAAGCGACCAAGCCTTCCGATCTCGACGGCAAGGTGATCGGTCTCACGGCAAGCACAGTCGCCGAGTCTTATGCCAATCAAACCTTTACACAGGATTGGGTGGGCGCGCAGTCGGACGCTCAGCCAATAAAATTTCAATTCACGCCGGGCGAGATAAAGACCTATCAAACCAACAATATCGCTCTTGACGACCTTCGGCTCGGCGACGGTGTTCGTCTCGATGCGGTCCTCACTGATCGATCGAATCTTCGCAATGCGATCAAAGCTGGCTATCCAGTGAAAGAACTTAGCGAGCCCCTATTCTTCGTGCCCGCGGCTATTGCAATTCCTCGCGGCGACAAGGAATTCAGCGACAAAATCGCCGAGGCCATCAAAAATAAGGGACGATGTCACGCTCTCCAAGATAATGATCACGCAGTACGGAATTGACCGCTCCGTCGAAAAGTAAGTGGTGAATCGCTAGCGACCAAGGCTGGCCTAGGTCGTTTCTTTTTTTTAAAAGGACAGCTCATGCTCTACCAGGACACAGTCGAATCCGAGATCCTGGTCCATAAGCCGAAGTTCATCGCTTCTATATTCGCAGTCGTGCTCGTTGTGTTTTTGGCGTTCAACCTGACGGGCACGACTATGGGCGAGCTCATGCGGCCGATCATCGGCGATCCGCTGGAGAGCGGCCTCTACGGGCGCTTCGCAATTGCGTTTGTGATTGCGGTCGTGTTCTGCGCTAACCTCGTGATGATCGGCTTTGCGCCGTTGAAGCTACAAATCGGCCTCGTGTGGTTCGAGCTGCTGGTTCTGTTCCTCGCTTTCTTCGAAACATTTAACTTAAGTCTGCCTTTCATATGGATCAACTTGCCCTTCCTCATTACACAGGGGGTGGTGACGACAATCTATATCTCCGCGATTTCACTAGTATTCGCGTCAATAATTGCGATCTTCGGTGCTATTGCAAAATTGTCAAGCAACGGCTTCGCCTATGCCATTGCCAGCTTTTACACTTCATTTTTCCGCGGCCTGCCGCTTCTCATGCAGATTTACCTGATTTATCTCGGCCTGCCGCAGCTGGGCATTGTGATGGATGCCGTGCCATCAGGCATATTGGCGCTTTCGCTGTGCATTGGCGCGTACATGACCGAAATCTTCCGTTCGGGCATTGCCAGCATCGACCGCGGCCAATGGGAGGCGTCCCGATCCATGGGCTTCGGCTTCGGTCTTACGATGCGCAAGATCATCCTGCCGCAGGCGCTTCCCGTCATCATCCCGCCGATGGGAAACATGTTCATCGGGATGGTGAAGGACAGTTCGCTCGTCTCGGTTCTCGGCGTTTGGGAGTTGACGTTCCTTGCTCGCACAATCGGTCAGCCGACCTTCCATCACATGGAAATGCTGATAGCCGCGGCAATTATCTATTGGATTATGACCGTCTGCCTCGAGCTGATCCAATCTAGGATCGAGCGTCATTTTGACAGGAGCAAGGTGCGATGACCGTCAGCGGCGTGGTTCAAGTGCAGGGGGGTCCAAACGGATATTCTAATGCGCCTGCTGATGTGGGGCGTCATGAGTCGAGTTCGGATCGGAAGTCTTCGAGCGAGGGGCATGGGCCGGTGAGCCACACAGTTATCGAAGCCAAAAACGTCTCGAAGTGGTACGGCAGCTTCAGGGCATTGACTGATATCAACCTGACTGTCCACAAAGGCGAACGCGTCGTCATCTGCGGACCTTCCGGATCGGGAAAGTCGACGCTCGTTCGCTGCTTCAACCGACTCGAAGCGAACCAGGAGGGCGAGATCACCGTCAACGGGATCAGGTTGCACGACAAGATGCGCAACGTGGCCGAAGTTCGTAAGAACGTTGGAATGGTATTCCAGCACTTCAATCTCTTTCCGCACATGACGGTGCTGATGAACTGCATGGCCGCGCCGATGTGGATCAAGGGCGTGCCCAAGGCCGAGGCAAGGCAGATCGCGCTCAAATTCCTCGAGCGCGTGCGCATACCCGAGCAGGCGAACAAATTCCCCGGTCAGCTCTCAGGAGGCCAGCAGCAGCGCGTCGCCATTGCCCGCTCGCTCTGCATGGAGCCAGCTGTCATGCTCTTCGATGAGCCGACGTCCTCGCTCGATCCGGAGATGGTCGCCGAAGTCCTCGAGACGATGACTAGTCTCGCGCGCGACGGCATGACAATGGTTTGCGTAACCCACGAGATGGGTTTTGCGCGCTCTGTCGCGGACCGGGTGATCTTTATGGATGAAGGCCGGATCGTTGAAGAGGGCAAGCCGCACGACTTCTTCACTAAGCCTCAACACGACAGAACGAAGCTCTTTCTAAGCCAGATCCTGAAACACTGAGCCGCGTCAGATGATGTGGACTGCAGTCTAGTAAGGCAGGAGAATCTTGCTGCACCGACGCAGCCTGTTTACGCGCTTCCCGGCGCCAGGCGAAGACCTGCTGCGGCCTCAGGCCATAGCGGCGGGCAACCTCGGAAATGATTGCGTTCGGCTCCAGCGTCTCCGCGATGATCCGCCGCACCGACAAAGCAGAATGTCGCGTGTTGGGCTCTTTTGGCGCGGAAGACGTAAAGCGCGCCGTTGAACGGATCGGCCCCCATCGTCTCGCGCACCAGCGCAGCCAGCCCCTCCGCGCCCTTTCGGTTATGTGGAGCTCCGCATAACCGAAATTATGTGGAGCGCAGGATTATGCTGAGTCCGCAGCGGCAATTCCTTGCCGACTGCGGTGTGTGAGAAGTGATCACTCGACATAATTTACCGATCGGCTGATGGACTTCAGCGTAAGCGGGTAGCTGATGCCGTTCAGCGATGGTAGTTCCAAGGCATGAGCGCCTCGATAGCGCTGTTTGGCCAGCCATTGGCGA
>NZ_JAMYLG010000078.1:0-9575 GCF_040317865.1 Mesorhizobium sp. M1365
TGTTGTTTGGTCCATATTTTTTTGTGGTGCGGCCCATTTCGCAGTGGACCCCAGCCGGACCTGCGGTCCTACCTCCCCTCGAGGGGGAGGTGGCGCTTTACTTCTGCGGCGCCGAATCGATGATCGACTGCATGGTTTCCTGCGCATTGGCGATGGCGCCGTCGACGTCTTCGCCGAAGAAGACCTCGTTCATCATCTGGTTCCACGGACCGTTGGCCGAGTTGATCAGGTCGTTGAACACCACCGAATAGGGCGTGCGGCCCTTGGCCATGGCCTCGGCGGCGACCTTGTAGCGCGGGTCGAGATCCTTCAGCGCCTCGTTGGCGATGTCGCCGCGCACCGGCAGGCTGCCGTATTTCGCCAGGATGGTCTGGCCCTCGAGCGAATAGGCGAAATCGAGGAACTCCTTCACCACCGCGACCTTGGTGGTGCCCTTGGTGACGACGAAATTATCGCCGCCGGCAAACGACGACCAGCCGCCGTCCTTGCCGGGCAGGAAGGTAATTCCGTAGTCGATATCGGGATATTGCGTGTTGAGCGCGCCGATGGCGAAGGCGCCGGACGGCGAGATGCCGATATTGCCGGTGGCGAAGGCGGCAAAGAAGTTGGAGCCGGTGTCGGTCTGCGCGCCTGAAGGCACCAGGTCCTTCTTGACCATCGAACGGTAGAGGTCGATGGCGCCGCGCATCTGCGGCGTGTCCAGTGTCGCCTTGGAGCCGTCCTCCGTCAGGATGTCGCCGCCCGACGCCCAGATCAGCGGCGTGAAGGTGAAGATGTTGCAGCCGCCGCAATTGCCGGAGAAGTAGAAGCCCTTGATGTCGCCGCCGAGCGCATTGACCTTTTCGGCGTCGGCTTCGATCTCGGCCCAGTTGGTCGGGCCTTTTTCCGGGTCGAGGCCGGCCTGCTTGAACAGCTTCTTGTTCCAGATCAGCACCGAACTATCGGCCGAGAACGGCAGCCCGTAGATGCGGCCCTTATAGGTGCCGGTCTTGACATGCGCCGGCGACAGGCTGGCGAAATAGGGCAGCGATTTCGCCCAGTCGGTGATGTCTTCCAGCTGGCCGGCGGCGGCGAAGGAGGGCGTATAGATCAGGTCGAGCGACAGCGCATCGGGTGCCGTGCCGCCGGCGGCGGCAGCACCGTATTTCGGAATGATTTCGGCGTTGGGGATGATGTCGAGCTTGATCTGGTTCTGATGCCCCTTGTTGAAGGCATCGACGACGCGCGGCATGAAGTTCGAGCCGTCGGCGCGCACCCAGATGTTGGCGGTGTCGGCGGCGGCCGGGCCGGCCGTTGCCAGCGTGCCCAAAATGCTCGCGGCGATGGCGAGCCCGGTAATGGTGGTTCTCATGCTTCTCCTCCACATGGTTTTAATTTAGCGTTTTAATTTAGCCGCGCCCCCAAGGGGGTGACTATCGACACGGCCCGTTTCGTTCAGCCGTCCGGCGGACGGCCGCATGACTGACGCACCACCAGCCGGCACGGCAGTTTTCTGATGCCCGGCTCGGCGGGTTCGCCGCCGACGAGCGAAAGCAAGGCAAGGCCGGCCTCGCGGCCAAGTGCTGAAAGGTTCATGTCGACCGAGGTCAGCGGCGGGCGCGTTGCCTCGGCGACGATCTGCCAATTGTCGAAACCGATGACGCCGACCTCGTCCGGCACGCAAATACCGCGCTCGCGCAAGGCGTCGATGACGCCGCGCGCGATCTGGTCGTTGCCGCAAAACACCGCATCGGGCTTTTCGCGCGTGCCGTCGAAACCCTCACCGTCGAACAGTTTTCCGACCGCCTCATGCCCCCAGGCTTCCGACCACTGGCCGAGCAGCGGCTCCATCACCGGCAGGCCTTTCTCGGCCAGCACCTCGCGATAGGCCTCGGCGCGGGCATGCACCACGGCAAAGCTCGCCGGACCGCTGACATGGGCGATGCGCCGACGCCCAAGCCGGCAAAAGTGCTCGACCGCCAGCCGCGCCCCGCCGGCATCGTCGGAGACAAAAGCGATAGCGCCGGGATCGGGCTCGGTGAAGGCGTAGATCGCCGGAATGCCGAGATTGGCGAGGTCGACCGGCAGATGGCGGTCGATGCGCTTGCCGGTGGCGATGATGCCGTCGACGCGCTTGTCGAGCATGGCATCGACATGCAGCTGGGCCAGGCGCGGGTCGTCCTCGACATTGCACAAAAACACCGAGACGCCGGCATCGACCAGCGCATCGGAAACGCCGGCCATCAGCGGCAGCGAAAAGCGGCCATAGGTGTCGTTGGTCAAAAGCCCGACGGTAAAGGAGCGCCGCCGCAACAGGCTCTGCGCCAGGCTGTTCGGGCGAAAGCCAAGCCGCTGCGCCGTCTCGCGAATACGGGTCCGCGTCTCGGCAGTCATCCGCCCCTGCCCGTTCAGCGCTTTTGAGGCCGTGGCCACGCTGACGCCGGCAAGTGCCGCCACCTCACGCAAGGTGACCGGCTGCTTGGCAGAAACAGGCGTTGGCTGCGCATCGGACGCCATGATTTGAATATCGATCCTCCCATTTGAGAAAAGCTTTTCTCTTATCGTCCTGCGAAGCGCTGAATGGTGAAGTCAGCGGATGCCGGCAGAGTTGGGAAAAGGTTTTCTCAAAAGGAAGATTAGGGGAAGGATGCAAGGATGGCAAGAGGGAATGGCCTGGTTACAGGCATGTTCGGCAGTCAAGTACGACTCGCTGCCCTGGGTCCAGGATCTGCCATGGCGGCCCGAAGGAAAGAGGGCGAGCAGCTTTGGCGTGCATTGCCGTTCAGCGGGCACCGCGATGGAATAATCGCGGTGCCGCAGTCTTCCCGCACGGCTAGCAGTTCTCAGTCTGTGGATCGCACGCCTTGTTTTTCTGTTTCTGTGGCTTGGGCTTGGCCGCCTGCTCGGGCTCGGCCTGCTGCGGCTCGGCGGCGGGTTGCTTCTTGGCCTTCGGTTTCTCGGGCTTGGCCGCCTGTTCCGGCTCGGCCTGCTGCTGCTCGGCGGCGGGCTGCTTCTTGGCCTTCGGCTTCTCAGGCTTGGCCGCCTGTTCCGGCTCGGCCTGCTGCTGCTTGGCGGCGGGCTGCTCCTTGGCCTTCGGCTTCTCGGGCTTGGCCGCCTTTTCGGGCTCGGCCTGCTGCTGCTCGGCGGCGGGCTGCTCGCCGACCTTCGGCTTCTCAGGCTTGGCGGTTTCTTCGGGCTTGGCCTGCTCGGTCGTTGCAGCGCCTTCGGTCGGCTTCGATTTCCGGCCAGCCTGAACCTGCTTCACCTCCTCGATGTCTTTGAGCTTAGCTGGTTTGGCCTTAGGGTCGGCTTTCACCTCGCCCTCAAAGACAGCGACCGTATCGTTTTCCAGTTTGCCGGACTGCTCGGGCGCGTCGGTCTTGCTGACCTTGACGGCAGTCACCTTCTGGTTCGTCTCCTTTTCGATCACATCGACATCAATGACTTTGTTGATCACCAAATTGTTCTGGATCGTCACGTCGCCGGCCGGTTCGGCCGCCTCGACAATGCGCACAAACTCCGGCTCATCACGAATAACGACCACAGAAATGTCCGCGGCAAGGAATTCGCGGGTGGGGACCACAACCCAGTAATAATCCGGCGTCGTGTCGAAGGTCACCTCGATTGAAATCAAATCCGGATCGCGGCGGGGCGGCAGCGGCGCCCAAATGATGTGCTCTCTGTCACGACGCCAACTCACCCATGCTGGCGCCCAGCGAGTGCCCGGAACCCAGTACCAGCCAATATCGTCGGCATAGCCCCACCGGCCGTAATGGTACGTCGCCCAGCCGAATGGCTCGTCGGACACCCAGAGCCAGCCATACTGCTCGGTATAGACCCAATGTCCAAGCGTATACGGACGCCAATCGTCAGGCACATCAACCGGCACGAAAACGGTCGCTCCGTGATACGAGACCCAATCACCATAGGAAGACAGGTCTTCGTAGAACGTGCTGATCGAAACGGTGGTGGCAGCCCTTGCCTCGGACACAAGCGACAATGGCGCAATTGAGTTGGGAATCTCGACGACCGGGAGCAGGCAGGCGGTTACGCCGCCCAGCATCAGTCGCACCGCATGTTGGGCAAGGACGCGTTTCATCGTATTCTTCCTCCGAAACAGATCGCCCTTCATCGTACAAACCCGTCGGCTGCCGGATTGTTCCACTTTGCTGACGTTACCCGCATCCCCTCCCGCAGCGGCTTGGCATCGCACGATGATATTTGGGATCAGAGTTGCTTCATGAGGGCGGTGACCGTCACAAATGCGCGCCGAAGGCGCGGCGATAGGTGGTTGGTCAGCGGGCCCGACGGTAAAGGAGCCGCTGCAACAGGCTCGGCGCCAGGCTGTTCGGGCTAAGGCCAGGCCGCGGCGCCGTCTCGCGAATCCGCTCGCGCGTTTCGGCGGTCATTCGCCCCTGCCCGTTAAGCGCTTTTGAGGCGGTGGCAACGCTGACGCCGGCAAGCGCCGCCACTTCACGCAGGGTGACAGGCTGCTTGGCGGGCGTTGGCTGCGCATCGGACGCCATGATTCGGATATCGATCCTCCCATTTGAGAAAAGCTTTTCTCTTACGGGCCTGCGGGTGCTGAATGGTGAGGTCAGCGGGTGCGGGGCAGTTTGGGAAAAGGTTTTCTCAGTGGGAGATTAGGGGAAGGTCGATGGGAAGGCAAGGGGATAACTTGGTTATGGGCGTGCCCGATTTCAGGCTCAGCGCCTGTCATCGACGACCGTTCTGCGCCATGGGCAGAAACGTTAGAACGCCAGACGATTCTTTGCGCGCGCTCCGCATAAACTGCGAAATGGAAAATCGTAGCTACGTCGAGAAGAATCTTGAATAACTAGAGGAAGAATTAATGGTTGAATCGACCGAACCTGGAATCAGCGTACCTTGCCCACCCCAGACATAAATTTTCGCAACATCCGAAAACATCGGAGCTCCCAGAACGATGGGTTTGAGGAGCTTACCCGCCAATTGGTGCTCGCAGACCCTCCGGAGAATTATGAAGCAATCGAAAGTCGCGGGCCTGGAGCTGACGGCGGGGTTGAGATACTGGTCAAATTTCCCGATGGTCGTGTTTGGGGCTGGCAAAGCAAATATTTCCCTGATTCATTTGCGGCGTCTGAGGTTGCTCAGCTCAAGAAATCGTTCAGCGCAGCGCTAGCGAATTTTCCCAAGCTGGAACGTTACTATGTCGCCGTTCCCAGGAATTTCTCAGGGCATGCCGAAGGGAACAACGACACTCAAACGAAAAATTGGAACGGCTTCAAGGAGGGGTGTGGCGATGAAGCTGCCAAGCTCGGCCGGTCGGTTTCAATTGAGCTTTGGGATGAAAGCTATTTCGTCGCTAGGTTGCAGCGCAATGATGCAATCAAGCTGGTATGCGGCTTTATTGGTTTGACGAAAAAGCTCTGGACCTTGAGTGGTTTCAAAATCAGTTGGCTAGGTCATTTGCCTATATCGGAAAGCGCTATCGCCCTAATGATCACGTGGAAGTCAGAATAGGCAATACGATCCGCGTACTGCGCCGAGACAGTAGCTTCGAACATCGTTTTTTGCGTCTTTCGCAAAACGTGACTGGCGCGATAGCCACCCTTCAATCGCTCGCAAATATGGATGGTGAAATCGGTCCGCTGAAAGAGCATTGCGCGAGCCTGACGAAATTTCTTGAGGAAAGTAGCGGCTCTTTGACGGGTTGCGATCACGGAGATTTATACGCACGTCTGTTGTCGGAGACTTTGCGCAAAGTTTCTGCGACTAGACGTGAAAATCCGTCTTATCGAGCCCTGATTGACGCCCAATACGAGCAACATGAGGAAACCCATCCGGAAACCGGCGAGAAGAAATCCTCATATGTGTTCTCTGGCGGGGTCCGAGACAAAATAAGAGATCTCGCCACGAAGATCGGAGAGGCATCATCAGAGTTTTCGTCACTGGAAATTGAACTGCTGCGACAACCCATACTACTGGTGGACGGAGAAGCAGGAATAGGCAAATCCCACCTACTCGCCAGCGAAGTCGAAACTCACGTAAAAAGCAGCAATCCTGCGCTATTCGTTCCCGCAAGGGTTCTGGATCACGGGGACAGACCGGAACAGGATTTGTTGCGCTACCTGGATATCGGTGATCTCAGATTCGAGACTTTCTTAGCCGCGCTCCATAGCGCCGCACTCGCGAACGGCAATCCAGTTCTCCTTGTGATCGACGGCTTAAATGAAAGCCTGTTTGCCAGGGGATGGGAATCGGGACTGCCAAGCCTCATCGCGCAAATCAAGAAATTCAGCCGCATCGCGCTTTGTGTCTCCATTCGCTCTTCCTACAGAGAACTTTGCATACGCTCGGGGCTGGATATATCCCAGATTTCGCACCATGGATTTAGAGGGCACCTTGGAGAGGCGGCAAAAGAATATCTCGACCGAAACGGGATCGAGCGCCCTTCGGCGCCGATCTTTGGCTTGAACGAAATCCTCTACAACCCGCTGTTTCTTTCGACTGCTGTGGATTTCATGAAAGCTAAGGGCCTAGTCTCATTTCCACGTGGCTTGGACTCTATTGCGACGCTGATATCCTTTTGGCTTGGCGCGGTTGAGCAAAACTTGATCACAAGGGGGTTTGATCGTATTTCACTGAACGACGGGGCGATTCCTAAAATAATGAAGAAGCTTGCGTCAGCAATGGCGATAAGCGGAAACGAATATGTTGCACATGAGATAGCATACAAGATTTGTGAGGATACAGTTAATCTGGCACCGCCGACAAAAGATAGCGAGCGGCTTTTGCCACGCTTAATAGACGAGGGCTTGTTGCTCGACTTTCCGTCGGCCGATTCGGAGAGCGGGAAACGCGTATCGTTTGCATTTCAAAAATTCAGTGATTACTTCGTGGCCGACGCGATAATCCGCGATTGCCAGGACCTCGAGACGCTCGCGAAAGAGCTGAAGGGCGATGGCAAATACGGATATCTATTTTCCGAAGAGCGGTACTATCAATTCTCTGGACCACGAATTGCACTTCTTGCTCTGACTCCTGCCCGACTTGGGCGAGAACTGCCGCTAATTGAAGAAAAATTTTTTGAACGCGTGCACATTTCGGTGGACGAATTCGTGTCATCACTGTCGTGGAGACAGGGCACGGACATTTCAGAGGAAACGGTAAGATTGCTGGAACGACAAAGACAAAGGAAAGGAAAAAAAGACCCATCGATCGATGATTATAAATGGTTTGACTTACTTCTGGAGATGGCGCCGCTACCAGACTGCCCCCTCAATGCGTCTTATTTAAAGAAAGAACTGGCGTCGTTACCACTTGATGAGCGAGATGCCAAATGGTCAGTCTATCTGGTCGGGAAGACCGAGACATACGACGATGATTGGTCCGCTGTACAACAACTGATTGACTGGGCCTGGGTTGCACCAAAGTCTGAAATTGAAGCGGAAAAGATCCATGAGGTGGCGACAGCACTCGCTTTGATGACCTCCACAACGGACAGAGAATTGCGGGATTGCGCAACCAAGGCTTTGGCAAGCCTGCTCGTTAAGTTTCCCGAGGAGATTCCGATATTGATAGGCGAGTTTGCCGAGTGGGATGATTCCTATGTCCGCGAGCGCGTCTTGGCCGCCGCTTCGGCTGGCGCCCTCTATTGCGTTGATATAGGTGTTCTGAAAGCTGCCGCGCTCGCAGCCGACCGCATGGTTTTCAATAGGCGCCCGGTGGAGCGCCATGCGTGGACAAGACGCTACGCTCAGATCATCGTTAATCATGCCGCATTTAACAACGTCGGCGTTAGCAAAGAACTCATAGCCAGGTCTGCTCCACCTTATTCGTCTGACTTGATATCGGACTGGCCGACTCTGGAGCAGATCGCAACGCATCATAAAAGCACCGGATCCATCTTCAGTTCGGTCGTCGGCTACATCAGCACGCCTTTTGATGGAAAGGCGCCCATGATGGCAGGAGACTTCGGTCGCTATACCATGGGCGGAATCGACAACAGTTTTTCGATGGCTGTTCGGGCAGGTCAACCTCCATTAACTCGCAAAGAGGAGATAGAGCTCTTTTGGGACAAGGTTGTTGCACTCGGTGCAAGCGCTCAAGACACCCATGCCGAACTCACCCGACTATCTGTGCTGCAGGAAAGGAGTGGGCTTTTCGATCTTATGGAATCTATCGGTGATCATGATAGTTTCCTAAAAGATGACGCTGTTCAAGAAATTGGCGGCCCGACTCTCGAAGAGCTTTATGCGGAAGCCGAGAATTCGCTTTTGGGGTTGTTGCCCGATGAATTGAAGGAAGAATACCAATGCCTTCAACCGCTAAACCGATTTCGAGAAAATGGAATCCCGATGTTTCCGCTTTTGAAGGGTCAATGCTGGGTTTTCAATCGGACGCTGGAACTTGGATGGCAACAATCCTTGCACGAGGAAATCGAAAAAAACCAGCTGAGATATTCCCATGGCAGGCATGACCACCAGGTGGAGAGAATTGGAAAAAAATACCAGCACATCGCGTTCGCCGAGCTAATCGGCTATCTGGCTGACCATCATTGGTACGTGGATTGGGGAAAGATACCGAGCGTTCTGATCCAGCTTGAAGATTTCGAACGTGCCGATATCGATGCGACGTATTTGAGCGGTTCATTCAGCAAGCCAGCTGGGACGTATATGCCGGCAGCAATACGCGTACCGGAAATGGCCTTTGTCCCTAGCAGCCCCAAAAGTAACATGGCCTGGACGAAAACTTTGGACGATATTCCGGTCCCAACACCGTTTCTCATCCAACCAGATATGGACGGGCACCAATGGTGTTTACATCGTAGCTTTTGCAGAAGTTCCGACTACATGAGAGGTTTTGAGTCGAGCGATCCATTTAGAAGCGCCCAATATGGAATAGAACTCATTCTCGTCAATCGCGAGGACTTGGGCAAATTGGGAAGCCTGACGACCGAAATAGTAAATCAAAACAGCCACGATGTGTTCGAGAACGGCTGGTCTTCGCCCTCCCTCTTCGGCCAGCGGAGCTTTAGGCACCAAGCCTCGACCCCAACTTTTTCCCTGTCATGCGACGCAGCCAATTTCAAATTTGGGCGAATTGCCGAGAGTTTTTCACCTAAATATAGTGAGTTTGATCGAAGTGGCGTTACAGAAGAGACAGGATTCTCGACGCCTCATCCCGCATTGTTGGCAGAGTTGAAGCTCCGCCCCAAGGATGGATGGTCGAATTTCTTTGTGACATCTGATGGCGGTCCCGCATTTTCCGACAGTCCCGAATTCTTAGCTGGCATCACAATTGTTCGACGCGACCTCATCGAGGAATTCGCAAGCAACCACAATTTGAAAGTTGTCTGGAGGGTGTGGGTCGAAAAGGACGGCGGTCTGGGAACCAATCATTTTAGTGCGCGGCATGATCAGTTTGCACGTAATGATTTTATTGGTTTTTTCTTTGAGGAAGGCGGGAAGTGGCAAGGAAAATTGATACCATTTCGAAGCTAGGTCGATTGGTGGTCAAGTCCGCTCCAGGTCGATAGTGTTGAAAAAGTCCGGGTTGCAGCAGTCCTGAAGCACTGATTCAATCTTCGTCGTAAGAGGAGATTGAGTCGATGA
>NZ_JAMYLG010000079.1:0-9026 GCF_040317865.1 Mesorhizobium sp. M1365
CCAGAACCTGGCGCCGGCCCTCCCAATCCACGCCGATCGCCACCAGCACCGCCTGGCTGGCGATCACGCCCGCCTCGCGAGCCCGTTCATAGCGCGCGTCCAAGATGAGATACGGATAGCTTTCCTCGAGCCGCTGCGTGAAGAACGCCTTGAGCGCCTCATCCAGCCGCATCGTCGCCTCGCTCACCGTCGAGGCCGAGAAAGAGTGGCCGCACAATTCCTCCGTCACCGCCTTCACCTTGCGGGTCGAAACGCCTTGTACGTACATCTCGACCAGCGCCGACACCAAGGCCTTCTCCGAACGCTGATAGCGCTCAAACAACTCCGTCGAGAACCGGCCCGTCCGATCCTGCGGAACGCGAAGTTCCAGCACCCCAACCCGCGTCACCAGCTTGCGCTCGTAATACCCGGACCGGTAACTCACCCGCTCCGCCGTCCGCTCGCCTTTCTCGGCCCCGATCGCCTCCGTCATCTCGGCTTCCAGAGCCTCCTGCACGACAGTCTGCAATACCTGGCGAAAGCCGTCCTCATCCGACAGCAGCAAAGCTTTCAACTCGCCCCTGCTCAGTTTAACTTCTCGATTGGTCATGGCACTTCCCCTTCCACGGGAATCGGTGATTGCAACGTCACCACCGTGCCATGGCCGCTCGCCCTTCAGAGCAAGCGCCGTTCTCTCTCCAAAACTTTTTGCAGAACCTTCAGGACACTATCCGCAAAAACTCCCAAGCCCAGCCACGCAGCGTCAGCTGAGCGGCGTAGCCGTATGACCTATCATTCCACCAGTCGGGCAGATCGGCGTCCGTCGCAAGAGACGTGGACATGACTGTGCTCTCCTGCCGGGCGTCACATTCACGCCACCCGGCGAAGCACCGGCGCCCATAGCACCGGACTGTCGATACCGCTGTTTTGTCGCACCGCATGAAGTGTCGCTCTCGACACTTCGAGGTAGCCCGCCAGTGCGCGTGTCGCGCCGATCGTGTGCGGGTTGCCGATCCGCTCGAGGGGCCAGCCGGCGCGACGAAGAATGCGCTCCATGCGCAAGTCGGTGACCGTGACGACGTGGCTGAGCCGGCGTGAGAGGCCGAACTCGATCATGCCGGCGAAGAGCTCATATGTGCCGAGAGCGATACCACCCGCCCCCTTTTGCCCAGATGAAGCTATGTCGAGCGCAAAACGGCTGCTTTCCCACACGCTCGGATCCTCAGGTGCAGCCCTTCCTTCCAACAGCATCGGAAAGGTATCGCGAATCATGGTCGGGCCCGCTGAGGGCAGAAGGCGAACGCAACCCTCCACCCGGCCCTCGAAACCGCGCAACAACAGGTAGTGCGGTCTGAGCGCGTCAAAGGAATCGATTTCATAGCCGCCATTATCCTGCACGTCCCAGCCTAGGCGTTCCTTGAAGACGCGAAATCGAAGCCGATGCATTGCATGCAGTCCGTCAGCAAAGTCGTCGTAGCACTCAGGCGCAATAAGCTGGATCATCAAAGGCCTCCAATGGCGGGAAACATTTCCTCGCCATTGGAGACGATCCTTCGCGAAAGCGCAGCCTGTGCAGTTCCGGAGGTCAAGCCGACTTATCAGGAAGCGAAAAGCCTGAAGCCGCCAGACGCGTAATCGCCTGTCGGGTGGTTGTCACGCCAAGCTTCTTGCGGACGTTTGCCAGATGGAACTCAGCCGTGTACCGCGAGATCTCCAGGATGCCGCCTGTATCTCGGGCGGACTTGCCGCGCGCCGCCCACTGCAGGCACTCGTATTCACGCGGCGTCAACAACACACCGCCAACTCTTCGATCGCCCGACAGTCTGCAGCGGACGAACGTATGAAAACAGCTCGCGAAAAACGGAAGACCTTGCTCGTAGTGATCGGCCACGCGAAAGTATGCAGGATCGGGCTTGTCAGCGGCAAAGGTCATAGCCGCAAAATTGTCGCGGCCATCAATGATCGGGATCGTCACGCCGCAGCGGATGCCGAACTGCGCTGCTTCCTCGAAAAACCTAAGCTGAGGCGCGGACAGATCAAAACTCTTTAGGTCAAATCCCCATCGAAATGTGGATTCGCCATAGCTTGCACGTAAAATGACTGGGTCGACATTCTGATACCGGTTCTCAAGATAGCGCGCTGTCCAGAGCGCCGGATAATTCGAGATCAGCATGGGCTTGCCATTAGACCACGGCGGTAAGGAGAAGTAGGCAAAGGTGAATAGATCCAGACCTGAGGCGACATCGGCCAAGGCTCCGCGAAAATCACCCTCATCGACACTTACCGACAACTTTTCCAGGAATGTCTCGAAGACAATTCGCATGTCCTTCCTCATTGTTCTTCCTCCTGTCCTGACTCACTCCCTTCATCTCTCTGCTGTGCGCCACCCGGCCTGTAGACCCCATCGTAAGCCGACCTCTCAAACTGGCCGGGCTGACCTTCTTTACAAATGCCGCGACGGTCGCGCATATTGTTAGCTCGCCAGCGGTAGCTACGCGGCGATCTCAGACGTTTTTGTCCGAAATGCTACGGCAGCCTCCCAACACAAGAAGGTGCTGATGGAGCAGTTCGAGAGTGCGAAGCGCATTGGTGGAGAGCAGCGGGCGGGCCGAAATTGGGTTACCGAACCCAACAAAAAGACGGGCCGTGCGAGTGTTCGTCTTTGACAATTTCGACCGGTGATCGGCAACGCGACCATTGTATTCCTATGCAGCTATAACCGACGTGATCAGGTCGGAAATCGTCAGGCGTGTTGGTAGCAGTGCTTTGGGCGACTTATGCCAGGTGGGTAGAAGCTGTTGCTCCCGTTTGACAGACGAGCGGCGATTCCGTCGAGTTCGTAGTTCGTCCAGCCTTTCGAACGGCTCTGACAAAGCGACCACGCCGAAATGGCTGTTCGCTAATCCCTGATCGATCCGCCTGAGGCTGTTACCGATCCGAAGCTCGAATCCGTCAGACCAGACTGCGAGTCCATCATTCAGCGCCAGTGGACGGACGACATCATCCTTATCTTTCGGAAGCATGGGAGATGAACACCTCGTACTGGCGATTCCCGTCTGTGGATGTTCCCCGCGGCGAACTATCCCTGACCAGGGACGGAACAGAACACAGAGCTTCGCGCAATTCGGGTAGAGGCGCCCGGGCAATTTCCTGATGCTGGAACAAGTGCCGCCTTCAAGCCCCTGCATATCGACGGCTACATGCCAATGCACCGACTTGGGAACCTGCAGGCGGACTGGCTGCTTCGCAAGCCGGCCAATATACTGAGGTCGTTCTCCGCGCCCGTAATTGCTGCAGCTCGTCAAATCCAGCAACCTTAGGTTGGCTCCCGACGTGAACGTGATCTCGGCCCTCTGACCGCGAGAACACTGCCCCAAATCGCAATGCGTAAAATTCATCTCCCCCTCATCCTGTGTCGGCCAGAACTTTGATTAAGCTCTTACGATCTCCTCGCCTGTTTCAGAAGAGGGACTCGTGTAGGCTTCGATAGTCGCTTCTCTCTCATCCAGGAATTCAAAGAGAAATAACTTGGTCCGCAGTTGGCAGAACCAGGAGTGCAAAGACCACTCACCCGGTTTGCCGCACATGAGCATCATGACGGGCCTTTGATTTCGCGCCGTCGGGGTTTTTATGATCGTTTTCAGGCATACTCGATCCGTCCAGCTCAGGCGGTTCGAAACGGCATCGGGGTGGGTGTGCCAGTCCCCGAGATACGTGTCCAACCTCCCGGAACGCTCATAGTGCTTCGCAATCTCCGCCTGTTGCCAGCTTTGATCAGGGAGAAAGCTGCTTCGCTCGTGAGATGCTCGGGGCCCGGCCGGGATCATTGCTGTTATGACGGCAACGTTGCTTTCGGCCCAATACCCCATGAAGGTCCCACCCGTTTCCCGATCATACCAGAGGTCGGCATCCATCTGCATGTCCTGCATGATCGCCCGAGGCACCCACACTATTGGTTGCATCCGCATTCCTTCATGGGAGGCAACCCATCCACCCGCCAAGACGGCGGCACCCGCTTGATGCCGTCATGCAATGTGAGGGTGTGAACCAAGGATTCCTTGAACTCGGCTGGCTGCGAGAGAATGTCCACGGTCAACCGGACAGCTTCCAGCGATAATTCATGAAGATCGAATGAAGCCCCAGTGAAGGTCAACTCGGCGCATCCAGCCGGCTGATTTAGCGCGGAGATTTCTCCTGACCCAGGAGCTTTCTCGATCAAACCTTTCGCATAGGCAAATTCGCGGCAGGTTGGACAGCCGGATTTCGGCTGATAGGCCGCAACGACGCCCCCCTTCAAAGAGAGCGTCCCGAAAAGAGAGATCATCGGTTTGCCGGCGGACTTGCAGTGATCGGCCAGCAAACGTGAGATTCCGGAAGAGGCCGTTGCATCGATGACGATGTCCGCCTTCCCAAAAATCGGGGGTAGAACTGAATGGTCTCCTCCGTTCCCGTCGGCCGCCGTGGCTATGCCTACGGTGTGATGGATCGCCTCGACCTCGACGCTCGGGTATTCGGATTCCACGTGGTGCTTGACGGCGGTCGTCTTTCGCATTCCCCAGGCCGTCGCACCAAGCGGCCATCGGATCGAGTTTCCTGGTTCGACGATGTCATGGTCGATGACGGTGAGATGGGAACAGCCGTTGCGGGCAAGCTCGATCGCAACTGGGGCACCAATAGCTCCCATCCCGAAGATGGCAATCACCTTATCCTTCAAGATGCCGACCGATGGAACTCGGGCGCCGATGTCTGTGGCCCCGGCGCGGAGCGTGGGAACTATGATCATGGAGGGGCTGGTCCCTCTCTGTCCTTGCTTCACAGCCCGGAACGACTTTGCTGGTCCGTAACGCAGTGGAAATAGCCAGGTGTCGCCGTCAACACGGTGGCTGAGTTCCGTCGATTGGACCGTGACGGACATCGAAATAGCGGGCGAGCCACTATTGATCACGTGGCCTCCAAAGGTAAGCTGGCCCTGCGCCTTCCGCCAACCCTCGGGCGATGGCGGCGCGAAACGACCTACGCGCCTCCACGGAAATATGCCCGTGACCTTCTTCAATTGAAGTCCGGGAGGAAGCGGAAATTTCCGCGCAGCTAGAACGGACCCGTCCTTCGCCTTGATTTCCTCGACCACACCCTGGAATCTAATTTTGTCGTCCATCTTTTGAAGGGAGTAAGACGCCCGCAACGTGCCCTCTGTTTCAGCTCCTACATTCCAGGCAGTGTCGATCAACATAAAGCTGCCGTCGACATAGCCATCGAATGCCGGGGCGAAGGCGTTCCACCAGAATTCCATCGGTTCGCCCTGTGGATCCTCCATGCCCGTACCATTCAGAGCGTTGGCGAGTTGCTTCTCCAGAAGTTTCGCCAATGTCCACTCGATGGACCACAGTCCTGTGTCACGGCCCAACAGGCAAAGGTTGCCGTCGGTCGGTGAGCAATGCTTGTGCGGAAAAGTTTCCGGGTTTCCTCGAAGGGCGACTTGCGGGCGCACGAAGGGATAGCTGTCGGGGAAAACTGCGCGAAGCTGGCAGACTTCCCCGGATGCCAGCGGCCATTCGAACTTGATGCTGAGCACCCCCTGTTTCAGTTGGTCTTCGTCTATTCGCAGCGAGTCTCGGGCGAAGAATGCCAGGTCACGGAGTTCGAAATCCAGTCGTCCGACACAGGTATGCTCCCAGTGGGGGAGCATACCTGTTTTCAGATCGCCGTAGCCTATCCAGGTCATCCTACTGGACGATCCGGCAGCTGAGGTGGGTCCTTGGGGCCAGGCGGAACGCCGGGCGGACGACCCGGAACGCCATCTGGCGGGCCTGGGACCCAGTCGGGGGGGCCCGGCGGGGTGTGGCCTGGATTGCCGGGGATTGGGGACCGTGCCATGTCGATTCTCCTTTGTGATTGGTCGAAGATACAGATTTTCACATTGAGGCGTTCTCAGCTAAGTTGAGAACACGATTGCTTTATTTCCGTTGAGCATAATCCGCCGCTCCACATGCAGCTTGACGGCCCGTGCAAGGACCCGGCTTTCGATGTCGCGGCCCGTCGCAACGAAATCCTCCGCGCTCATCGCATGCGTTACGCGCTCAGCCTCCTGATCTATGATTGGACCTTCGTCGAGGTGGGGCGTCACGTAATGCGCGGTAGCGCCGATAAGTTTCACTCCGCGCTCGTACGCCTGATGATAGGGCTTTGCGCCCTTGAATGAGGGCAGGAAGGAATGATGAATGTTCATCATCTTGCCGAATAGGCACGTTGACACGGCGTCAGACAGGACCTGCATGTATCGCGCCAGGATCACGAGGTCCGCGCCAGTTTCGCTTACAAGACCGAGCAGCTTTTGTTCCTGCTCGGTCTTGTTGTCCTTGCATACCGGCCAGTAATGATAGGCGACCCGCTCCCGCTCAGCGACGTCACGGCTGTCTTCGTGGTTAGATACGATCGCCACCACGTCAGCCTTCAGCCAACCGACCTTGATTTGATAAAGCAGATGAAGCATTGCATGGTCGAATTTCGATACCATTATGATGATCTTCGGCCTACGGCGCGCATCGACGGTGTGAAGACACAAGCCGAAGCGGTCGATTGCCGGTTTGAGCGCACGCTCGATTGAGGCGGTCGAAAGCGACTCGTCTCCTTCAACGGCCAGACGCATGAAGAAGCGATTGCTGGTGCGGTCCCAGAACTGGCTGCTCTCGGCAAGGTTGGCACCGAGCACAGCCAGTTCGGTTGCAACGGCCGCGACGATGCCGGGACGGTCATCGCAGGTTAAAGTTAGGATCTGGAGTTGAGACATTGTACCCTGGGTCAAATTCGATCTGGAGAGCTCGGGCAGGATAACGAAAACGTCGCCGACGAGGCGTAGTCGGCGACGACCTGGAAGATTGGAGCTTCCTCGTCCCTTGTTGATGGCGACAATGGCCTTCGAGTCCTTTCATGCCGGCAAGGTGCTGGATGGCACCGGAGATGCCGACGGCGGTGTAGAGATTGGGCGCGACGACCTTCCGGTCTGGCCTACATGCCGGTCTCTGGCGCGTAGGCGGCGTCGACCGCGCCGCGGGAAGCGCCGACGACGGCACCGAGCCTGTCGGCGACGGGCGGGATGACTTCCTGGAATTTTCTCCGAGGAGCACAGCGCACGGCCACCGGAGATAACGATCTTGGGCGAGATCAACTCCGGACAGTCAGTTTCGAAGAGCTTGTTTTCGATGAAAATAGAGAGACCCGGGTCGGCTGCCGCCGAGATATTCTCGACGGCAGCCGCATTGCCTTGGGAGGCGCGTGGAAACGAAGTGGTGGGCACGGTGATCACCTTGTTGGTGTCGGTAGACTGCACCGTCTGGATGGCGTTGCCGGCATAGATCGGCCGCTTGAACGTGTCAGGCGAGACCACTTCGATGATCTCCGACGCCTGCGCGGCATCGAGCAGGGCCGCCACGCGCGGCCCCACATTCTTGCCCGACGGGGTCGCCGGCGCGATGACAGCGCATAGGCGCCCGCAAGTGAAACGACGAGTGCCGCCGTCGGTTCGGCGAAACGCGGCAAGCTCGTCGGCCTTGGCGAGCAGCATCAAACCGCGCCCTCAGCCTTCAGCGCGCGATAGGTCGCATCGACTGATTTCGCAGTCGCATCGACGATGATGTCAATCTCTGTTCGGGTAATGATCAGAGGTGGGGCAAAGCCGAGGATATCGCCATGCGGCATGGCGCGGCCTATGACACCATTTTCAAACAGAGCAGCGGCGGCGCGCACGCCGACCTGAAGTCCGGGTTCAAATGGTACCCGGCCCTTCGGATCCCGCATCAGCTCCACGGCGGATAAAATGCCGATGCCGCGAACCTCGCCGACAATGGGATGTCGCTCCAGTTCGGCTTTCATGCGGGCTTGCCAATAGGGTCCGACGTCCCGAACATGTTCCAGGATGTTTCTTTCCTTTAGCAATTTAATGTTGGCAAGCGCGGCCGCCGCGCAAAGCGTATGACCAGAATATGTCCAGCCATGGCCGAGTGGCCCGTGCTTTTCCGTCCCTTGTTCCAAAACCGACCAGACCCGGTCACCGATAATCGAACCGGAGATAGGCAGGTAGGCGGAACTCAAGCCCTTGGCGATGGTTACGAAATCCGGGCGCATGCCGTAGAGGTGGGAACCGAATTTCTCACCAGTTCGCGCGAAGCCGCAGACCACCTCATCGGCAATAAGAAGGATGTCGTACTTATCAAGCACCCCCTGAATCGCAGCCCAGTATCCCTTCGGAGGCGGAACGATGCCACCGGTCCCAAGTACCGGCTCTCCAATGAAGGCTGCAACGGTCTCTGGGCCTTCAGCGAGGATAAGGGCTTCAAGTTCGTTGGCACAGCGCCTGGAGAACGCCTCCTCGCTTTCGCCATCATGCGCCTGGCGATAATGGTGGGGCGCCGTCGTATGGCGCACCAAATTCAAAGGCAGGTCGAAGAAATCGTGAAAGAAGGGAAGGCCTGTCAGGCTACCGGTGACCAGCCCGGACCCGTGATATCCGCGATGCCGCGAGATGATCTTCTTCTTTTCAGGGCGGCCGAGAATGTTGTTGTAGTACCACACCAGCTTGATGTTGGTTTCGTTGGCGTCGGAGCCGGAAAGGCCGAAATAGACCCTTCGCATGTTCTGCCCGAAATATTCGACCACGGCCTCCGCCAAAAGCGCGACCGGCTCCGTGCCCTGGCTGGCATAGACATGCGCGAACGGCAGCTCGTGCGCTTGCCGGGCGATGGCCTCGGCGATCTCCGTGCATCCATATCCCATATTGACGCAGTAGAGCCCGCCGAAACCGTCAAGGCTCTTTCGGCCATCCGTATCCCAGATGTAAACGCCTTCTGCGCCGGCCATGATCCGGTTTGGCGTTTCGCCGCGACTGTGCTTGGCTAAGTGCGTGGACGGATGGAAAACGAAGCTTCGATCCTTCTCCCGGAGTTGCTCGGTTCCCAGATTGCTCAAGCGCATCGTCCCTCTCCTCGCTATCCCTCGGCTGGGAACACTCGGCCAGCCGCGTGAAACCAGCATAGTGGCAAACATGTCTCGGG
>NZ_JAMYLG010000080.1:0-2500 GCF_040317865.1 Mesorhizobium sp. M1365
AAAGAAAGCTTGACCCCAGCACTCCGGTGCTCAGGTTCTCCTGGCTGCCGGATGCGCACGTCTGCGGTCTTCACCGGATGCGTACGGACCTGGCCACTTTTCGGACCTTGCAGAGTTACGACGTAAGCTCGCGGCAAAATACGGAGCAGACGCCTGCTGCCCAGTGACTGTGCGGCGGCACCTGGTGCATATCAGTCAAGACGGCAGCGCGCCTTTTTGGCGCGTCGTAAATCCCGATCGGCCATTCGCCCCACGTATGAGAGGTGGATCGGAGCACATACGCGAAAAATTGGCCGCGGAATGCTAAGTGTCCTGTCGCCGTACTTCAGCCCATACGAAAACGGCCCGCACAAGGCGGGCCGTTTTCGAATTTGGTTGCGGGGACAGGATTTGAACCTGTGACCTTCAGGTTATGAGCCTGACGAGCTACCGGGCTGCTCCACCCCGCGTCAACCCTAGAAGTAAGCCTTGGCTCACTGGATTCAAGCTTCCGCCAAATGAAAGGGCCGCTTGCGCGGCCCGATATCCCGTTGGCGGGCCTGTTCGTAAGGAGAAGATTAAACAACGTGCGCTTGGCAGACCTGGCAGCGACCTACTCTCCCGCGTCTTGAGACGAAGTACCATCAGCGCTGGAGCGTTTCACGGCCGAGTTCGGAATGGGATCGGGTGCAGCCGCTCCGCCATAACCACCAGGTCGGCAAAACGCACGTTGCTCGAGAAGCTGTTTTCTGTGCCATTCATCTCGGCGCAATCCAAGGATTGTCACCAGAAATGGGCATTAGGAATGAGAACGATCAAGCCGATCGAACTATTAGTACCGGTAAGCTTCAAGCGTTGCCGCTCTTCCACACCCGGCCTATCAACGTGGTCGTCTTCCACGGTTCTCAGGGAATACTCGTTTTAAGGTGGGTTTCCCGCTTAGATGCCTTCAGCGGTTATCCCGTCCGGATATAGCTACCCTGCTATGCGGCTGGCGCCACAACAGGTCCACCAGAGATCCGTCCATCCCGGTCCTCTCGTACTAGGGACAGATCCTTTCAATATTCCTACACCCACGGCAGATAGGGACCGAACTGTCTCACGACGTTCTGAACCCAACTCACGTACCGCTTTAAATGGCGAACAGCCATACCCTTGGGACCTGCTCCAGCCCCAGGATGCGATGAGTCGACATCGAGGTGCCAAACAACCCCGTCGATATGGACTCTTGGGGGTCATCAGCCTGTTATCCCCGGCGTACCTTTTATCCGTTGAGCGATGGCCCTTCCACGCGGGACCACCGGATCACTATGACCGACTTTCGTCTCTGCTCGACTTGTCAGTCTCGCAGTCAGGCAGGCTTATGCCATTGCACTCAGCGAACGATTTCCGACCGTTCTGAGCCCACCATCGCGCGCCTCCGTTACTCTTTAGGAGGCGACCGCCCCAGTCAAACTACCCACCATACATTGTCCCGGACCCGGATAACGGGCCGCGGTTAGACATCCATAGTGATAAGGGTGGTATTTCAAGGGTGGCTCCACCTGAGCTGGCGCCCAGGTTTCAAAGCCTACCACCTATCCTACACATGCCACTACGAATGCCAATGTAAAGCTATAGTAAAGGTGCACGGGGTCTTTCCGTCTAACCGCAGGAACCCCGCATCTTCACGGGGAATTCAATTTCACTGAGTCTATGCTGGAGACAGCGGGGAAGTCGTTACGCCATTCGTGCAGGTCGGAACTTACCCGACAAGGAATTTCGCTACCTTAGGACCGTTATAGTTACGGCCGCCGTTTACTGGGGCTTCGATTCAGAGCTTGCACCCCTCCTCTTAACCTTCCAGCACCGGGCAGGCGTCAGACCCTATACGTCGTCTTGCGACTTCGCAGAGCCCTGTGTTTTTGATAAACAGTCGCTACCCCCTGGTCTGTGCCACCCTCCCATGCTTGCGCATGAAAGGGTCACGCTTCTTCCGAAGTTACGCGTGCAATTTGCCGAGTTCCTTCAGCATAGTTCTCTCAAGCGCCTTGGTATACTCTACCAGTCCACCAGTGTCGGTTTCGGGTACGGTCTATAAGGAGGAGCTATTTCCTGGAACCACGCAGCAGCCCTTTCAATCCGATAAGATTGGACTACCTCAATGATCCGTCACTTCCTCCAGGCCCACGAATATTAACGTGGTTCCCATCGTCTACGCATTTCTGCCTCGACTTAGGGGCCGGCTAACCCTGCTCAGATTAGCTTTAAGCAGGAACCCTTGGACTTTCGGCGGGGGAGTCTCTCACTCCCCTTACGTTACTCATGTCAGCATTCGCACTTCTGATACCTCCACCACCCCTCACGGGTATGGCTTCATCAGCTTACAGAACGCTCCGCTACCGCTTGCATTGCTGCAAACCCTAAGCTTCGGTGTATGGCTTTAGCCCCGTTACATTTTCGGCGCAAAGACCCTTATTTAGACCAGTGAGCTGTTACGCTTTCTTTAAATGATGGCTGCTTCTAAGCCAACATCCTGGTT
>NZ_JAMYLG010000080.1:7500-8962 GCF_040317865.1 Mesorhizobium sp. M1365
CCCTCAAGGCAGGAACCGTGCTGCGCGTTGGGCTTGAGGTCCATGGCGACGCCGCCAAGATCGTTCGCACCAGCGTGTACGACAGGACCCAGCACATCGTCACCATCGCACTCGACGACCACGACCAGTACGTGCCGGCGCAGGAGCCGGAGCCAAATCCCGAATTGCTGACGGCGTTCGACGATTCGCCTGCGCCCGTAGTGCGCGGCAATCTGCCGAACGTCTATGACGGCATCTACCGCACCGCCTATTCCTACGGCATGTCCAAGGCGATGACGCAACGACTGATCAAGTTGCTGGCATCCAGTGTCGACTTTCAGTCGCGCCTCAATCCCACGGACCGCATCGAGGTGCTGTTCTCGCAGCCCGATGGCGACGACCAGGCGTCTGACGAATCCGAGCTGCTTTACGTCTCCGCGACTTTCGGCGGCACGACGCGAAATTTCTACCGTTTCCAGATGCAGGACGGCAGCACCGACTACTTCGACGAAAATGGTAGCAGCGCCGAGCAGTTTCTGCTGCGCAATCCGTTGCCCAATGGCCGATTTACGTCAGGGTTCGGTGCCAGGCGCCACCCCATTTTGGGGTATGTGAAAATGCATACCGGCACCGACTGGGCAGCTCCCGTGGGATCGCCGATCATTGCCGCGGGCAATGGCGTCGTCGAAAAAGCCGGCTGGGCCGGTGGCTATGGCAAGCAGATCATCTTGCGTCACGCCAATGGCTACGAGACGTCCTACAATCACCAGAGCGCCTTTGCCAAAGGCATCGAGCCGGGTGTTCGCGTTCGCCAGGGTCAGGTTATCGGCTATCTCGGCTCAACCGGCCTCTCCACCGGTCCGCATCTTCATTACGAACTGATCGTCAACGGCACAAAGGTCGATTCGATGCGCGTCCGCCTACCGGTCGGCAAGACGCTGAAGGGCGACGACCTCGTCGCCTTCAAGCGCGAGCGCGAACGCATCGACGACCTGCTCAAGCAGGAAGACAGCAACCAGTTGAAGGTCGCGAGCGCCAAGATCGAAGGCTGAGCCGACGTTTTTCGTCGTCAGCCGTGCTGATTCGCCGTGTCGCGCGCCCATGGCAGCCGCTCGCCGGAAACCGTCGTCCACGCGGCGATTGCCGAAAGCAGGCAAAGCACCGCGGTCACCGCGGCAACGGCGGCGAATGCCGCGTCGCTGGCGGCAAGTCGTGCCGCATCGAGGCCGGGCGCCAGGCCGGCTGGCGGCGGTTCGCCGAAACCCGGAATGCCGGAGCCGGCAGCGGTGCCGAGCACGCCAGCATAGACCCAGGCCGCCAGCGATCCCATCGCCGCCACGGCAATCAGGCCGCCGATGCGCGAGACGGCGTTGTTGATGCCCGAGGCCGCACCCGTATCCTTGTCCTCGACCGCCGTCATGACCGCGGGCGCCACCGGGGCTACCACCAGCGCCCATCCGCGCCCCCACAATGCCCAAACCCG
>NZ_JAMYLG010000081.1:0-8609 GCF_040317865.1 Mesorhizobium sp. M1365
GAAGGCAAGACGCCGTCCGGCTGAACCGGTGCGCGCCGACCTGGAGGTCGCCGATATCTTCCGTGCTGCCGGCCCCGGATACCGGGTCTCCCACGCCGGGCATCTGAGCCTGCAGCAGCTCAAGGTGTTGCAGCTCTGAGCTTCTGAAAGGTCCTGCACGAGGCGCGTCATGCCCACCGATAGCCAGTACATTTTCGAAAGTATCAAGCAGGGGTGCGTGATGCTTTCCGATGACGAGTTCGTCATAGACAGGTTGGTGAAGTATTTCGGCAATGGCAGGATCCGCTGGCACGTCGAATTCCGTGAGCATCGCATCGAGCTGTCGACCGGCCAGCTCAAGAAGCAGCCTGCCTTCCGCAGGAAGATACTCGAACAGGCTGGCGTGCTGCCGCCCCGGCGTGCCGGGGCCAGTTACAGGCGATGGGCACTCAATCTGAGGAAGAATGCCATCGAGCTTCCCTGGCGAGACAGGCCGGTCGACGCCGATTTCGCCATCGACAGGCTCACCAGCCACGGAGATGGGCGCTGGACGGTTGAATACCAGGGCAAGTCAATCAAGTTCACGTCAATCAAACTGCGCAGGCAAGTCAGTTTTCGCAAACGCATGCTGGCCAAGGCCAAGGTGCTGCCGCCCGAGTTGGCACCGTCCGCTTATCGAAAGTGGATGGACTGGCTCATTCACAACGCCTCCGAGGCTGCGCCGCTAGCCGGCGAGGCCTCGATGCCAGAGAAAAGCTGGCTTGACGATCTGCCAGAGCTAGCCGGCTGGTAAAATGAAGCACCGCCCCAAGCGACCAGCTAGCCTGAATATCTCAAAGTGAGGGGTGCATCGGACCCCGTCCTTGGATCTGATGACTCTTTGTTGCAAAAGCAGTTTCTCAGATTCTCGGGGCCGATGCACCCCTCACTTTGAGATATTCAGGCTAATACTTATCTTGGCGTACATATCTCGCTCGGCGGCGCACTTGCGCCTTGCACCGT
The DNA here is from genome assembly GCF_040317865.1 of Mesorhizobium sp. M1365. Taxonomy (NCBI): domain Bacteria; kingdom Pseudomonadati; phylum Pseudomonadota; class Alphaproteobacteria; order Hyphomicrobiales; family Phyllobacteriaceae; genus Mesorhizobium; species Mesorhizobium sp. M1365. The sequence goes on from NZ_JAMYLG010000081.1 coordinate 982, forward strand.
CCGACTGGCATGTGCCATCCGGATTGCCGCTAGCTCACGCAGTCCGGGGCCTGGTCAGTCCAGAGCGGGATGCAGCTTCTTCGCTTCTTCGCTTCTTCGCTTCTTCGCTTCTTCGCTTCTTCGCTTCTTCGCTTCTTCGCTTCTTCAGGTTCGACATTGATCTTCGATTTTTCGATTGCCAGGGTATGTCGGGCGTTCCACGCACGACGAGTCGAACATCGGGATGCTTGCGCACCTCGATGGCAAATTTCGCCAGCAGGTTGATGCCGGAAGAGTTGAGAAAGGTCCCTCAGAGAGGGGCGACATGGGACCGCGACGGAAAAACTGAAATATTGGACCGTTTTCACTCGAGCCCGATCCACACAAAGCCGTCCTGCTTTCGGCAGGGATATACGATCAGCTTTGCGCGGTTTTTCGAAATGTCACCCAAATATTCAAGGCCCGCCCTGGTACCATCGTGCTCCAACTTCGCCCACTCCCTGATTTCGCCGGTAAGCAGGTCGAAACAACTCTGATGCCAGCGGCAGACCAGGCCAAGATCTGCGGTGATCGTGCTCTCCATGTGTGGGAGCTTCAGCTTTTCGGCCTGAGCGGAACTTCGGCGCTCGTAGAGCGGCAGATGAAGATGCGGGCAGGCATTGTTGAAGGCGCAATAGCTATCGGATCCGCGAACGACGACGATGTCGTAATCTTCAAAATCGAGAATCCGGCGTTCGTGGGGCTGAAGCTCGTCTTCGGCGAAAGCGCGAATCCACCTCCTGCCGCCCTGACGGATGGTTTCGCGAGGCCGTCTGGCATTCAGCTCGGCGTCAATTTCGGGCTTCAGCCTGACGATTTCGAACAGGCTTGTGCGCTCGCCGGTACCGCGAAGGCGTACCCTGACGAAGTCGCCGATTTCCACCTTGTCGGCGATCTGGTCGCGGAGGGCCTCGGATATCAGCAATCGCGTACCGGCATCTTTATTGGCGGCCTCGACCCGGCTGGCCAGATTTACAATGTCGCCGATGGCCGTGAGACGTTTGTGTCCAGCAAAACCCAATGTGCCGATGACGGCTTCGCCATAGTTGAGGCCGATGCGAATATCGAAATCGATGCCATACATCGAGGCAAAGAACGGCTTCAGACGATCAACTGTGGCGAGGGTCTGAAGTGCGGCGTTCACGGCGCGGAGCGGAGCGTCGGGCTGGTCGTCGATGCCGAATATTGCCATGAGGCCATCGCCGATCAGTTTGTCGATGAAACCGCCATTCTGCTCGATGATGTCGCCGACCTGGGCGAAGTAACGATTGAGCAGATACATCACGTCGTAGGGGGAAAGCCGCTCCGACAGCGCTGTGAAATCTACAATGTCGCTGAAGAAGACCGCAACATGCCTTGCTTCGCCGCAACGCGTCGCGGCAGAAGCGCCAAGCTGGCTGGTGATCATCATGTCGGTTTCGTCTAGCACCAGGCGTCGGACGCGAAGCTCGCCTTCCGGTCTGAGCTGACAGGCCAGCCGAACCTCATCGGCCAATCTCAACCGGTTCGCCATCAGGGTTTCGTCCGGATTCCGGTCCGGGCAAGCCTCAATGCCGTCGAGAACCCAAACGCGGCATGTCGAGCATTTCGCCCTGCCGCCGCATGCGTGGGCAAATGGCACGCCCGATCTGAGAGCCGCCTCAAGCAAGGTCTCATCTGCGGCCACGTCGAAACCCACTCTGTCGGGTAAAGCGGTTACTTTGGTCATATCACCGAACACAGGTCCGTCGCGTTAACTGGCTTGCCAGTGTAGCACCAATCGGCTCAGGCAATAGAATCATGCAAAATTCGAGCACCGACGAAGCCGAAATGGTTTCGTTGCGGGGACCGGACCATAAGACCGCTTGCATCGGCAGCGACCGCTTGCTGAGCGGACAACGAGGGTTCATCACGGCGCGGATCGTGTTGGTGTCCTCGCAGAGCAGAATCGGGCTTAGTCCAGATGCAACAACCACGCAGCAACGATGTACGCCCGCAATCAGCGCGGGAAGCGGATCATCTCGCTCTAATCGTCGAACTTCCGTCAATGGCGCGTCCCGCTGGTTCAAACACATGAGCCGGAGCAAGCCCGAAATGAGCATAACGACTGGCTGGGGTGGCAAGCGGAAGTCCAGCGTGAACGCGCGGAATAGTTGATTTGCGGACTTGAGCCGGCATTAGGTTGCGCAAGCTGTAGCGGCTGACCTTGGCGCGACCGAGACCAACGTCGGCGCTGACGCGCAGCGCCCGCTCTTGAAGCCAGTGGCCAGCGGGCTCTACGCCAACAATGGGCGCTTTCCAGAATGACTGGAACCGCACCATCGCTGACCAAACCTAAGCTTGGCCAGCGGAGCAATCACCTTTACGATTCGACCAGGATCACCAAGGACTCTGGAACCACTCCATCGAAGGCCATCGCATCCGCGGCTTCCTTGCTCTGCATAGCTTTCATCATGGCGTCCATGTCCGGAACGTCCATGAGAACGGCCACCCGAGTCGGATTTTGTGGATCTACAAATGTTCGTATGTTGGTCACGCCGAGCGGACCAAAAAGCTCTTTGCGCTTCGGCGAGTCGAGCCAGTGTTTTGCGCCCTTTGTGATGTTATGGTAGCCAATGACTGTCGGCATTGCATCCTCCCTATCGTAACGGCGAAGGCCCGGCATCAACCAAAAGTGCCAAGATCCATCCCGTCGAACGACGGAGCGCCGTTTCGGTTGGACTGTCAATTATTTCGTTAAAGGCGCGCGGAAGAACGATTCGGAGTGGGCGTTTCTTACGGACCGTTCGACCTCAATGAACCAGGATCGCGGTCACGCGGCTGTGGCTATTGACATGTGACAAGCGCAAACAGCCGGACAACAACAGCAAGGACTCGCGTGGCACATATCGGGATCCGGCGCTGGGGTCGGAAAGGGCAGTTGGGCGTAGGTGCCTGTCATGACCCGGCGGGCCAAGCTCGTGGGTTATCGCTGAGGTGGAGGCCTCGGATGAGCGTTCTTACGAACGGGCGACCCAGCAACGTGACTGCCCACGAGATTGTTGAAGAGCTGATCCTACAAGCCCGTCGCGGTCAAATCATCTCCGTCAAAGAGACCATTACAGTGGTGCGCCGAGACGGGCCGCAAGTGGAAAGTGACTGCGCGCCGGTCGAGCTTATTGTAGAGATTGCCCCAGCCTTTGGCCTGTTTGTCGCGTTCGACCTCCACGAATAGCGTCATGGCAACCCACTGGTTCAACCCCGAGAGGGCACTCTTTGCGCCAGCCAGTTATCCGATCCCGCTCAGAAATTTCTACCAACATTCCCGCCTTCCAAGGAACCAAGGAACAAATCTTCTCGGCAGGAGGTTCTATCCTCGACCATGGTTGAGGTCGACAGAAGGAAACAGAAGGCTATCGCCGACCTTGTGCGACGGTGGGGTCACATCAGATGGTCTCGGGCCGCTTCATTCCGCGGCCTCCAGCAAGCCGGCTTCTTCCTGCAAGCCGTGAAGAAAATCCGCGGCGCGCTGCGCGTGGCTGGCTGCGGTGAAGATCGCCCGCTTGTCGTTCTTAAGCACCTTCAGCCATGAGCCGATATAGGCGGCATGGTCGGGCCGGGTTTCGGGCGTCAGGTCGAGATCGGCGGACAGGAAGATCGAAGCAAGTTCAGCAACGAGTTCTTCCATCGCGTAGCCTTCGTCGCCCCAGCGCTTGCGGCCAAAATCCCGCTCCAGCCGCGAGGGGTGGCGCGTCCAGTGCGTGCACTCGTGCGCCAGCGCTGCGTAATAGCTTTCGGCATTGCGGAAGGTCTCGAACGGCGGCATCTGCACATGGTCGCTGCCCATGCTGTAATAGGCCTGATTGCCGCCGTGACGGATATCGGCGCGCAGCGCGGCGAAGAAAGTTTCGGCATGCTCGATGCGTGCTACCGGATCGAGGCGCTGTTCCGCCGGGGCATAGAATTGCGCCGGTAGGCCCTCGATCTGCTCGACATTAAAGACGGTGTAGCCCTTCATAAACGGGATATCCCGCTCCTGCTCCTCGCCGGTCGCTTCGTCCTTCTCTGTCCTGCGGATACGGTCGGCATAAACGACAAGATTGCCCCTCTCGCCCTTGCGGACATGCGCGCCCATCTCTTGCGCCTGTTTGAAGGTCATCCAGATCGGCGCGGCAAAGCCCTGCGCCATGGCTACCGACCAAAGCATGATGATGTTGATTCCCTGATAGGGCACGCCGTTATGACGTAAGGGCGGCGAAATCCGCCCGGCGGCGTGCTCCGCGTTCCAAGGCTTCAGCCAATGGCGCAGGCCCTGTTCCAGTTCGGCAACAATGCTCGCCGTCACCTTCTCATAAACATCTGCTTTCATTGGTTTTTCCTCCTAGTTTACGGTTGCGCAGCAGCTGCTGCTGCAACCGGACTAGGCCCCGCGCCAATGAGCGGGCGGAATGCGGTCAAGGCTGAAAATGAAAGGGTGGTGCGGCCCACAGCGGAGTGAGCACACGGCCTTTGATTTTCACGCGAATAGCGCCCGGCCTTGACGGCAGGGGGCGGCAGCCCCGGATCAAAAGAGAAAAGGTTGCACGGGCCGAAACGGCCCGTTCAGGTCACGGCCTGAAAGGGCGTGCTTGCGCGAGGGATGGAAGCCGGATGGCCGAAATCCCGGCGTAGCGTGGCGAAGCCGGAGTTCGGTTTACGAGAGCCCGGTCCTGCGTAGCTTCAGCGAAGCAGTACGCGCCCAGAATCCGGCGCCGTAATCGGGTTCGGTCGCTGTTCCGGTTTTTGCTGCGCCGCATGCGCCTTCCCTGAGGCCATGCGAGGTGTAAGCGCGAATTTCCCCGCACCTTTTGCTGTTGAGTGCTCTGATGCATGAGAAGCTATGCGGGGGAGCGGCGAGGTGGCACCATCGTCGTACGATCAACCCGAAGGATAGACTATCATGTCCAAAGTCGACGATCTCAGCCGATCAATCACTGTATTGGATCAAGCTCGCACTGTGCTCGTCGTTGTAGAAATGAGTCAAAATAACTGGCTGGTGGCCGGAATGCTTCCCGGCGTTCAGCGACACCCCCTCAAGAAACTCGATCCCGATCCCAATGCATTGCTCGGTTTGATCGCGCGTTGGCGATCGGAGGCGGAGGCTGCGGGCATGCCGATAGACCGGGTCGCGCTGGCCTTCGAGGCTGGGCGAGACGGCTTCTGGCTGGCCCGGTGGCTGCAGACGCGAGGCATAGACGCTCACGTCATCCATTCAACCAGCGTCGCCGTGAACCGTGAACACCGACGGGCGAAAACCGACAGGCTAGACACGGCCATGCTGATGCGCGTGTTCCTGGGTTGGCTGCGTGGCGAGCGTGGCCACTGCCGCATGGTGGCGATCCCATCACTGGCGGAAGAGGATGCCAAGCGGCCGAGCCGCGAGCGGGAGAACCTGGTCAGCGAGAAAACGCGGATAGTCAATCGCATGAAAGGGGCGCTGGCTCGGCTCGGCATCCGTGGCTTCAAGGCCGAGCTTCGCCGGGCGCCGAAGAAGTTGCCGGACCTGCGCACTTCGGAAGGACAGCCGCTTCCGCCGAATATGCTGGAAGAGATGCGGCGCGACATGGCTCGGCTTGCGGTGGTGCGCGATCAGATCACGACGATTGAAAAAGCCAGAATTGCCCAGCTTGAGCAGGCGCCCGCGTCGGGGTATAATGCAATGGTTGTGCTATTGGCGCGCGTGATTGGTGTCGGGATTGAGACAGCCGACATGCTGGTCCACGAGGTGCTTAGCCGCAACCTCAGAGACCGGCGCGCGGTGGCGCGTTACGCCGGTCTGACAGGCTCCCCCGACGAGAGCGGATCTAAACGACGCGAAAAGGGGTTGGCCAAGGCAGGCAACGCCCGGGTGCGACGCGGGCTGATCCAATTGGCCTGGCGCTTCCTGAGATTCCAAAAGAATAGCGAACTGACGCAATGGTTCCAGGCACGAGCGGCACAGGGCGCCCGCAAGACGACGATGATCGTGGCGCTCGCACGCAAGTTACTCATCGCGCTCTGGCGATTGGTTACCGTCGGCGAAATCCCGATGGGCGTCACATTGCGCCCGATGAACTGAACACACTGCAGGGCGCCTGACGGATCAACCGCCGTAATGACGCCCGCGCGTATCGATTCGAGGTGGCGGTGTCCCGATGGACACCATGGCGTTATTTGCCGTCATGAGAATGGGCCCGCCGCCTCGGAGCCTTGCTGCTGAAGCCAATGACTGCTTCATGGTCCGGGTCTTTTGCAGACCCACCGAATACAAGGTTGCGGCGTAATGCGATGCGCCCCAAAGGCAGGCTCCCCTCGAATTTGATGCTCGCGGACCAATGCACAAGGCAGTGACCAACCGTTCTGTTATGGCTATCCTGACCGCTTTACCGCGAAATCAGTGAAGGCCCCTTGACAACGAAATCCCCATACAAGGTGTCCACCAAAATAGGTGGACACCTTGTGATGGAAGAAGATGAGCAGAAACTGCGGGTGAGGCTTGTCGGTCGGGACGGGCGACGCCGATACGACCCGGCATCGAAGGACCGTCTTGTCTCGGCCTGTCTTGAGCCTGGCGTGTCGGTATCGAGGCTTGCGCTCGAACATGGGGTCAATGCGAACCTTCTTCGGAAGTGGATAAAGAAGCGGGCGGAGACCCAGTCCCTCCCACAGCCCCCACCATCGGCGTTCATCCCGGTTCAGATTGAAAGCACTTCCGATCGGGCCTTGCTGCGACAGAGCAGCATGGCTGCGGTGGATTTGCCGGGGACTTGCGATGGGGCACGTAGGTCGGCATCGAAAAGGACAGCGCCTTTTTCCTCTCCAGCCAAGGTGAGCGCGTCGCTGCCGAACGGCGTGACGTTGACGCTGGAATGCGGTGATGTGGATGCGTTGACGGCGACCATCGGAGCACTGGGTCATGTTCAGACTGGGCGCTGACCTGAAAGTCTACCTGCACCGCGAGCCGATCGACTTCCGGGCCGGCATCAACAGCCTTGCGGTTCTGGTCCAAGAGACGATGGCGCTCGATCCGTTTGCTCCGGCGGTTTTTGCGTTCTGCAATCGCCGTCGCGACCGGATGAAGCTCCTGTTCTTCGATCGGTCGGGCTTTGTGCTGGTCCTGAAGCGGCTGACCGAGGACAAGTTCCGGTGGCCGCGCCGGGAGGCAGCGGTGGTCACGCTTACGACCGAGCAATTGCACTGGATCCTCGACGGCATCGACATCGATGCGATGGTCCGCCATCCGGTGCGGCAATATCAGGTTGCGGGTTGAGGGCTCTCGAATTGAGCGGTTGACGCGGCGGCATGCTTTCGATTCAAGAATCTGATGAATCGACCCGGCGAACCGACTGTTGAAGCGTTGATGGCGCGTATTGCTGCGCTGCAGGCGCAGAACCGTCAACTCACCGAACGCGTCGTCAAACTCGAGGAAGAGCTGGCGCTTGCACGACTGCATCGTTTTGCGCCGCGCAGTGAAAAGCACATTGACCGCCTCTTCAATGAAGCCGAACAGGCCGCGGATGAGGACGCCGCCGACAACGAAGATGGCGGCGTCGTTGTCCTGCCGGACACGGGCTTGCCGGCGAGCGAAGGGGCGACGGGAAAGAAGCGCGGCCGCAAGGCCTTGCCGGAAAACC
>NZ_JAMYLG010000082.1:0-7972 GCF_040317865.1 Mesorhizobium sp. M1365
AGCGTGACCTTCACTGCGTCGGCGAGGATGTTGACGCCGCGCAGCATGCGCTCACGAGCGTCGCGGGAAAATTTTACGTCTTTGGGCATTTTTTAGCTCCGAAGGTCTGTGGAAGAGGCGAACTGGATTTCGGCGGTCAGAATGATGCCCATAATGTCGGATTCCTTCATGATCAGAAGGTCTTCGCCATTGAGCTTCACTTCGGTGCCCGACCACTTGCCGAACAGGATGCGGTCGCCGGTCTTGACGTCCAGCGGGACGAGCTTGCCGGCCTCGTCGCGCGCGCCGGAGCCGACGGCGACGATCTCGCCTTCCTGCGGCTTTTCCTTTGCGGTGTCGGGAATGATGATCCCGCCGGCGGTCTTCGCTTCGGAGTCGACGCGGCGAACGACCACGCGGTCATGCAGCGGCCGGAAATTCTTTGCCATTTTTGGATGTCCTTGGTGCGGATGTTGAATGGTGTTCCGTTGCCGGAGCGTGCGAGTGCTATCGTGGCGCTGAGACAGGCGGTCGGCTGCGTCCCCGTCTTCCCCGCCTGTGGGTGCAGGTGGATCGGTGGGCAGCGTCGAGCTGGCTAGTAACCTTTTTTCATGTTCCAAGCCTTACTCCAGTGCCATCTTTGACGGGTCCGGGAGACCCGCAGCGGCAGTATGTTTTGGTGAGGTGATCAGGGGACGTCGTCTTCTCCTTGGTCAGTCACGTGTTTGCGGATGACGGCGAGGCTGGGCTGGACGCCTGGGCCGGCTATTTGCACAACCACGCCAGGAAAGTGGACGAATTGACCAGTAAGGCATTCCGACACGCCCCTTCTTAGGTTTGCTCCTCGGCCACCCCATTGACGTTGGGAGAATCCTTTTGCGGAGCTACACAGATAGTGCCGTGACAAACCTTCTCACCCTTGTAGTTGGCCAGAGCCTGCAGCAACTCCGGTAGAAGGTGCTGTTTCAGGTCGTTCGAGATAGGCTCCGGACCGTCCAGCACCTTAAGTGCCTGCTCGACCAACTCGATCGCGCGATCTTTGTTGCCGCTCTCATGATAGTACTGAGCGACCATCGGATAAGACATGAACTTAGAGCCGTGGCCTTGCGGCAGTGCCACGATGTGTTTAGACAGCTCTTCGCCCATCGCAAAGCGCTCAGCAGACGGAAAGCCCGCATAATCAAAGCACGGCGCGAAGAGTAGGAATAGCCCATAATATATCCAGTGCTCGGACTCTCTGTTGATCGCGTCGCGAACGAATTGGCGCATTTCGGGCAAGCCGGCCTCCATGTCGCGCATTTTGTGAAGCAACAGATGCGCAAGACTCACGCGGAAATATAGGTTGTCCGGCATCAAGGCGACGCCCTCCTCGATTGCCGAGCGCGCCGTCTTCCAATCATTTGTCTCCATCGCCGCCCGATATCTAGCCTTGATCGGCTTCGTCAGCGCTTGTTCGCGCGCTTTGGGTTCGCCTTTCGCGATCCGCTCCCTGTCGGCGGCTTTCGCTTGATCGCTGGCGCGCCAGCTGCCGTTGAGCACCTTCGGCAAAACCTCATCGAGTTCCGTCGGGCCACCAATAAAGGCGATGTGGCCGTCTCGGTCGACCACGAAACTGGTCGGAATCCAGCAAGAAAAGCTGGGCTCCATCCAAAGCTTTTTCATTTCGCCTGTGGAGTCGAACGCCATCCGAAAGTTCAGATTCGAGAACTTTTCGGTCAACCACGCGTCCAGATTGCTGCGGGCCTCATCGGCCGTTGGAGCGTCTTCACTAGCCGCGACTCCGATGATCTCAACGCCGCTGTCCCTGTATTTCTCCTGCAACTGCATCAGATGAGGCATCGCGTCCACACATGGGCCGCACGAAGTTGCCCAAAATTCGACGATGTATACTTTCCCGGGCTCGAAGCTGCTGAGCGGCTCGCCACGCAGCCAGGTTTCCACTTGAATCGAAGGGGCCGGGGACTCCATCTGCAAGACCGGGTGCTGTCCAAAGTTATTTCCAAAGGGTAAGGTTGTCGGCACTCTGGTTTCCTTCCTAGAGAGGCACGGGTTGGGGGGAAGAGGAGCCTCTGGTTGCTCCCTTATTCGTGCAAGGGCCATGCCAGCGAGCTCAGCGCGCACATGCTTTGGAAAAACCTCCCGGTGCCCCAGATGACCGGTTGTAATGCACCTGATATTTTTGCCATTGTTTGTTCTGAACCTGTCATATTGTCTGCCGCTGTCAGGTTTTGGACACGCTTCGCGCCGCCCGAAAAGCGTGGCCCGTCCCCGAAGCGCCAAGGCCATTAGGACGCGCGGCAGGCAGCCTCTGCCCGTCCCGAGGGAATTCGCCTCAGTGACATTGGTGGGTTGGCTCGCCGCTAACAGTTTTGAAGAGGAGGATGAACAAAGCCCCCGGCGAAGTGTGAGCCAGCCTAATCGACCGACACTGCGGGTATGCTCCAAGCTACACAGTGATGTAAAGGGCGCTACGCGCTTGGAGCTACACACATGACGCTGAACATTCGCCATCCGGAGGCCGATACTCTCGCTCGGGAGCTTGCGCGCATTGACGGCACAAGCATCACCCGATGCTGTGATTGTCGCCCTGCGGGAAACCATACGCAACCGGATGAACAAGGAAAGCCCGATAGAAACGGCGCAAAAGACACTGGCTAAGCACGGCCTGTCTTTCAGCCAGGTCGAAAGCCGGTTCCACCGGAGGCCTATCACGAGCTCGACCATGATCTCAACAGGTGGTGACGAATAATGTTCGTCGATGCATGTGCGATCGTCTCGATGATGGCGGCGGAGGACACGGCCGACGCCTATGAAGCGGCGGCGCTCGATGCGGCTCGCCGTTCACATGACACTTGCTGCCTAGGAAGCCATCATCGTGCTTTCACGGCCGGATCAGTTGAATTGCGCCTACAAAGCGGCTGAGGCGGTCGTCGTCGAATGGCTCGCAGCACCAAAGATTCGGCTCTGCGAGCCCGGTTCGCCCCGACACGTCCTGTCCTACGCGGTCGCTGTCGCCGGACAGCACGGCATAGCAAAGCGGCGCCTCAGCAAGTTCGATTGCCCCTACGCCTATTCCAAGGCGATGCACTCGCCGCGGCTCACGCTGGACCACCTTTTGCTTCAGACAGACGTGGCGACCTTGCCAAAAGGATCAGATGAATGACCGTCTTCGAAAAATCGACTGAACTGCCGGAATTGACCGGGGTCGTTGCCGCCGAGCAGGTAGCCGATCAGCCGTCCCTGTGGTCGACGGGAAGCACGTTTTGCATGTCAGCGGCCATTTGCAGCGCCTGAGAGCTCGTTGCGGGGCTGATTTCCAAATCCAGAGGATAAGGATAATCGGTCGGTTGGAGGCGTCGTTTCGGTAGATCGGCCATTGACTCTGCCCACCGCTGGCTCATATATAACCCATTGGGTTATAGGAAGTGCATGCAGATCGTCGCCGAGACACCATTGTTCATCAAGCAGGCGGCGGAGCTGTTTAGCGACGATGAGCGGAAGGAACTGATCGACTTTCTCGCTGCCAATCCGCAGGTGGGTGATGAGATTCCAGGTACCGGTGGCGTTCGAAAGATGCGGTTCGGCGCCAAAGGCAAGGGTAAGCGCGGTGGCGCAAGGGTCATCTACTACTGGTACAGCGATGACGCACCGATCTACGCGCTGTTGGCGTACGGCAAGAATGAAAAGGTCGATCTGAAGCCGGACGAGGCAAAAGCGGTTGCAGCCTTCGCCAAGGCGATTAAGGCAGCGAACAGGAGCAGGACATGAGCGAGATGACAAAATTCGGCGCTGATCTGATCCAGTCTATGTCGGAAGCTCTGGCGCACGCGCAGGGTAAGGACGTTCCCGGTATCAAGGTGCACAGCGTCGATGTTGGCGCGGTCGACGCCAAAGCCATCCGCAAGAAGCTCGACCTGACACAGGATGAGATGGCGACCGTGCTGGGAACCAGTCCATCCGGCTACAAGAAGTGGGAGCAGGGCAAGCGGCAGCCAAGCGGCGCGGCCCGTACACTGCTTCGCGTCATGGACCGGGAGCCTGAGGCGGTGCTGCGTGCTCTAACGCCCAATGATACGGAGGCCAACCTCAACAACAAAACTCCTGCAGCCGCGCACTGAGCAGGGGAGGGGAGGGCCGCTTTCAGAGCCCCGACGCCTTGGTGAGATTGACCCGGAACCACCGCCTACGCGCGATGGCCGAGTGGAAGGCTATCGCGGCTCAAAATTGCTTGATTATCTTGCCCTGTTCTCCGCTCGCCCGCTCGCCAACAATCCGGAGGCCGATACTCTCGTTCGGGAGCTTGCGCGCATTGACGGCACAAGCATCACCGATGCTGTGATTGTCGCCCTGCGGGAAACCATCCGCAACCGGATGAACAAGGAAAGCCCGAGAGAAACGGCGAAAAAGATTCTGGTTAAGCACGGCCTGTCTTTTCAGCCAGGTCGAAAGCCGGTTCAACCGGAGGCCTATCACGAGCTCGACCATGATCTCACAGGTGGTGACGAATAATGTTCGTCGATGCATGTTCGATTGCTTCCACTACGCCTATGCCAAGGCGATGCGCTCGCCGCTGCTCACGCTGGACGAGCTTTTGCTTCAGACAGACGTGGCAACCTTGCCGAAAGGATCAGATGAATGGCCGCCTTCGAAAAATTGACTGAACTGCCGGAGTTGACCGGGGCCGTTGCCGAGCAGGTAAGCGAGCACATGGCCTTGATCGCGCGCGGCGAGGAGCTCGACCTTCCATGGCGTAGACTTCGCGTCCTTATCGACTAGGAGCTTGTGGTAATAGTAACACCGGCGCTCTTGGGCGGTTCTCTTCGGGGGAGTCGGACAAGCCTTGGCTGGTCAGAGAAAGGAACGCAGTTTATGCGCGGTTGAGTGGAGCCGAAGGCCAGAAAGGGGGCCTGGGAGTGAGCCTAGGCCCCTTCGCGGCGGGTTGGCATCGGCTGACAGCTTCATCATGACGTCACCTCGGAGGACGAGAAGCGATTGTTGACGCACGGGTACGAGCTGCCTCGGTCGTTCGCTCGATCGAAAGGACTGTGTGTGGAGGAAGCTCTCCATCGTGCAAGGCGAGAGGCTGCTGGGCTGCTTCCTTGTCCGCTGCCGTGAGCCGATGATTCAGGCGAAGAAAGTCCATCCAGGTTGGCGTGCGAAATGTCTCTGTCCAAAGTGAAGGCGTTTGGAGGTTGCGCTGGAGCGTCCAGTTTCGCGCACCGCGCGGCTAAGAGCGTGGCGCTTTGCACGCATGCAGGAAGGCGTCGGTATTCTTTTCGGATATGCAATAGTCGATTTTGGCGACGATAGGGCCACTCCTTGGCTTCAGATCGAGTGCCAGCTCCGGTGCGCGAAAATCCGAACTTTCCTGGTCCGTTTCTTCCCATGGACGTATCGGCAACACCATTCCCGCTGCTGCAAGCAGCAACAGACCCCGGCGGCGCCCTCCAAAGCCCAGGTCAGGGAGTAATTCTGCGCGACGGAACCCCAAATCCAGCTGCCGGCAGCCATACCGCCAGCGCTCAAGGCGTAGTAGATGGAGAGTGTACGGCCGACTACCCACCGTGGGCTTGCGAGTTGCACCGCCACGTCAATGCCGGTCCAGGTGATAAGCCAACCCGCGCCGCCCAAGGCAAGCGCGACTGCCGCCACAGGGACCGACGATGTTAGTGCAACGGAAACGCAACATGCTGCACAAGCGACAAAGGCGAACGCCACCAGCCTGTTTTGAGACGTGATCCGCCTAAGGAAGCCGTTGCTCATACCCGCGATGAAAGCCCCGGTGCCGAAGCCGGCCAATAGAATACCGTAGACGATCGGCCCGCTCTTCAACTGATCCCGAACGACGAGAGGCAGCAACGCCAAGATCGAAATGCTGGCCCGAAAAGGGTTCCGCGGGCGATCGCCGCCCTGATTTCCAGGGACATCGCCGTAAAGCGCACTCCGTCGTGAATCGCCGTCATCATTCTCTCGCGGGGGAGAGGCGAAGAGCGGATTTTCCATTTGGTGCGCCATAGTGCACCTAGAGGCGCGAGATCGCTCAGCGCGGCCAAGCCGAAAGCGGCCAGCGGACCAAAGAAGGCCAGAATCGTCCCACCCAGAGCAGGACCTATGCTGCGTACGAGGTTGTATCCGACGGACATCAGCGTGACCGCGGCCGGTATGTCGCGCTTGTCGAGGATATCGCCGACCGAAGCATGCCAGGCCGGATCATTCAAAGCAAAGCCGCAGCCGGCCAGGAAACCCAGTCCGAGTACCAGCCAAGGATCGACAAATCCCAGACCGACCAAAATCATTAGCGTCGTTGATGCCAATGCTATCAAGCAGTGCCCCGCAAACATCACCCATCGGCGGCTGAAGTTATCGGCGATGGCTCCGGCGAGAATTGAGAGGAAAAACACCGGCAATGTGGATGCGGCCTGAACGAGTGCGACCATGAGGTCGGAAGCTGAAATGGTGGCCTTCAGCCAACTGATGGCGACCGTCTGCACGAGCCACCCGAGGCTGGATAATCTGTGTGGCTGTCCAGATCGAGCGAAATACCGGATTGCGAAGCGGGGCAAGCGTCGTTGGAGCGGACGGCTGAGGATCTTCGTGCTGCACGTTTTTTGCCTTCCACGAGCCGATCGTTAACTCACGGCTGCCAGTACTGACTTTTTGTCTATAGATTTGTGTGATCGGTCAGTATTTCCAGAGCATGACCTAGCAGTCGCTTCCGCATGCTCCACAATCAACTTTGGGGCGGCAGCGGAACCGGGCCGGGTGAAGACCGCAGCTTGACCCCACTTGTTCACAGACGGGAGAGACAACGAACCCTAACAGGAGAGGTGCCACAATCTCGTCCTCGCCCTGGTTGACGACGAGTGCTCAGGGATGGCTTCCCTAAGCCCGATGATGATCGGCATTCGCGATGACCCCTCGTGAATGCGCGTTTTGTGATGGCAAGGGATTAGAGCTCGACTGGCCGACTTGCCGGGGCCAGTATTCGGTCCGTGTCCACAGATTAAGAACGAAGCGGTATTCGCATGGCTGTCAACGCGGACATTGAGAGCATTCGCCCGCCTGATTTATCGGCGCAGACGCCTAGAACGATCGAAGCTGTCCGCCGGGAAGTCCGCAGCCTCAACCATCATCTCGATCAAGACCGTCCGTAGCCGTGGCATACTACCCATCCGGCGAGGCTCTCGCATCAAGACCAGCCAGCGCCCTGGTTTCTCCCGGATCATCAGCGATTTAAATCAAATCCGTCTGTGGATACTAACGATTGCGCCTCCCTCATCTCCTAGACGGCTAATGCGGGCGGTAACTGAGAGGGTCATATGACAAGCGATTTTTCCGCCGCGCGGGTGCATTTAGATCGAGCGTATCACTACCTGCGGGGCGATGACCCGATAAGTCGGAGGGGGCGCGAAGCCTTGGACCTGCTACTTGAGGCGGTTACCGTCGAAGAGTTTAAGCAGCCACGCCAAAACGCGGAGATGCTAATGTTTCCGATTGGGCGCCGCTTCAGAGTCGGCCACCATGAACATGGTGCGCAGACACCCTCAGAATACCGCCCGTCCCGGCATGAGCCAAAGTCGGGCAATCGAATGGGAGTCCGAAGCGTGTCGCTCACAACGATCCGTACTTAGCCGCCCTGGCTGAAGCTTCAATGCAATCCGACGTCGAGTTGCTCACGCCCGACGCCGGGTTCTTGTGATCGAGGCCGGCTGCGGCGGAGCCGTTTCGCCAGCCATTCGCTTGGTTTCCCGTCCCAGAACGGCGTTGAACGGGCCGAGATCGCGAAACGGTCGCGTGAGCAGCTTTCGCGGCTACGAGACGCTCGCCTGGTACGACGGAACGGGCCGAACGGGTAGGGGGCCGCGACGCATTGGGCGTCCCACTCGCCGACGGGGCGAAAAGCACCATGAAGGCAATGTCCGGCCAGGCAATGATTTCGATCTCTTAGCGGCGCTGGGCGCCGATCTGCCGGGAGCCGTACGGGCGTCGCCCA
>NZ_JAMYLG010000083.1:0-7809 GCF_040317865.1 Mesorhizobium sp. M1365
AGCTCACCGCCTGCGGCCCGCGGGTTCCTGCATCAGAGACTTTCGTACGCCTGACGGCACCCGAAACCCTTCAGCAATGTCGGCCATAGAGGCGAACTTTGCCTCCGCCCGGAAGCAGACACTGCAATTGACCGCGCTGAAGGTCGTGATCGCGTCAGAGCCTGCAAAGGCACAACTCGGCACACGAGGGCGAACATTCCGCCGCGGAAACAACTTGAAGAAACGCTTCGCGACCCATAGCATGCCGCGCCATGGTGAAATCTGAGGTCAGTGAGATCGGTCGGGTTTTTGAGCCAGTGCAAGGTAGGGAGGATAATAATTATGGCTTCCGAAGTACAGGCAAACAACGGTGTTAACGTAGAGGCGCTGCTCGGCGCACGCGAAGCGCTCACCAACGCCCCGGAGGCAGCGCAGTTCAAGTGGCGCGCAGCCTGCGAATGGAAGGATGGCACCCACAGCCACTCGTCGGTCGAGAGCTTCTACGGTCTCGGCGAGGATCAGCATCGCAAGACCACCTTCACATTCGACGCAGACCATCCGGAGGTCTTCGCTTCCCAGGACAAGGGCGCCACGCCCGTCGAATACGTGCTGGTCGGACTGGCGAGTTGCCTGACCGCCGGCATCGCCGCGGTTGCCCAGAACCGGAACATCCAGTTGAAGTCGGTGAAGGCGACCATCGAAGGCGACATGGATCTCGCCGGAATTCTCGGCATCGACAGCGACGTGCGCAACGGCTTCAGCGGCATCACGGTGAAATACAACATCGACGCCGACGCCAAGCGCGAGGACATCGAGGCTATCGTCGCTCAGTCGCAGAAGCGGTCGGCGGTCTATGACATTGTCACCAATCCGACGAACGTCACGGTCGTGGTGAATTGAAAGGCGCTTCGAACCGTAGACTCTCCTGATGAGAGGGTGCGATTAGTTCCGTCACCACAGCGATCGTCGGCGCGGGGCACGCGGGGCTCGCGATGAGCCGCTGCCTCGCGGAGCGCTCTATCGACCATGTGCTGCTGGAGCGCGGCGAGATCGCCCATACCTGGCGCACCGAGCGATGGGATTCACTACGGCTGCTCACCCCGAACTGGCAGAGCCGGCTGCCGGGCTTTCGCTATGACGGCGACGATCCCGACGGCTACCGGACGATGCCTGAGGTGATCGACTTCCTCGGGAACTATGCCAAGGCGATCTCGGCTCCGGTCAGAACCCACACGACCGTTACCTCGGTTCGCAGCGACGGGGCGGGATATCTTGTGCGCACGGACCGCGGCGAGTGGCGGTGTCGGACCGTCGTGCTGGCGTCGGGCGCGTGCAACATCGCGCGCCTGCCCGACGTCGCCAGCCGCGTGCCGCCGTCGGTCGCCATGCTGACGGCACAGTCCTACCGCAATCCGGGTCAGGTCGCCGACGGTGGCGTGATGGTGGTGGGCGCGTCGTCGAGCGGCACCCAGATCGCGCAGGAGCTGCAGCGTTCGGGGCGTCAAGTGACCCTGTCGGTGGGCGAGCACATCCGGGCGCCCCGCGTCTATCGCGGCAAGGACCTGGAATGGTGGATGGACGCCGCCGGCGTGCTCGACGAGCGTTACGACGAGGTGGACGACATCAGGCGGGCGCGACGGGTTCCTTCGCTACAGCTTGCCGGCACGCCCGACCGCATCACCCTCGACCTCAATGCGCTCGACGACCTCGGCGTCCGGCTCATCGGTCGTCTTGCCGGCATCACCGAAGACGGCAAGGCCCAGTTTGCGGGGTCGTTGCGCAACATGTGCGCGCTTTCCGATCTCAAGATGGCCCGGCTGCTCGACCTCATCGACGAATGGGCGCGCGCCAACGGCCTGGACGCTACGGTCGGGCCGCCGGATCGCCCGCCGCCGACCCGTGTCGAGGACAACCCGCCGCTCGGCCTCGATCTTGCCGGGGGCGCTATCAGGACGATCATCTGGGCCACCGGCTACCGGCCGGACTACTCCTGGCTGGAACTGCCGGTCCTCGACCGCAAGGGCCACGTCCGTCACGACGGCGGTGTAGCGGAACATCCGGGCCTGTACCTGATGGGGACGCAGTTTCTGCGCCGCCGCAAGTCTGCTCTGATCGACGGCGCTGGCGACGACGCGCGTGATCTCAGCGATCATCTGGCATCATACCTCGGGCAAAATTCAATCTGATAGCAGAATCAACGTCTGAGACTCCAGAGGGAACAGGTTGGTTGCCGCGACAACCCCGAATTCTGCGCCCCTGCAGTCATATTCCCAAATGCAGCTTTGGCTTCCAGAAGGGGCGGAACAACTCAATCTTTGGACAGCGGTTCATCACCACTTTCAAGCCCGCTTCCTCCGCCAACTGGGCGGCAGCGTCATCGCGCACCCCAATCTGACCCCACAGAACCTTGGCATTAATTGCGATGGCCTCCTGTGCAACTTCCAACAGATCTTCGGAGCGGCGAAAAACCTCAACCATATCCACAGGCCGGTCGATGGCCGCTAGTGACGCGTACACCTTAAGCCCTCGAATCTCATCCAGACCGGGACTGGGGTTGACCGGGATCATGTCGTAGCCGATTTCGTGCAGCACCCTGAGTACCCCATAGGAAAATTTAGTTTTATCGGGGCTGGCCCCAACCATCGCGATGGTTTTGACCGATTTCAGAATGTCTTGCAGATAAGCCTCCGAATAGGGCTCATCATGATTCATATGGGTCATTTCTTTGCTTCCAACGGGGTCGCAATATCGGCTTTCAATTCATGAGCGGCCAGCGGGTCAAGGAAGGGGTTGCGATAGAGCTTGTCGTGACTCTCAACGCCGACCTCCAGCGTGCAGTCGCTCAAAGGGCGGGCGACGCAGAGGATTATATAGCCATTGTTGATCTGGCGGTTGTTCAGCGCCCGCTGCGCTTTTTGATCGACTTTGCCGCTGATTATTTTGGCCGCACAGGTTATGCAGCCGCCATACTTGCACCCATACGGCAGATCCACGCCCTGCTCGCGCAAGCTTTGCAAGAGGGGCTTGCGGTGATCGACGTCAAAGGCCGCACCGCCTTGATTGGCGAGAATGATGGTGAAGCAGGTCATACCCAGATGTCACTCGTGCAATCACCCCCGGGATAACGGGTTTCGTGGCAGCGGCTTGGTCCATTTGGTTCCTTACCAAAATCAACAACGAATAGCGGATCGATTTCCATGCCGCCGTTTTCTGTATCGCAATTGACCATCAGCATGCATCCGCCATTGGTGCGGATTTCCGGATAGAACTGATTATCCCACGTCGAGAAGAGTGAGGTCGTCACGTAAAGGCGCTTGCCGTCGAGGCTGAGCTGTATCATCTGAGGCCCGCCAGTCACTTTCACGCCATTGACCTCAGGCGCACGGCCGAGAAGTCCGCCCATCCACACTTGTCCGGTAAGCTTGGCGTTGTGAGGGTCCGAGATGTCGTACTGACGAATGTCGCCATGCAACCAGTTGCACAGATAGAGGTATCTATCGTCCATGCTGAGCAGAATGACCGAGATCACGCCCGGTATTGGTATCGGCCATTCGGGATGCGGCTCATTGTCGACATCGACAATTTTTTCCCATTGCCAGTCACCCGCCGCGTTCTTCCACCAATGGATGATATTTGCAGAAAGGGCCGCGCCAACAAAGCCGTGACTGCTGTCGGGGTTATGATGGAATCGCACTTCCAGTGGGATCAAGCCATCTTCACCGAGATAGAATGTTTGCTTTGGCTCCTTCTTTTCAAAATCCCAGAAATGGATCTCTCGGCCATATTTCAGATGACCAACCTCTTCCAGGTCAAAGCCAGGCATGAAGGTATTGGGCGCGGCCCATTCCGAGCTGACCATTACGTTGTGTCGCGGCTGGTACCAGAAATCATAACCAAACTTGATCCTGCCCATGGAATTTTCCCAGCGGCCGACAATCTCGAACTCCTTGCTGAGTTGCAAATAGCCGCCGGGGGCATTGCCCTGGGCGTCACCAAGCATGGAAACGATGATGTCCGAGCCGAGGCAATGCACCGTGTGTGGCGCCGACAGGTTAGTCCTGGCTTTGATTTCAGCGCCGTCTATCACCTTGAACAGTGTCGGGCTGCGCGGATCGGTACCGCAATCGACAATATGCAGATTTGACGAGCGCACACCCGGCACGATCAGATATTTCCGCTCCATGCTCGCATCGCCGTGGCACGACGAACAGGCATTCCAGCCCGAGTGATGAAGCTCATCGCCAATACCCGGCATTTGCAAACGCGAAATCACCTGGCTGTAAGTCGAACTCTCCGGGTCGACATCAATCGTGCACAGATAGTCCGGCTTCTGAATGCCCGTGCCGGTGTAGATGGCAATCGTATAGAGCAGCTTTTCGCGAGGTGCCGTCATCGCCTCGGCTGGAGAAGCATAGCCCGGTCCACAGCAATGATTGGTCATGGGTACTTCCCTTTGAACAGATCACTGGCCAGCCCCAAAGGGGCAAGCTGGAATGTTAGTGCATGCTTGGCATTGGCGCTATGGCCGGGGTGGCTTGTGAAGTGCGCACGTGACGTACAACTTGGCTACAGAGCCCCCGTGGGACCACCCAACGCCAGCTTCTTATCCCGAGGGAACGTTGGCGGAGTGATCGGAGAGCAGTGCCTGGACCAAGCCCAAGTGAAAGCGCCCGGCTTCTTTCCACGGTTTCAAGACAGTATTCCAGCGGTCGGGAACGTCTGGGTTAGGTCGATACTGTTGAAAAAGTCCGGCGCACCGCAAATCGCCACCGACCTTAGAATCCAGTTCCACCCTGGCGCATTACATGGAATCAGGATTCAATTTTGGGGTCTCTACGAAACACCATCCTACGAAAGTGCCACGGCGACCGCGACGCGGACTTTTTTGAACAATATCGGTATCGGTGGAAACCGGAAGTTCGACGCGAACCCAAGAGAGAGCTCGCCGGCTGTTCACAGCTGCTCTACGGGCTCGGTCCTCGGACAAGCCGGCCAGAGAACTATCCTTCCAGAAGCGACACGGGATCAAGGGGCGCGTCGCCTGGCCGGACGTGACGCGCAGGAGAGGGCATCTTTGCAGCCGCGACGATCACTCCGGCACGCCGGCAATACCCAACGCTTCGACGTAGTGCTCGGCGAACACCTTGTCCCGCCACGGGTTGATCTGCCTCTGCAGGCCGAGCGTGTAGGTCGGGAACGCCTCCATCAGCCGCCGCTCCGCCGCCTGCGCTTCGTCCGGCCGGTTGAGTTTGACCAGCGCCATGATCACCACCCGGTGCGAGGAGCCGTAATTCGGCATCTCGCGCAGCGCTCGTTCTCCCCAAGCCAGCGCTTCCTCGTAGCGTTCGAGCATCAGGTAGCTCATCCCGATGCCGGAGAGCGCGATGCCCTTCTCGGGGTCGACCGGACTCAGCCGCATCGCCCTGTGGAAGTGCTCGATCGCGACGAGGGCGTGGCCGGAATGGGCGTTCACCCAGCCGCTGCCCGTATGGCCCTGCGCCGAATTGGGGTTGAGGAGCAGGGACCGTTCGATCGTGTCCAGCGCCGTCTCGTAATCCTTGGCGCTGTAGGCGATCACCTGCGCGGCGAAACGCAAGCTTGTCGGGTCGTCTCGCGCGTCCGCCAGCACCTCGCGGGCCATGCGCACGGCGACGCGGATATCGTCGGGCTCGTGCCAGCACTGACTCACCGACAGGCTGCGGATATAGGCACCGAGTGCCTTCGCCAGGGTGAAGTCTGGGTCGATGCTGAGCGCCTCGTTGGTGAGCCGGCGCACGTCGGCGAAGCCTTCGCGCGTCATGCTGTAGAAGCGCGGCAGCGCACGAAGGTAGAGGTCGTAGGCCCCGATGTAGTCGGTCGGCTTCATGCGCGCCTGCTTGATCTCCTGCAGCCGGATGCTCGGTTCGACAGCGCCGACGACGCTCTCGGTCACCTTGTCCTGCAGGTCGAAGATGTCGCTCACGTCGCCCTCGAAGCGGTCGGCCCAGACATGGTGTCCGCTGATCGCGTCCACCAACTGCCCACTGATGCGCACCCGCGATCCTGCTCTGCGGATGCTGCCTTCGAGCACGTAGCGGACGCCCAGCTCGCGCCCGACCTGGCGCAGGTCCACCGCCCGGCCCTTGTAGGTGAAGGACGAGTTGCGGGCGATCACGAAGAAGGAGTTCACCCGGCTCAATCCCGTGATGATGTCCTCCACCAGCCCGTCGGCGAAGTATTCCTGGTCGGGATCGCCGCTCATGTTGGTAAAAGGCAGAACCACGATCGAGGGTTTCGCGGGCAGCGGAGGCGATGCAGCCACCGGGGCGCCGGCGTCGCTCTCGACGCGGTAGGCGCGCACCGGCCGCTCGATGTTCTTGAGGCGCAGATTGCCGAGTGGCGTGAAGCCGCAGTCGAGCTTGCCCTGAAGGTGGTCGTAGGCGGTGCCTGAGACGACCACGGTGCCGGGGTCGGCGATGCTGTCGAGGCGGGCTGCGATGTTGACCCCGTCGCCGTAGAGGTCGCCGTCCTCCTCGCAGACCACGTCGCCGAGATTGACGCCGATGCGGAAGCGAATCCGCTCTTCCTCGAGCATATCCGCCTCGTGTTCTGCCAGGGCCTGCTGGATCGCCATCGCCGAGGCCACCGCGTTGACGACGCTCGCGAACTCACACAGCATGCCGTCGCCGGTGAGCTTGACGATCCGACCCCGGTGCTCAGAGACCAGCGGTTCGAGGAGGTCCTTGCGGTAGATCTTCAGCCGCTCGAGCGTGCCGCGCTCGTCGCGCTCCGTCAGGCGCGAATAGCCGACCACGTCGCACACCATGATCGCTGCGAGGTGGCGCTGCGTGTTCATTGCACCGCTCGGCCAAGCGCCTGCACGCGGGCCGCCCCGCGTCCATGTCCTGCCAACTTCCTGACTCCCCGTGTGCATGGTATCCATCTCTCCCAACCGCCGCCCGTCGCCGATAGAGAACGGAAAACGCAGCTTGACTTGCCTTCACGAGATTTCGCTATCCCGCTTGCGAGGCGTGGAGCGATCCAGTCGCCGCGCTAACAGCCAACCGGCGATACGCCCACGCAGCCTCTGGGGACGCTGACACGCCACTCCCAGAAGGCCGGAGATATTTACTGCCCTTGGTAACCGGTTGACGCCACCGTGGGGGTGCTTTTGTCACCGCGACGTAACAGCGAGATGCCTACGAACGCGCATCGGGCATCACACCAGACGTTCACGCTTAGAGGTGCTGAGGTCGGAAAGTGGCGCGATCGAGGCGATGCGGACTTCGCCTACTCGGCAGCTGCCAGCGTGGGTCAAACGGCTTGGTTGGATAGAAACTTGCCGCATGGCGCGGCCTGTCGGAACAGCGTGATTGCGGCAAGGAGCCGACATCGAGTGGCCCAGCGTTGAGGCTTGCTCAAACTAGTCGCTCGCGGGCCGTTGAATCGAAATCACGAAGCCTAGACCTAAGGGCAGACCTTGCACTTTGTGTCGCGTTCGCCCGATCGTCGTGTGTCGATTGACTGCGTGGCGGCGCGCTGGCCAAAGTGCTGCGTAGGACTATCCAGCGCGCGGCAAAAGAGCACTGGGCATGTTTTGCAAGCCGCTTCGCGAAGTTGCCACGGACGATGATCACCTAGGAGCCTTAGGACATCCGCCCGCAATCACCAAAATCCTCAATCAACGATCGGCACATGAGGTCGCCGCCACAAAGCTGTGGCTAACCGACCTTCGTTCTCGCCGATACCCTCGTCACACCAGTCGGTGGCTCAGGCACGCGTCGCCATCGCCCTGTGGCGCGCCGACTACAATCCTGTTTCATAACACCCATCTGTCTATGTCGTTGAAGT
>NZ_JAMYLG010000084.1:0-7397 GCF_040317865.1 Mesorhizobium sp. M1365
TTAGACGCCTTCAAAAGACGCCCAGTAGGCCAATCAGGTTAAGCACACCCTTCATGCAAAGCCCTCCTTGTGGGAGAAGGTGGATTGGCGCGCAGCGCCAAGACGGTTGAGGGGTGCTGGACGGAGTGTCGTCGGTGCCAAGCTGGAACACCCCTCATCCGACCGAGCTTCGCTCGGCCACCTTCTCCCACAAGAGGAGAAGGAAGTTCGCGCTCGAAACCTTAACCCGATTGCCCTGTGGAAGGACAAACCAAATGGCGGATGGACGTGACGGGAACAGGACTGTCGACCCCAAGCTGCTGGAACTCTTGGCCTGCCCGCTGACCAAGGGGCCGCTTGCCTGGGATCCGGAGCGCGGCGAGCTTATCTCGCGGGTGGCAAAGCTTGCCTATCCGGTGCGGGACGGCATTCCGATCATGCTGCCATCGGAAGCGCGTGTCATCACCATAGATGATGCCATGCCACCGCCGCCGCGCCTGGGTGGAACGCCCTGAGTGCTGCGGTTCAGAGCCGCTCCGTCGCGATCTTTCGCGCCTCTATTGAAAATTGCGCCCTTTGGGCATGACCTTCTCTGCCTTTCCCAATAGTTCCGTTTGCGCGATGCTGCCGGGCTGAGCCTCGTCTGCACTGCTCGACAGTCTGTCCGCCGGCCTTGCCTGCTCAAGCAGCACCGACAGCCACGGCGTCAGATCCTCGACCTTCTCGGCGACGATATGGATGACGTCCGATTCCGATTGCAGCTTGCCGGTGACGCGGATGAGACGCGCGCCCATGACGATGGGGCGGAAGCGGTCAAAAGTCCTTTCCCAGAAAATGATGTTGGCGACCGCATTCTCGTCTTCCAGCGTCAGGAAAATCGCCTTGCCATTGCCCGGCCGCTGCCGCACCAGCACGAGGCCGGCGACCGAAACGCGCCGGCCGTCCCGCACCTGGCCGAGCCGCACATTGGGCGTGACGCCGGAACGATCCAGCCTTTGACGCAGGAAGGCGACCGGGTGCGCCTTCAGCGACAGGCCAAGCGAGCGGTAGTCGTGGACGACGTGCTCGCCGAGCGGCATTGTCGGGAGCCTGGTTGCAGGCTCCAGATCGCGCAAGCGGATCGCCGGCTGGTCGAACAGCGGCAGCTTTTCGGCGGCACTCTTGCCGTCGAGCGCGCGGACCGCCCATAGAGCGTCGCGACGGTTCAATCCAAGCGACCGGAAAGCGTCGGCCTGCGCCAGTTTTTCGATCTCGTCGACGTTGAGGCCCGAGCGCAGCCAGACGTCGCGTACGGATGCATAGCCGGCGCCGCGCCGAGACACAAACGCTTCCATGCGCTCCTTCGACAGGCCCTTGACCTGGCGAAAGCCGAGCCGGACGGCATGGCTGGTCCGGATGACGCCGCGCATCTGGGCATGGCGGTCAAGGATACGATCCGGATCGAAAGGCGATTTCTCCAAGGCGCAATCCCAGCCGGAAAAATTGACATCGACCTCGCGGATCTCGACGCCGTGGTCATGCGCGTCGCGGACAAGCTGGGCCGGCTGGTAAAACCCCATCGGCTGGGAATTCAGGATCGCGGCGCAGAACACGTCGGGATAGAAGGTCTTGAACCAGCAGGAGGCATAGACCAGCAGGGCGAAGGAGGCGGCGTGGCTCTCGGGAAAGCCGTATTCGCCAAAACCCTCGATCTGCTTGAAGCAGCGCTCGGCGAAGTCTTTTTCGTAGCCCTTGGCGACCATGCCGTCGACCATTCTCTTGCGGTAATTGCCGATCGTGCCGGTGCGCTTGAATGTCGCCATGGCGCGGCGCAGTTCATCGGCCTCGCCCGGCCTGAAGCCGCCAGCAACGATGGCGATCTTCATCGCCTGCTCCTGGAACAGCGGCACGCCCAGCGTCCTGCCGAGTATTTTTTCCAGTTCCGGCTTGGGATATTCGGGTTTTTCCTTGCCTTGCCGGCGGCGCAGATAAGGGTGGACCATGTCGCCTTGGATCGGGCCGGGCCGCACGATCGCCACCTCGATGACGAGGTCGTAAAAGCTTTTCGGCCGCAGCCGCGGCAGCATCGACATCTGCGCGCGCGATTCGATCTGGAAGACGCCGATCGTGTCGGCACGGCAGATCATGTCGTAGACATGCTTGTCCTCGGCAGGCAGAGTGGCCAGCACATAGGGCAGGCCGTACGCGTCCCGCGCCTGCGGATAATGATCCTGGAGCAGGGTGAAGGCGCGCTGCAGGCAGGTCAGCATGCCGAGCGCCAGCACGTCCACTTTAAGGATTTTCACCGCGTCGAGATCGTCCTTGTCCCACTCGA
Organism: Mesorhizobium sp. M1365; assembly: GCF_040317865.1. Lineage (NCBI taxonomy): Bacteria > Pseudomonadati > Pseudomonadota > Alphaproteobacteria > Hyphomicrobiales > Phyllobacteriaceae > Mesorhizobium > Mesorhizobium sp. M1365. Next base: position 2,294 of record NZ_JAMYLG010000084.1, read on the forward strand.
CCATCTTGCGCTCGTCCATCGCCGTCTTGACGATGGGCACGATCTCGTCGAGCCGGTCCCGGGTGATGACAAAACCGCCGACATGCTGCGACAAATGACGGGGAAAGCCCATGATCTCGTTGGCGCATTCGATCACATGCCTTGTCGATGGATCGGTCTGATCGAGGCCGCCGGCCTTTGTCTCCTTTTCGCCGAGCTCCGAGGTCGACCAGCCCCAGATCGAACTGGACAGCGCGCCCCGGACGTCGTCCGACAGGCCCATCGCCTTGGCCACTTCGCGCATCGCCGAGCGGCCCCGGTAGCTGACGACGGCGGCGGCCAGCGCGGTGCGCTTGGTGCTGTATTTGGAATAGATGTACTGGATGACCTCCTCGCGCTTTTCATGCTCGAAATCGACGTCGATGTCGGGCGGCTCGTTTCTTTCCTCGGAAATGAAGCGCTCGAAAAGCGTTTCGATCTTGTCCGGGCCGACTTCGGTGATGCCAATGCAGAAGCAGACGATCGAGTTGGCGGCAGAGCCGCGCCCCTGGCAGAGAATGTTCTGGCTGCGGGCGAATTTGACGATGTCGTGGACAGTCAGGAAATAGCGCGCGTAGTTCAGGCGCTCGATCAGAGCGAGCTCCTCCTCGATGCGCTGCGTCACAAAAGCGGGCACGCCCGAGGGGTAGCGGATGGCGGCTCCCTCCTTGGCCAGCCTTTCCAGTTCGGCCTGCGGCCCAAGACCCGATTCCGTCGGCTCGTCGGGATAGTTGTATTGCAGGTCACTGAGCGAGAAGGTCAGCTCGCCGGCAAAACGCAGCGTTTCCGCCAGCGCTTGCGGATGCCTGCGGAAAAGCCGTGCCATCTCCAGCGGTGGCTTTAAGTGACGCTCGGCATTGGCCGCCAGCTCCAGTCCCACCTCAGCGACGGGCACATTGAGGCGGATCGCCGTCAGCACGTCCTGCAGCGGGCGCCGTTCCGACGTATGGTAGAGAACATCGTTGGTCGCCATCAACGGGATGCCGGCCAGATCCGCCATCGCCGCCGCCTGCTCGATACGGAAGCGGTCGTTGCCGCGGTAATCCGGCGAAACCGCAAGCCGCAGGTTTTCACCGAAACGATCCTTGAGCCGGCTAAGGAGTGCGAGGCTGGTTTCCGCGTCCGCCGACACATCCGGCAGTATGGCGAGCGACAGGAGATCGCCCCATTCGAGAAGATCGCTCTGTTTGAGGAGCGTCGCCCCTTTTTCGTTCTCGTCACGCAGATTGGCCTGTGTCAGCATGCGGCAGAGATGCCCCCAGCCCTTGCGGTCCTGCGGGTAGGCGAGGATGTCCGGCGTGCCGTCGCAAAAAACCAGGCGGCAGCCGGGATGATAGGAAACACCCTCCACCTTGGCCTGCTGCCAGGCGCGCACCACGCCCGCCACCGTGTTGCGGTCGGCGAGACCGATCGCCGAAAACCCCAGGAATTTTGCCGCGACCACCAACTCCTCCGGTTTCGAGGCACCGCGCAGAAACGAGAAGTTCGACTGGATGCCGAATTCGGCATAGGGGTTGGCCGTCAGCGCATTCATGCGAAGATCCCATGCATGAACCAGCGCGGCGGGACTTGAGAGGCGCCGTAAAGGCCCTGGCGATAGAGCCAGTAACGGCGGCCGTCGGCATCCTCGATGCGGAAATAATCCCGGGTCGGGGCATCTTCTCGTCCCGCCGCCCCTCGCCACCATTCCGGCGCGATGCGCTCCGGCCCTTCGGCGCGCACGACCCGGTAGAGCGCGCGCCGCCAGCGGAAGTTCAAAGGCGGGCCTTCCGGCATTTCGGTGGCCGGCACCTCGATCGGCTCGGGCGAACGGAAAAGCCGGATCGGCCGTTCCGGCTGGAAGACGGTCGTGGGAGCGTCCTTCGCCTTGTCCGGCTGCTTCGGCGGCGAGCTTCTCTGCGGCGCCTCCGTGAAGGGAAGGGTGGCGACGGCGCGCTCCGGCAAATGGCTCTCGACGGCGACCGGCTTCAAGACCGCGCCTTCGCCGAGCCGGGCGCGAATGCGGTCGGCAAAAAGCGCGATATCGGCACCGTCGTCGCTCGTCTCGCCGGCAAGGTCGGCCTGCTGCATGTCGAAGGCGGCGGCGGTCAGCACCGAAAGGCGCACGAGATCGAAGCCATAGCCGGCGTCGATATCCTGTTCGAGCGCGGCAAGCCTTTCGTGGAACAATTTCTGGATCAGCCGCGGCTCGCGCAGAGGCCGCGAGGTGCCGACGGCGATGCGGCTGACGCCGCCATCGACGCGGAAAAGCAGCAGCGCCAGCCGCCTTGCGCCTTCGCCGCGACGCTCGAGGTCGCTCTTCAAGGTGGTCGCCAGCATGCCGGTCAGCCGCTCGATGTCCTCGGTCAGCATGATCGGCTCGGCAAGGTGACGCTCGACCGAAAGCGGTGCCACCGGCAGGCGCGGCGACACGGCCTCCTCGAGGCGGCCAAGCGCCTGGTCGAGGCGCAAGAGCAGCGATGCGCCGAAGCGGCGGGCCAGCGGCGCGCGCGGTGCCGCCATGACGGCGCCCGCCGTGCGCAGGCCGACGCTTTCGAGGCTGGCGCGTACCTCCGGGTCGATGCGCAGCGCCGCCAGCGGCAAGGGCGCGAGAAGCGCTTCCTCCTCACCATCGGGCACGATGCGGTCGCCAGCAAACCGCGCCGCCGCCCAGGCAGCACCAGGCGTGGCGGCAAGCCCGGCGCGGACATCGAAGCCCTGATGGAAAAAACGCGACAGGATATCGTCCAGCATCGAGCGTTCGCCGCCGAAAAGATGGGTGCAGCCGGTGACGTCGAGATAGAGGCCGTCGGTCCCGTCAAGCGCCACCAGCGGGGTATAGCGGTCGCACCAGTCGGCGAGGCCTTCGAGCAGGCGCCGGTCGGCCTCCGGATCGGCCTCCACGATGTCGATCGAGGGATGCATGGCGCGTGCGTCGGCTATGCCCATGCCGCGCTTCAGATTAAGCGCCTCGGCCCGCTCGTCGAGGGCGGCGATGCGCTGGGCGTTCCGGTCGCGGTGACTGATCACCAGCGGCAGGTGATCCGACGGCCGGGAACGCCAGGACCGCCCCAGACGCTGCCGCAGGATCCTCTCGGCGGCGAGATGCGGAAACCACAGGGATAGGATTCTTTGGCCGTTCTGGGGCCCATTCCTGAGACCTTCCTTGCTCGCCCCGTCTTTCTTCGAATATGCGTTCATCGGGGTTCCACTCCAGTGTGAATTTTCCGGACAAGGCCGTGCAGCTCTTGCCGATGGCGACGGTGAAGGCGGGCCGGCCGATCGAGCCGGCGAGCGGCCCGGCAAGCGTCTTACGCGTTGCCGCCGGTGCCGCCGACAGGATGAGGCGGACGGGCGCTGCCGTCGGTTCGGGCTCGCCGGCCTGGCGCAGCAGGAACAGCGGCCGGCCCGCACTCTGCGCGCGGGCGTGCAGCCGCCGCGTCGCGGTGAGGTCAAGCCGCTGCGGGCTGCCGCGGATTTCGAGGATGACGGCGGCCAGCGCCGTCATCCGGGCAGCCTCCTCGGCGATCCACAGCGCATCGAGCAGCCCTGGCGCCTCGGAAAACAGCAATTGCTCCGGCTCGATGCCGAAGAAGGCGTGAAGCCCCCTGGCATAGGGAAAGCCGGCCTCGCGGAAAACCTCGGATGTGCCGATCCACAGCACCGGCAATCGCGGCCCCTGGCTGAGGATCAGGCTGACGAGCGACAAGGCAAAACCGGCAACGGCCCCGGCATCGCGGGTCGCGGCGCCATGAAACTCGCTCACCGCCGCCTTCGGCAGGCCGCCGCTCAGCGCAGCATCGAGGCGCTCGGCGCCGGTGCGCAAAAACGCATCGGGCGGCGCCACGGCGAGGCCGCGCCGGACAATGGTCAGATTCCGAGCGGGTGTCGGATGCCGAGAGGGTGTCAGACTCTGACGAGGGACATCCGCGTCAAACGACGAACTGGCCGGCGCCTCCAGGCGCTCGGGCAAGGTCCCTTCGATCTTCGCGATCTGGCGGCGCAGGGCAAAAACAGTCTCCCGCGCCACGGCGCTTGTCGCCATGACGGTCAGCTTCCACTCACAATTGTTCCTGTTATGTTCCCTATAGATTCCAGAGGGAGGATGAAGAGTCAAGCGGAGTCATGGGGAATTTATTCCTGCCCGATTTTAGCGGGCCGTTCACGAAACAGGAACTGCCCGTGAGTTATCGACCCGGCCGCTTCCGGGCCATCCCTAAAACCAGCCAGACGATCATGACGCCTATGATGGCGCCGACAAGCATCCGAAGCAGGCTGACCAACTCGGAATTCCTGCCGAGATAACTGGTCAAGACCACCAGCACCAAAAGAAGCAGTGCGCCAAACACTCCACAAATTGCAGCGCTTCTGACGAATTGGTTGCTGAATGGCATTTGAACACTCGACTCTGACAGAACGATGGAGGTTCGGCTTCGGGTATGGCGGCGTCCATCATCTCGCAAAGGCCATCCCTAGACCAGAGCGGATGACAGATTGCGCCCTTGAATCTGCCGCGTCATTTGCCGAGTCCGGCCTGAAAGCCTATATGCCGGGATCAAAGGACAAAGCATGGCTCGCATCTACCAAACACGCATCTGGCACGACCAGCTTTCGCCAACGATGGAGGAAATCGAGCTCCTGGCGCTGGAGGCCTATGCCCATCTGCCGGAGGACTTTCGCAAGTTGACCGGCGAGATCGTCATTCAGATCGCCGAATTCCCGACCGACGAGATCATGGACGACCTTTCGCTGGAAACGCCCTTCGACCTGCTCGGCCTGTTCGAGGGGCGCGGCATCGCCGAGCGCTGGAATCCGCAGACCGGCGAGGGGCCGAACCGCATCACCCTCTATCGTCGCGCCATCCTCGACTACTGGGCCGAGAACGAGGAAACGCTGGGCGACATCGTCACCCATGTGCTGATCCACGAGATCGGCCACCATTTCGGCCTGTCGGACGACGATATGGAGAAGATCGAAGAGGCAGCAGAGTGAGCGACCCCGCTCCTCGTCATCCTGGGGCGGAGCAAGGAGCGAAGCGACGCGGCGCAGACCCCAGGATCCATATGTGGACGGCGCCCTGCCTGCAACGGTTGTTTTGCGTCGTTTT
>NZ_JAMYLG010000085.1:0-7184 GCF_040317865.1 Mesorhizobium sp. M1365
TCGCCATGGAAGAGAAGCTGCGCTTCGCCATCCGTGAAGGCGGCCGCACCGTCGGTGCCGGCATCGTCGTCACCATCACAGAGTAGTCGCCGGCGCTGCCGGTTGAGATCGGATGCAAAGGGGCGGTCTTCGGGCCGCCCTTTTGATTCTGATATTCTGGCAATGGATTAACCGCATTGCTTCAAATCCTGTTGCAAGCGCCTCTGCCATAACTAGTATAGGTTGCATCGAGGGGGGCTGCCCGAATGGTTCCATGGCGCCGTTTGCATAGTCAGGCATGGTGGTCGCTAGGGCTGATCTGCCTGGTGTCGTTGCTTGCCATGGGCCACGCTGCCTTCGCAGCGGATGCAAAGAAATCCACGCCGGAAAAATCCGCGCCGGATTTCGGCCCGACGATGCGGTTCGTCGTCGTGCGCAGCAGCGCGCCGGGCTGCGAGCCGACCTGTCCGGAATGGATATCGGCGGAAGGCTCGATAGAAGCCGGCACGCCGGCCCTGTTCAAACGCGCGCTGAAAGCGCTTGGCGGCCGAAAGCTGCCGATCGTCGTCGATTCCCCCGGCGGCAATGTCGAAGCGGCGCTGACACTTGGTCGCCTGATCCGCAAGAACAAGCTCGATATCGCCGTCGGCAAAACCCGCTTCGTCGGCTGTCTGCCAGATGTGAAGAACTGCAAGGAAAACGACGGCAAGAGCGCCCGTTATTTTGGCAATGCTTATGCCGATGGCGCCATCTGCAATTCCGCCTGTCCGTTGATGTTTTCCGGCGGCATCCGGCGCGTGGTAGGCGAATGGGCCTTTCTCGGCGTCCATCAGATCACCACGACCTATATCCGGACGAAATTGCTGTACCGCACCACCTACCGCATGGTGAAGGGCAAGAAGAAGATTCTCAGCACCAAGGTCGTCAGCCGGAAGAACGCCGGCAGCTACAAGACCTATGAGATGAACAAGCCGCTGGAGCGGAAGCTGGCGGCCTATCTGAAGGAGATGGGCGTCGGCCTGGGTGTGCTCGAGACCATGAAAAGCACACCGGCCAGCGGTATCCAGCAATTGGCTCCCTACGACATGCTGCAAATGAATCTCGTCACCAGCCGGGATGCCGTCGACCTGCTGACCGCGCCAACCCTATGCGCGTCCGATCCGTTGCCGGCGAGTTGCAGGGAGGTGCCAGCGCCGGCGAATATCACGAAGCCGGCCGGCGAAGTGGTGGCGAAAGCCGAGCCTGCACCCGCAGGGCTCGAAACCCCGCGGCCCAAGGAGGTCGCAGACATGCGCTTCGTCCTGGTCCGCGGCAGCAACCCGCTTTGCAATCCAAACTGCCCGGAATGGATCTCGGCCGAAGGCGCGATTGCGCCTCAGACCCCGCAGAAGCTGCGCCAGTTGCTCGCCATGCTTGGCAACCGACGGCTGCCGGTGGTGGTCAGCTCACAAGGAGGCGACCTGTTCAGTGCTCTGGCGGTGGGGCGACTTATCCACGAAAAGAAGCTCGACATCGCTGTCGCCCGCACCGATTTCGTTGGCTGCGACCCGGGAGAGTGGAGTTGCTTGGCTAAAGAGGGCGCCTATGCCGGCCTGACCGTCGATTCGGGAGCGGCATGCGATTCGGCCTGCGCGCTCATGCTTGCCGGCGGCGTCAGACGGTTTGTCGGTCCGCAAGCGCGGCTCGGCATGTACCTGATGGGACAGCAGCAGATAATTAAGACCTATCTCGAGGACATGGCGATTGGTCCCGGTCTGTTCGCCGCGCTCGAGCAGCGCTCGGTCGAGCGCCAGCTCGAACCAGACCTAATGCTGAAGGTTGGACTGACGACGGGGCCGCAATCGGTGGACGCGCTGACGGGCGCCACCATCTGCAAGTCGTCGCCGAAGCCCGACAACTGCCGCGTTCTGCCGTCCGCCAGCGCCGAGGCAGAGACGCCGGCGAAGCTTTAGCGCAACCTTGCACTGCCCATCGAGGCAGGTTGAGCGGCGCTCGGTGTTTCCGCTATCGTCCTGCGTGGTTGAAGACCAGTCAGGTGAGAAATCGCGAATGAGCCAGGATGTCCCGACATTGTTTGAATGGGCCGGCGGCTCCGAAGCGCTGAACCGCCTGACCCAGACCTTCTACGACAGCGTCTCTCGGGACCCCATCGTCGGGCCGGTGTTCAAACATATGTCGCCGGACCATCCCGCTCACGTCGCAGCCTTCATCGGCGAAGTCTTTGGCGGACCGAAAACCTACAGCGAAAAGCATGGCGGCCACCGCGAGATGGTGATGCACCATCTCGGCAAGCATCTGACCGAGGAGCAGCGCCGGCGCTGGATCAATCTTCTCGCCGACGCCGCCGACGAGATCGGGCTGCCTGACGATCCCGAATTCCGCTCGGCTTTCATGGCCTATGTCGAATGGGGATCGCGGCTGGCCAGGATGAACTCCAACAAGGGCCCGACCTGCGACCCCGAGACGGAACCAATGCCGGCCTGGGGTTGGGGGGTGCCGGGCGGCCCCTACAAGCCGCCTTCGGGAACCTGACCGCGCGCGATCGGTCGAAAGCCTGCCGGCCAGGAAAACGGGTGGCTATGGAGGTCTCGGTCCTCCAGGCTAACGGTTTAAAGTCACCGTCGAATGGCGGGGCCACATTGAAAACCGGAGGCTTTGCGATGAGATCGGAAGGCAAGAAAAATTCAGACAGCGCCTTTGACAGCGGTCGCGGAACTCGAAACCCGTTCGGTGTGATGGATGTCCCCAGTCCCGACGACGAGGAGGTGTCGGCGTTCGCCGCCGGCGTGAAACTGGAGGGAACTCCAAGCGATGAAAATGCCGAGGCCTGGGGCACCGACCGCGACCGCGACCGCAACGACACCATCGAAGGCAGCTGGTCCAGCCGATGGAACGGCGGTGCTGATCCCACGATCCCGGGCGATACCGAGGATAAATGGAAGTCCGGCCGGGGCGAGGTGAAGACGGCGGGAGAGAGGGTTTACCTGCTGTTCGATTGGCATGATGGCGTGCGCAAGGGGCTCATCGATGCGCGGCGCGAGGGTGCGAAAGGGCTGGTTGGAAAATACATCAATCTGACCGACCCGGAAATCGTGCGTCCCTGGGTCGGCTTGATCGTCAGCAATCAACGGATCGACGGGAAATGGCCGGGAGGACGCCTGGACTTTCGAAGATGAAGGCCGGGTAGCGCACGTCGCTCTTTACAGAGCGCGCGGAAGCTTTTAGGAAGCGCCTGCTGCGCCGACATGCGCATACGGGCATAGCTCAGTTGGTAGAGCGGCGGTCTCCAAAACCGCAGGTCGTAGGTTCGAGCCCTGCTGCCCGTGCCATTCTTTGAATGGATACCTAAAAACGATTCTTTTGCAGTGCGGCCTTTGAAAATCGGCTTGTGACTTGCCATATGGCACAAGTTGCGGCATAAGGGCCGCATAGCCGGGACGGGACGACTGGATGGTTCCGAGGCGGCGTTTGGCCATAAAGCGGACACTTGCCACTTGCGTGGATCAAGAATCGGTTTTATGTAGACGAGACAGACACGCGACGCGTGGAGCTGGGAAGCCGGCTTTACGCGTCTGATTTGCATGGGCGAAATGATTGCGCTGATTCGGCGCGAACGCACGCTCAAGCGGCACGTCCCGGCCAGCGGGATCATCCAGGAGGCCCGGCCAACGGGTCTTGCAGACAGAGCGGCATATGGCTTCGAAAACCACAAATCCCTTCACCTTTCTCCAGCAGGTTCGCGCGGAGACCGCCAAGGTCACTTGGCCGTCGCGGCGCGAAACGATGATCTCGACGGTGATGGTCCTTGTGTTCGCGGTCATCGCGATGATCTTTTTCTTTACCGCAGACGTGGCCATGGGCTTTGCGGTCGAAAAAATCCTCGGCCTCGGACAGTAAGTCCGGCGATTACGGAGAAGTCTTGAAATGACCGCGCGGTGGTACATCGTCCACGCCTACTCGAACTTTGAAAAGAAGGTCGCCGAGGACATTGAGAACAAGGCCAAGCAGAAGGGCCTGTCCGCCGACATCGAGCAGATCGTGGTGCCGACCGAGAAGGTCGTCGAGATCCGCCGCGGCCGCAAGGTCGATGCCGAGCGCAAGTTCTTTCCGGGCTATGTGCTGCTGAAAGCCAATCTGACCGACGCCGTGTTCTCGCTCGTCAAGAACACGCCGAAGGTCACCGGTTTCCTGGGCGACTCCAAGCCGGTGCCGATCACCGAAGCCGAGGCCCAGCGTATCCTGAACCAGGTTCAGGAAGGCGTCGAGCGGCCGAAGCCGTCGGTGACGTTCGAGATCGGTGAAGCGATCCGCGTTTCGGATGGACCATTCGCGTCGTTCAACGGTTTCGTCCAGGAAGTGGACGAGGAGCGGGCGCGGCTCAAGGTGGAAGTATCGATCTTCGGGCGCGCTGTGCCAGTCGATCTGGAATTCGGACAGGTCGAGAAGGGCTGATCCGAAATCCCTGCACCGGATTCGGCGGCAGGGAAGGCGGCGCGGAGATCGCGCGGCCAAAAACGGGTGGGAGGCGAATGCGGCTTTAGCCGGCCGCGCGGACCGCACCACCAGACTGCAACCGCCGGCAAGAACGGCATGAGAAAAGGCAGGAAGAGAGATGGCTAAGAAAATTGCAGGCCAGCTCAAGCTCCAGGTTTCCGCGGGATCGGCCACGCCGTCGCCCCCGATCGGCCCGGCGCTTGGTCAGCGTGGCATCAACATCATGGAGTTCTGCAAGGCATTCAACGCGCAGACCCAGGAAATGGAAAAGGGCTCGCCGGTTCCGGTCGTCATCACCTACTACCAGGACAAGTCGTTTACCTTCGTCATGAAGACGCCGCCGGTGAGCTACTTCCTGAAGAAGGCTGCCAACCTGAAGTCGGGCTCGAAGGAGCCGGGCAAGGTCAAGGCCGGCACGATCGGCCGCGACAAGGTGCGCGCCATCGCCGAGCAGAAGATGAAGGATCTGAACGCAAACGACGTCGAGGCGGCCATGCGCATGGTCGAGGGCTCCGCCCGCTCGATGGGTCTGGAAGTGGTGGGCTGAGATCATGGCAAAGATTGCAAAGCGTGTATCGAAGACCCGCGAAGGCATCGATCCCAACAAGGCTTACGCTTTGAGTGAGGCGCTGAAGCTGCTCAAGGATCGCTCCTCGGTGAAGTTCGACGAGACGATCGAAGTCGCGATGAACCTCGGCGTCGACCCGCGCCATGCCGACCAGATGGTCCGCGGCGTGGTCAACCTGCCGAACGGCACCGGCCGCAGCGTTCGCGTCGCCGTGTTCGCGCGTGGCGACAAGGCCGAGGAGGCCAAGGCCGCCGGCGCCGACATCGTCGGAGCCGAGGATCTGGTCGACATCGTCCAGAAGGGCACGATCGACTTCGACCGCTGCATCGCCACGCCGGACATGATGCCGCTGGTCGGCCGTCTCGGCAAGGTGCTCGGTCCGCGCGGCATGATGCCGAACCCGAAGGTCGGCACCGTCACCACCGACGTTACCGCCGCCGTCAAGGCATCGAAGGGCGGCGCCGTCGAGTTCCGCGTCGAGAAGGCCGGCATCGTTCACGCCGGCGTCGGCAAGGTCTCGTTCGACGTCAAGGCGCTGGAAGAAAACGTCCGCGCCTTCGCTGACGCGGTGACCAGGGCAAAGCCGGCTGGTGCCAAGGGCAACTACGTCAAGAAGGTGTCGGTCACCTCGACGATGGGCCCGGGCCTCAAGCTCGACGTCTCGACGCTCGCTGCGTCCTGATACGAAACAATTGGATCGGCCGCTAAAACGCTGATCCGTGAAAGAATTCCGGGCCTCCGACCTGTCGGCGGCCCGGTACCGGAAGTCGAAAGGCTTCCGGACGTCCTGTCCGAGATTGCAGGCGGCCCCCAAACCTTAGGTGATGTGGGCCTTAATTCATGTGGGCCTGCATGAGACGGGTGAAGACCGGACAAAGGAGCCACAAGCTCCAATGAAAGGTTCGAACCGTGTTTGCCTTTTGTCTGCGCACCGTCCGGCTTCCCGGCAGGTGTGGCGAAAGGGGGCAGGATCCTCGAGCGTCGTTCGGGAGATCCGTTACTGGATGGCCCGGCCGGCAAAAGGCAACCCGACGCCTGTCCTTCGTAGAGGGCAGGGGTCAACTGGAGATAGGCAGTGGACAGAGCGGAAAAACGCGAACTCGTCACGGGCCTGAATGATGCGTTCTCAAGCGCTGGTTCAGTCGTCGTGGCCCACTACGCCGGTATCACCGTCGCGCAAATGAACGACCTTCGGTCGAAAATGCGCGCCGCCGGTGGCACCGTCAAAGTCGCGAAGAACCGTCTCGCCAAAATCGCTCTTCAGGGCACGGACTCCGCATCGATCATCGAACTGTTCAAGGGACAGACGCTGATCGCCTATTCGGAGGATCCGATTGCGGCGCCGAAGGTCGCGTCCGATTTCGCCAAGGGAAATGACAAGCTCGTCATTCTCGGCGGCGCAATGGGCACCACCTCGCTCAATGCCGACGGTGTAAAGGCACTCGCCACACTTCCGTCGCTCGATGAGCTGCGCGCCAGGCTGGTTGGCATGATCGCCACGCCGGCAACCCGGATCGCCCAGATCGTCAATGCGCCTGCGGCTTCGGTCGCGCGCGTCATCGGCGCTTACGCCCGGAAGGACGAGGCGGCATGAGGCCGTTCCTCGCTATCACAAACACACGTTCGAACCTTATGAAGGAACATTGCAATGGCTGATCTGGCAAAGATCGTAGACGACCTTTCGAAGCTGACCGTCCTCGAGGCGGCCGAGCTGTCGAAGCTTCTTGAAGAAAAGTGGGGCGTTTCCGCCGCTGCTCCGGTGGCGGTTGCCGCTGCCGGCGGTGCTGCGGCCGCTGCTGCTCCGGTCGAGGAAAAGACGGAATTCGACGTCGTCCTCACCGAGGCAGGCGCTCAGAAGATCAACGTCATCAAGGAAGTTCGCGCCATCACCGGTCTTGGCCTCAAGGAAGCCAAGGACCTGGTCGAGGCGGCTCCGAAGCCGGTCAAGGAAGCCGTTTCCAAGGCCGACGCGGACAAGTTCAAGGCCCAGCTGGAAGCAGCCGGCGCCAAGGTCGAACTGAAGTAAGCGTTGAGTACCGGCGGCCCGCGGGGCGCCCGCCCCCCCCCCAATAGAGTCGGAAGGGGGCGGGGGAAACCCAAAACTGGGCAAAACACATTAAGGAAGGCGGCCAAAGTATAATTT
>NZ_JAMYLG010000086.1:0-7027 GCF_040317865.1 Mesorhizobium sp. M1365
ACCGCCTGCGGCCCGCGGGTTCCTGCATCAGAGACTTTCGTACGCCTGACGGCACCCGAAACCCTTCAGCAATGTCGGCCGTTAAGGTGAGTTGGGCCGTCGCCTGAAAGCAGTCATCGCCGTCGACCAACGCTGGAGGACGCAGTGGCGCCACCAGTGGACTCTTCAAACCCCGGTTCTCAGCTGTCCTAACCTATCGCCATGAAGATCTAGACGGGGTGGAGCACGCACCTACCCTCATCCTGCGTATCGCCCTGCTCTACGCTTCAGCCAGAGCCTTCAGCCGATCGACCGGCGATGAGAACTTTCCCAACGGCGAGGTCTCGCGCGCATCTCATCATGACCAGCGACGACCGTCTGGCGCTCCCGATTGTGACGGAAGTGAACCTCTCAGCAAGCATCAACCCCGTGTTTGAACTTCGCCGCCGCGCATCTCCGTCAGGCCGGCGCCCAGTTTCGCCCTGTCCAGGGCATGCCTGATCGGAAAAGTGCCGAGAAACCACGCGAGAATATCCTCCTGCGATGGGTTCGCGGGTCCGGCCCAGGCGGCTCCTGCCGCCGCGAAAAGCTGATCGAGCGCCGATTGCCGCTCCTCGATGCGGCCGAGCCTGCCGAGCGCGGCCGCTTTCCATCCGGGCGTGTCTATGATCAGGTTCTGCGAGCGCTCGGCAGCCTCGATGCTGCCCGCGTAATCGCCGATCAGAAAGCGCGTCGCCGCCATGTGCGACCATTGATAGTCGGGAAACAGCGACGTCAGGTCGAGCGCGTGCTGGTTGAGCCGGGCAGCAAGGTCGATCCGCCCCATGAAGGCCAGTCCGAGCGCCGCCGACACCGTGATCTTCGGATCGTTCGGATTGAGCTCGGATGCCAGCTCGAAATGCAGCTCGGCCTGCTCGTAGCGCTCCACCATCGCCGCGGACCAGGCGACCACCATCTGGTTGCGCGCATCGAGCGGGTCGAGCTCGACCGCCCGCCTGGCGAGCGCAAGCGCGCGTTGCTCGGCCGTCGCATCATGCGGGCTTCCGGGCCTGATGAAAGGCCGCGAATTGTAGACGCTGGCGAGGCTGGCATGCGCCGGGGCGAAGCTCGGATCCTCGGCGATCGCCTGGTTGAACAGGCGCTCGGCTTCATCCTCCGCCTCGGCCGACCAGCGCAGCAGCAGGTGCTCGCCGCGCAGCCATGCGTCGTAGACGCCCAAATCCTCGGGAAGCCGCTGCACGGCGCGCGAAAGGCGGTCCTGCGAGAGATAGACCTCTAGCTTCGACGTCAGGCGTGCGACCAACCGGCGCTGGGTCGCATGCCAGCTCGCCAGGGTCAGCCGGTAGGACTCGCTCCAGACGACCCGCCTGGCGGCGCTCTCGTCGAGCGTGACGACCAGCGCAAACTCCTCGCCGAGGTCGCTGCAGCCGGCCTTGAGCCGGTAGTCGGCATCCGCCGCATCGTCACCGTACTGCATGTCAATGATCGTCAGTTCGCGGAATTTCGACAGGCTGATGATCAGTTCGGAGCGGAAGCCGGTCGCGAAGGCCGCTGTCGATTCCGCCTCGCTGCTGAAGCTCGAGACGGCGATGACCGGAGCGCGCTGGTGCGATGGCTTCTCGGGCTGTCGCGGCAGCGCGGGGTCCGACAGGCTGGCGGCGAGCGCGGCGGTTTCGGCGCTGGGTTTCAGCTGATATTCCCGCTCGAGGCGGGCGACGAGCTTGTCATAGACGCGCCTTGCCGCGGCAACGTTCTGGTGGGACGCATGGTGGCGCATCAGGCAGCGCACGGCGCCCTCGTGCGACGGCTCGAGCATCAGCAGGGCGCTCGCCGCATGCCGGATGATCGGTTCGCTCGCGTCGAAGCGACCGAGAATGTTCTCGAGCGCCTCTTCCGCCCGGTTGCGGCGATTGTGGCGGGCGACGCTCAGCCAGGCGCCATAGAGGCTGCTGACGGATTCGAAGCCGTAGAGGATGGCCTCCGCCCAGTCGGACCGCTCGAGCAGCGTATCGTCCACCTTGCCTTCGCTGAGGTCGACGAAGATGCGATTGATGTCGACGACAACGCGTGCGGGATCCAGGCTCACATAGGCGCCATGCCGCAGCCCGGATTCCCTCGATCCGCGGGAAAGCGCCTTGGCGGCGACGCGCAGCCCACGTGTCAGGGCGCTCCTCGCCTCGGCGTGCGGGCGCTCGGGCCACAGCAGCGCCGCCATCCGGTCCTGCAATTCACGAAATCCGGTCGACAGTACGAGATAGCCGATCAGCGCCTGTGCCCAGCGGGACCGCAGGGCAACCGGCTCGCCGACGTCGTCGAGCACGGCGAGCCCGTCCAGGACGGAAACCGAGAAATGTGGTGCCCGGCTCGCTTCCTCGCCGGGCGTGTCGCCGGGAACCACATGGTAGAGCGACATCTGTTCGGGCAGGTTCTTGAGCGTGTGGCGGCCGGCGAACCGGAAACCGCAGCCGGTCATGCCGCGCGCTGCCCGGCATACCTCCTCCGTCACGCAGGTGCCGCCGGGTTTGGCCAGCGTCTGGACGCGCGCCGCAATGTTGACGGCATGGCCGTACGCATCGCCCTCGTGACGGCGCACCTCGCCCAAGTGGATGCCGATCCTGAAGCGGCCGGCAGCGGGCTGCTCTACGGCCAGCGCTGCCAGCCTGCGCTGCATCGTGACCGCGTAGTTGACCGCATCCGAGACGCTGTCGAACAGAGCGAGCACGCCATCACCGGTCGACTTGACGAATTCGCCACGGTGCTCGGCGGACAAATCCCTGAACAGCGCAAAGCACTGGGTGACGAGGTCGATCGCCGCGAGCTCGCCCGCGGCGGTGAGGCGGGTGTATTGCGAGAGATCCGCGAACAGGATCGCCTTCAGCGCCGGCAATTCGACTTGGGTTTGCATGATGGCCGGCTCGCGCTACGGTCTTGACTGATATTGTGGCCCGGCTGATCACGTCTGTCGATGGGATCGCGCCGGGATGGTAAGCATGGCGATGACGAACGCGAAAGAGACCAGGCGGGCACTCGATCAGCTCTTCGACATTCTCGATCTGCCGGGAGGCGGCGGCCCGGTGCGCCTGGCGATCGCGATGCCGCGTGCGGCGCTGGTGCGGCTGCCGGGCTTCCCGCAAGTTGCCCTGCCCGACTCGGGGCGCGTCGCGACCGGGCGCGGCCTGGACGAGGCGGGTTCCCGCGCCAGCGCGCTCGGCGAGGCGGCCGAGCTCGTCTCGTGCTCGGCGTGGGGGAACGAGACGCTCGTCACGGCACGCGCCGGTGATATTGGCCCGGCGGCGGTCCCGCCGGAAATGCTGAACGGCTTTTCCGATTCGCAGCTCGCGAGCCGGGCGTCCTGGAACGACCGCAATCGCGACTTCGACTGGCGCCCGCCACCCTGCGATCCGGCCGCAGAGATCGACTGGCTCGAGGTGGAAGACGCCCATGGCGGGCCGCCGGCCTATGTGCCCGCCGATTTCGCCTTCATCGGCCGCAAGGCGGCAGGGGATGAGCGTGCGGTGGCGAGCGGCGACAGCAATGGTTGCGCCTGCGGCGCCAGCGCGGAGAGCGCCAGGCTTGCCGCAACGCTGGAGCTGATCGAGCGCGATGCCGCGGCGCGCTGGTGGTATGGCCGGCGGCAGAGGCCGGTGCTCGACCTCGCCATCCTCGACGACACCAGCGGACTGGTGTCATGGCTCGGTGCGCGCAGGCGCCGAACCTGGCTGTTCGACATAACAACCGATCTCGGCGTGCCGGTGGCGGCGGCTGCCTCGTCCGAACGCGACGGCAGCGACGTTGCACTCGGCTTCGCCGCGAAGCCGGACATCCGCGAGGCGGCACTGGCGGCGCTGACCGAGATGGTCCAGACGGAGTTGCCGCTCGCGGCAGCGCGGAAGCTGGGCGCCGATGCCGCCGACTGGACACAATGGCGGCAAACCGTGACGATGGCCTGGCCGCCCCTCGATCCGGTCGGTGCTCCGCGGGCGGGCGGTCCGCTTCGCTTGCCGGGCATTCCCCCGTCGCTTGACGCGCTGGTCGATGCGTGCGCACGGGCCGGCGTTCGGCTGTGGTTCGCTGACATGACGCGCGATGCCCTGGGAGTACCGGCGTTCCGCGCCCTTTCAACCGAGCTTTGCCACATAAAGCCGCGGCTCGCCCGAAAGCGGCTGCTCGGGCCCGACCGCCATGATCTGGGCCCTGTTGTCAGCGCACCGGAGACCCAGATTCCGCTGAATGTGTGAGGCGAGCTCCGAGCGCCTGCGATACAGTCCGGCGATTCAGCGACACCTCTTGAGCAGTAGCAGACCAAAGAGAAATTCGCGCTTCTCGTCGGGATGTATTTGCGGGTCGATCAACTTGGTCAGCGCATTGTTCAGATAGTCTTTGGTATCACCGGTATCAGGGTCGGCAGCCACACTGGGAACGGCCATCGTCACAACGTCGTTATTCGGATTGTCCTTTTCCGCTTTGACATTAATCTGCTTGTCCTGCCCGCCGGACTTGTAGAACACATGATTGGCTCCTCCAGTGTTTTTCACAAAAACCCTGTTATCGGGATTGAGGTCGTCCTTGTAGGTAACGATCAACCCGCTGCCGACGAGCCCGATAATGAAATCTTCAAAAATCTTCAGCCCGGGACCGTTCTGCGTCCAATAATTATGGAACAAGGCACCGGCTCGCTTCGTACCTTCGAATTCCTGGTCGTAATTCGATGTTCCTCCGTAGAACACCTTGAATGTCGACATATCTACTCCTCCTCTGGCAATGTGGGCGGGTCAACTGTCCAAAAGTCCGGAAAAAGCGATGAGGTCCGGAAGGGCGTAACTTTCCGACGAAGGATGAAGCCTGGGATCCGGACGCCACGGCTGCACGGACGGGTCCAGGATCGACGGTTCGGCAGCGCTGACGGCAGCGTGGAGCGTCTCCATCACGATGCGGCTCCCCAGGGGACCGAGCTTCAGCCCGCAACCTTTGACGGCCGCTTCCTTGAGCACGTAAAACCACAATGGCGTGGAATCGACGAGCCGCGCTGTTCCGCCTTCCGGCCGTTCGGTCAGAGCGTCGCGGACAGCCTGGCTCTCGCCGTCAAGCAGTTCCGGCTCGGTCAGCGGCGCGAAACCAGGAGGCGCGCGATCGCCGAGCTTTCCCGCGACGCAATGAAAGACATGTTGCGCGCTGCTCAGCTCGAGCAGGTAACTGCGCTGGAGCGTGCGAACTGCGAGATTTCTCGACAATGGCATAGAACCGGTCGTGTGCGGAAGGGCTTGCGGCCTGATCTGCCTGAGCTCAAATGCCAACCGCGTGTCGATCTTCGCTGCGAATATCGCGCCCTGGGCTTCCGTCAGACCGATTGCCAGGAGCCGGCGCCAATCCGCCACCCATTGGCCGCGCAGCCGGGTCATCGGCGTGATCGCGCTGTTGTAGGTATTGTCCCAAAAGGCACTGACGGTCGCCCCCGGGTTCCATGCGTTCCAGGGATACCGGTTGCGGATCATGCTGTGGCCGAACCGCGCGCAGGCCGCGGCGAATTCGAGGGGTAGCTTGAACCCGTCGGCGTCCACGTCGATGACGGCTCGACCGCGCTCCATCACGTCCTGGTAAATCACGTTGTCGATTAGCCGGCGGGCGTAGTCGTGAAGCACCACCGACTGGAGATGCAGTTGCGTCAGCCGCCTAGCCTCGTCGGCGTCGTCGCTGAGACGGCGCACAGCATTGAAAAAACGGATGAGCGCCATGTGGGTCTGGGCGAGCGCCAGGTTGCTGTCGTTGCGCCGGTCCGCGATGCACGGCATGCCATCCGTCGCACGTGGAAGGTCCAGCAATCGGCCGTCAGTCGTCTCGCCTACAGCCATGGGCGCCGGGCAGGCCTGGGAAGATGCCGACGCGCCTCCCGGCGGCATCGCACCAAATACGCTGTCGAGATCAAGGGTCGCGCTGCGAATATTCTTCGGCTTCGATTTCCCCGGTGTTATCGACGGTGTCATCGACGTCAGGTCATGGAGGACGAACTGCCCGAAGTAGGTGTAGCCCGCCGGGATCGTTCCCGTCTGATCGCCGAAATCGTTGAATTCCATTGCGTCCCCGAGCGCCTGAAGGAGCGCCAAAGGCGGGGCGGTTCCTTTTTCGGGGCGGCCGAAATAGCGGCGATAAGGCACGAGGACCTTGCGCGTGGAGGTCTTCGGATCCGCCCGGTCCTGGACTTCGACAGTCGTAAAGTCACGATCGATCCTGAAGCTGTGCTCGGGCAGCAGCCCATCGTCGTCGTAGAAAGCGATCGGCGATCCCTGGTCTTCGAAGACCGCGTACAAGCCCTCGCCGTGCCGCTCCGGCGCAATGACGATCTGCGCCGTCTCGTTCGACAGCGTATCACCCGAATACACCGGAGAGCTGCTCATCCCTCACCCCCCCTCGGGAGCCGCCGAGCGCTAGTCACTGACCGCGTTGCACCGCATACGACCGACTGCGACGTTTGAATTGTCGCCAAATAATCCTTCAAGGCAGCAAAGGAACCTGGAATTCACTTTGCCTCGCCGGCCAATGCGACCATGCAATACTCAAACCGACAGCTTTGCAATCGGATTTTCATCGGCCCCTCCTCCTCGGCGATAGCAAAGCGATCGCGAGGAACTGGAGGAATGGTAAGGCCCGCTTGCGCTCTATCGGTACCGCTGATGGGGCGACTTGGTGACGGGTGCCATGAAGCGCGAGGCGCTGGCGAGTTCGCGCCCTCCTCCCTCCTTGTTGGGGGAAGATAGTAAGGCCCGTTCCGCACTTCGCGGAACCGTTCACTGGTGGAGGGGTGCGAAAAGCGCGCCATCGTCCTTTCCATGCCGCAGCGATCGAGAAGCCCGTCCGCCGGATAACATTCGCGGCATTACTGGCAAGGCCCGAAGGTGGCGCCACCACGACCTCCAGCGCGGTCGCCTGCGATGTCAGCTTTCAGGAAACGGCAAAGCGGATCTAGACGGCTGACATGCTGAAGGGTTTCGGGTGCCGTTAGGCGTACGAAAGTCTCTCATGCAGGAACCCGCGGGCCGCACGCTCTGAGCTA
>NZ_JAMYLG010000087.1:0-6594 GCF_040317865.1 Mesorhizobium sp. M1365
ACCTTGCCGAGGTCAAACGCGACCTGGCGCAGTGGATCGCCAAATGGCAGGCCAAATACCCGAAGCTGGTCAACTGGGTGGAAGACAACATCGAGGAGACGCTGAGCTTCTATCGGCTGCCGCTTGCCCACCACAAGCACATGAAGTCGACGAACATGCTGGAGCGGCTGAACCAGGAGATCAAGCGGCGCACTCTGGTCGTTCGCATCTTCCCCAACCCGCGGAGCTGCCTGCGGCTGGTTCGGGCATTGGCGGTCGAGATCCACGAGAACTGGCTCGAGGCGACCCGCTATCTCAACATGGATCATCTGCGCGAGCACAAGAAGGAGAGCCTGAGAGCATTGGCCGCCTGAGCACCGCCGTGTGTCCGCCGCTCCGCTAAACACGGGGGCTGCGCGGCGGACACGCCGACGTCACAGCTACTGCCACGCCATTTTTGCAGAACTTGACGCACACAACTTTTTTGCGGCGCAATCCGGTATTTCAGCATGATGTGCTTGCTGCGCGCCGGCAGGCCAACAGTTTGCCGCATGGAACCACCGTCGAGGTGATCGCGTCGGCCGGCAACCTGTCGCGCTGGGGTGTTTCGTTTCGCTGAATCTTACGGGCGCAGTGCGACTGTGTTTTGGTGTCCCCGCCGGTGTCCAAGCGTGTGGCCTGTCATTGCGGAACGGCGATTTGCGTCATCGACGATGTCGTCGTTCGAGCTGGCGGCATTGCCATGTCGTGCTGCAGTCCTGCTGATGCCCGACAAGAGCCAGGAGGTTCTTCTTCGCGATGCGGAGCGCAGCCTCCAGCTTGCTGTTTCGGGAGCGGATGTCCTGCATCCTGTTTACCTCCGCACCGAGGCGATCTGGCCGGCAGCACTTTCGAAGCATCGTCTGTTAGCGCTGGAGTGCCTCAATGCCCTTTGTGCCTATGGAAAACTGCCCGCGCGCTTGTTTCCGCCACAAAGACGCGGGCCCCGATTGAACTTCGTCCTCCGCGCGCTCGATGGCGCGCTTGCCGGAGCATCACATCGCGAAATCGCCGAAGCGCTCGTCGGCCAAGCGCGCGTCCGGTCCGACTGGAAGGATCCTCAAGATCACCTGCGCGATCGTATCCGGCGCGCCGTCTCACGTGGCCGTGCGCTAATGAACGGCGAATATCTGAATTTCCTTCTTTGAAGAGCATGAGATCCGCGCTGTGCGTCAGCCGGCGAACAGTTCCTTGTAGCCGGTCGTCACCATCCAATTAGCACGGTCGATATGGCTGCGGAGGGCCTTTTTGGCGCGGACCGGTTCAATGGACGGGTCAATGGCGAGAATGCGATGCGCCATCTCCTCCTCGCTGGCATTGTCGGCGCAGGCGTCGAGAATCCTCAGATAGATCTTGAAATGCTGCCGGTCATAGCTCGTGAGGCTCTCCGACCAAGGGACCTCGTCGCGCAGTGTCGAGCTTTGAGTCCCGTCTGTTCCCGTTGATCCATTCATGTCTGCCGCGAACCTCGCATCTTGATCGCTGGATTCAAGACAGCATATCCCAAAATGGGATAATCCGGAACCGGGATTAGTGGCTGAGACGGTCTTTACCTGACCGGTTCTCCTACATGCCCAAATCACTTCGATCTCCCCGCCACCAGCGGTTTCTGGCCCAGCTGATATCGCTGCGCAAGGCCAAAGGCATGACTCAGGCGCAGGTGGCTGAGAAGCTTGGCCGGCCGCAATCCTTCGTGGCCAAGTATGAAGGTGGGGAGCGGCGTCTCGACATCATTGAATTTCTCGACGTAACCGCAGTGCTTGACGCTGATCCGTGCGAGATTCTGTTGAGCCTGCGGTCATAACTGATGCCGGCGCCTCTCGCGGAGCCACCGCTCCCGGTGGACCAGCCCGCTTTTCTGCGGCAAGCTCAGGCGTCTCGGCCATTCGGCTCCCGCCCTGGCGCGGGTCGTCAGACCCTCGCAACCTGATCTGGTGGGCCTTTCCCAGCGGTTCAGGGTGGGCGGCGCGCCCTTCTACGGCCGCCGCGGCTTCCAGCAACCCTTCGCTCTCGCTTCGGGTCCTTCTGTTCGTTTCGGTCCTCTGGATGCGGTTCGCCTGGACGGCGGCCCTTCCGGCCGCAACCCGCCGCCCACCCCCCCACTTCCCGGGAAAGCAGCGATTGGCGAGCGGAGGACGACGTTGCATGCAAGACAGAAGCGAACCATTAGCGGAGACCGAGGTGAGGGCAGCGCTCGGGCGCCAGGCTCTATCAGGAGGTCCCAGACCGCATCATTGCCGAGATGGAGCCCGGTACCGTACCGTGTGTGCCGCGGGCAGGGCGAAGCGCGGCCCTGGGCTGCCGAGGGACGCTTTGGGGCGCCAGCCCACCGGTGCAGCAGAAAAGAACCGGCAGCTCGCAGCATGGCTGAACACGGCATCTTGTCGCCGTGGAGGAGGTCCGTGCGCGCAGGCGCATAATCTCACACAGAACGTCGGGGAGACCGATGCCGGCAAAGAGTCTGGCCGCTGCATCCTGATCTAAGGCGCGTCTCTAGGCACTTCCATTTCAGGCATTAGTCGAGGCCGCGTTGACCAGGGTACGCTTCTTGGTCCACTCGAGGAAGGCGGCCGCCCTCTGTACAACGGCTTCTTCCCGTGCAGGGGCGACCGAAAAAAGGGCGCACAAGGCGCCCTTCATTTCAGATCAGCTATAGCAAGCCGCCTCGCCTTCCGTTGTCAGAAGCGGTAGGTGACACCTGCGCCTATCAGCCAGGGATCGAGCGCCGCCTTCCCCGTCAGCTTGGCGCCGGCCACGGTGACGTCGAAGTCTGGCTTCAGGAAAAGCTTCTTCACGTCGAAGTTGACGCCCCAGTGCTCGTCCACCATGTAGTCGAACCCGACCTGCAGTGCGGTGCCGAAGGTGTTCTTAACCTTGAGATCATCGGCGCTGCCGGCATCCTGATTATAGAAGATTGTATAGTTCACGCCGGCGCCGACATAGGGCTTGAAAGCACCGAAATCGGTAAAATGGTACTGCAATATCAGCGTGGGCGGCAGCAGCCAAACCTTGCCGATATTGCCCAGCCCGCCGATCGAGCCCTGGCCTGCGATGTTGGCATAGGTGGTGCCGAGGATAAGCTCGGCGGCGACGTTGTCGGTGAAGAAATACGAGATATCGAGTTCGGGCGTCACGGTGTTCGAATAGGAAAGACCGGAGCCGGGCGCCGTATCAACGTAGCCCGAATCCTGGGTGATGACCCCCAACCCACGGAGGCGGATCTGCCAAGGGCTTGGCCATTCCGAGGCCAAGTCTCCTTCGTCCGAGGCCAAGACTGCTACTTCCGGGACGCTCGCGGCCTGCGCAAGGTCCGCCGCGGCGGCCTGGTGTCCCATCACCATGAGGATGACAGCCGCTGTTATTCCCTGGACCACGCCCGGTCGCGTTCTGGCCATGATATTCTCTCCTTTTTCTTCAGACATGGTGCGTTGCACTACTAAGAATCTCATTTTATCAGTTTATACTGAAGCATTCTCATACTCACCTTGCATGAGACAGTGCCGTCATTATTTGCGAATTCGCGCAATCACGGACCTGTGCTCACTTTTTTTGAAACATTGCCTTGTTTGGCGCACCAATCAGCCATCGGCTTGCCAACCGATCGCGCTGCGAAGAAAGTTGGTGCCAAGACTGATGAATGCGGCCCGCTCGCGATTGTCCTTGCCGTAGCCGTGCCCGCCCGCGCTGAGCTCGTAGAAGTAAGCGGGATATCCAAGGGCCTGCAGCTTTGCGGCCATCTTGCGCGCGTGGCCCGGGTGGACGCGGTCGTCGCGCTTCGTGGTGGCGAGCAGGACAGGCGGATAGGGCTGTCCCGGCGTCGCGGCGTGATAGGCGGAGATTTCCTTCAGGAAAACCCAATCGTCAGCCTTGTCGGGATCGCCATATTCGTCGATCCAGCTCGCGCCCGCCAGGAGCTTGGTGTAGCGGCGCATGTCGACAAGCGGAACTGTGCAGAACAGCGCGCCGAAGTGCTCAGGGTAGCGGGTCAGCATGTTGGCAATCAGCAGGCCGCCATTTGACCCGCCCTCGGCGGCAATCCGCCTCGGCAGCGTAATGCCCCTTCGCACCAGGTCGGCGGCAACGGCGGCGAAATCGTCATGGGCAAGACGTTTGCCCTGTCTGCGCCCGGCATCGTGCCAACGGGTGCCGAACTCGCCGCCGCCCCGGATGTTCGCCACCACGCACGTGCCGCCGCGTTCGAGCCACAGCTTGCCGAGCGAGGAATTGTAGGAGGGCAGGAGCGATATGCCGAACCCGCCATAGGCGGTGAGGTGAACCGGGGCATCCCCGTTCCCGTCAGCCGGACCGACCTGCGTATAGGGAATCATCTCGCCATCGATCGAGACCGCCTCGTGGCGCGTGACCACCAGTCCGGATGCGTCGAAATTCTCCGGGCTGCGCTTCAGGATTACTGAAACGCTGAGAGGCGGCGCGGCGTCGAGATCCAATAGGAAAAGCTGCGGCGGCGTGATCGGATCCTGAGCCCAGACCAGGATCTCTCCATTGGTCTCGTGATCTGCCGCATCGAGTGACCAGAGATCAACAGTCCGTTCGGCGGGAAACGTGTTCAGGGCTCGGCGCGTCCATTCCTGCGGGCCCGGGGTGAATATCTCGAATCTAGGAACGAGGTTCGCCAGGTAGGCGACAATGAGCTTCCCGTTATTCCAGAAGAAGGACTGCAGGACCCGCCTCTCGGCTGGTTCGAACAGAGTGCTAAAACGGCGCTCGCCAGCCAGGAAAGAGGAAAGCGAGATGCCGATCAGCGCGTCGGCGCAATAGGTCGTCCCGGCAACCGTCCATGCTTTACGCGGCTTTACCGCCAGCCAATCGCCGAAGGTGTTCCATCTGGCGTCCTTGGGAAGGCCGATCTCAATCTTCGGCCCGCTTCTATCGCCAATGCGGACTATTTTGTCGAGCCAAGCCAGCTGCTCGACGAACCACAGGCGCTCGCTCTTGGCGGTACGGTCCAGATGGCCACACACAACGAGGGTTTCGGAACCCGTCTCGAAGATTACCGGCGCGGTGAGGGGATCCGCGCCACGGTTCCACAGTCGCACGGTGCGCGCGTAACCGGAGCGGGTGGCCATGCCATGACCAAGCGCACTGGAAAGCAGAAGCGTGTTGGGGTCGAGCCAATCAATGTTGCCCTTGGCCTCGGGGAGATTGAACCCGTCGGCGACAAAGCTCAGGGAGCTCAGGTCGAATTCGCGATGCACGACCGCGTCGCTGCCGCAGCGCGACAGGCGCAGAATGGCTCTTTCCCGTCTCTCCGGCTCGATCGATGCGCTGCCCCAGACCCAATCTTCTCCGTCGCTAGCGGCGAGGGCGTCCAGATCGATCAGCAGCTCCCACTGGGGATCAGTCTTCATGTAGGCGGCAAGGGTGGTCCGGCGCCACAGCCCGCGCGGATTTCCGGCATCTTGCCAGAAATTGTAGAGGTACTGACCGCGGCGCGTGATACGGGGAATCCTGTCGGGACGGTCGAAAATCGCTGTAAGCGCCGCCCGGTCGCGCTCAAACTGCGTTCCCGCGAAGTTCTTCAGGGTCTTTGCCGACTGGCTGGCGGTCCACGCAAGTGCCCGTTCGCCTTCTACATCTTCAAGCCAGAGATGGGGGTCATCGTCGGGTGCATTCAGCGTTGGACGGAAATCGAATGCGGTCATGTCCGGCTAACCCGAAGAGTGAAGTCGCCTGGAAAACAGGCGCAAAGTCTTCCGTCGGCCCGGGAAAGCTCCGCTTTCGCGGCTGCGACCGCATGTTCGGCGGGCATGATCATGCGATGATTTCTCCTCTGTCCGTGCCGCAGCGCGTTTTGCGGACAGCCCCGCAGGAGTCGTGCCAAATAAGAAAATCGTTTCCAAGCAATGCGATCATCCTGATGACGCTGTGTCTCATGTCCGACATCGTCGAACATCCGACAACGAGTGCAGCCGTGACCGCCTGATAGAACCTCCCGTGCCAGATCGGTGGGCACTGCGGATGCAGTGAAGCTCACCGCGAAACTGGCCGAACTTCGGGTCGACATCGGCGACGCGGCGATCGACGACCACTTCGTCGCCGGGGTCGGGCGCGGCACAGCCTGAGGACACCGCGGCGCGATCATCGAATAACTGCGTTTACGTTGCCTCTATCCTGGCCCACCCGTGGGCGCGCAAAAGACTCGCTTTACGGCCTCAGCCCTTTGCCTGGATCAAGTCGCAGGGACCGAATGGCGCACGGCAGAGTGGCCATAACGCAATTGTCTTCCGGCTATCTTTCCAGAGATTCGACAATCCAGTTGGTGAAGGTCCCATATCGCCCAATCATTGATGTGCTTAGGTATGGGCATGCGCCCATCGAAAGCGCTCATTTCCCCGCACGTCGACGCCGCCTTTCAACGACGGTCGCTTTCAGATGGACGCGTCCGGGCGGATCAGGCTGCGGCGGTTTTGGCGAAGTTGAAGGGCAGCAGGTCGTCGATATCAGTATCGACAGCGCGTTGAGGCAGCTCGGTGAGGACGTGGCGCAGCCACGCTAACGGCTCGACGCCACAGGCGCGGCAGGTCAACATCAGGCTGTAGATGACGGCGCTGGCCC
>NZ_JAMYLG010000088.1:0-6552 GCF_040317865.1 Mesorhizobium sp. M1365
GGGCCAGCGCCGTCATCTACAGCCTGATGTTGACCTGCCGCGCCTGTGGCGTCGAGCCGTTAGCGTGGCTGCGCCACGTCCTCACTGAACTACCTCAGCGCCCCGAGAACGCAGCCATCGAGGATCTGCTGCCCTTCAACTTCGCCAAAGCAACAGCAGCCTGATCAGACCAGATACCGTTCCCAATTCGAAGGCCATCCGTCGAAAGCGCCGGCGTCAACGTGCAGGGAAAATCGCGCTTACTGCGAGGTCACTGCGTACGGGAAAGCTGGCATTGGTGTAGCTGAGGAAGTGCGGCGCAATCGGTGGAAGTTTAAGATAACTGCCAAGGCATGAAAAGCATTGAAGGCACTCCCTGGCGGCTTGGCGGTCAGCTGCTCCTGGAACTTGGCGAAGTCGGCTACCTCCCAGTGCTCGGCGAGCTTTCCGTCGGCGATCCGATAGAATTGAAAAGCAGCGAAATCGACGCGATTGCCGGTCGCCTTGATCTCACCGAAGTCATTTTCACCTGGGTGCCGCTGACGCGATTCATGACCGCCACCCGATCGCCCTCGCCGATGATCTGCTCGATGGTCCAAGTGAAATCGGGAAAGCTGGACTTTAGGCCCTCGAGATAGCCGCGGATGACGTCGATGCCAGAGGATTGTTCATTCAGCTTGTCACCATAGTCCTGCGAAACAATGTCGGCGAGCTGGGTCAGATCACCGGAACATATCGAAATAGCGGCGTACGATGGCTTTATTGGCATCAGAATCGGACATGGGCTGCTGTACCCGGTTCCATTCGCTGGCAGGCTGCATCGTCGGCAGTGACCGTGCTGAGCCGCCTGTGACTCGAAGAGTGGAAAGCGTTTGGTCGTTGCCAAGACCATCGGCGACTTCTGAAATAGCGAGCGGGCGTGCTGGTCCTTCAGGGGATAATTCCCCGAGGGCCCCGGCGTAGCTGAATCTGGCGCGTACCGCAGCATTTCTTGAACTTCATACCTGAACCGCAAGGACATTGATCATTGCCGCCGAGTTGCAGCCGGCCGACCAGGGGCAGCAGCGCTGCTGAAGGCAGGAGCGCTGCCGCAAGGGCAGCCAACTTGCCCGAGATTCCCGGTACGACGAGGCGACGACCGGATTTGAACCCTCGCCACGCCCGTTCGGCCACATACTCCGGATCCACCTTGGGCAAGATGTTGAAGAGCGCCGTCTGATTGGCGCCTGATCTTGCGAGAAACTCCGTCGACACCGGGCCTGGTGCAACGCATGTGACCGTCACACCGGTTCGGCGCAATTCCTGGTGAAGCGCCTCTGAGAAGAAGCGCACGAAAGCTTTGCTGGCGAAGTACAGAGCCATATAAGGCCCGGGAACGAACCCGGCCACGGAACTGAGATTGAGCACCCCGCCCCGTCGGCGCGCCACCATTCCCGGCAGAAAATGGAGGGTCAGTTCTGTGAGGGAATGTATGTTGAGATCGATGATGCCCAGTTGATCATCAATAGGCAGCGCCGTCGTCGCGCCCCGCAGGCCATAGCCGGCGCTGTTGACCAGGACATCACAGACCAGGCCGTGTGTGGACAGAAAGCCCTCCATGCGCGTCGGCGCATCGCCTGCCACGAGATCCAACTCGAGCGTGAATGCCTCGCCGCCCGCCTCCCTAACCTCAGACGCCGCGGCGGCCAAACCCTCGGGCGAGCGGGCAACCAGCACAACCGCACCGCGCTCCCTTGCCGCGACGCTCGCAATCGCCCGGCCAATTCCACCCGAGCCGCCAATCACGACGATAGCTGGCCGGTATTCACAGTGCGAAATCACGTCGCGTTCCTCTGTCTTGCAGGAGCGGAAACTCCTTGACCGAGCAGCATCACTTCATTGGCGACAGTGCCGTTCAGGATCTTTTCGAATCTCTCCAGTGCTCGTGCGACGTTCGCTCCATCCATGACCCGGTGATCGTAGTGGATGCGGACATTCACCGATCCGTCTTTGCCGATCGGACCGTAGTTCAGAAGCGTGGTCAGTGGTGTCAGCGGGTTGAGTGATTCCGCACCGAGACCGGAATAGACCGACAGTTGGAAGGTACCGAAGTAATTTGCCCTTTGCCGGGCGATGTTCAACCCTAGCCACATAAGCAGCCACCTGACTGGCGCGGGCGCACCTGCCACCCGCAAGGCACGCCGAAACTCCGGGACCTCCAGGATCGGCCGTGATCGAGCCGCATGGATGGATCCCTCAAGTTCCGTGATGGAGTAGCGCTCCGGGCACTTGATGCAGCTCAGCAGAACGGCCGGCTCGCCATCATATTCGCGCTCGTGGGCAATCGAGGCTACGCTTGCCGGATACTCATAAAGCTGCGGCCAGGGCAACTTGACATAGGCGCGCCGCAGCTCCGGCATCTCTAGGGCAAGAAGCGCATATCCTTTCAGGAAGATCGCGGTCCAGGAGGGCCTGGTGTGCTGCGCCATTCTAGCCCTTACGAGTGGGCTGAGGTTCATCTGACGCTGCACCGCGACCCGTGGCACGCCGATCGAAAACCTCATCAGATCGCCAACAAGGCGCCGGGGCGCGGAAAGCTTGAGGGCTCGGCCTCGCATAAAACGTACCTCTAATAAAGATAAGGGACTATTCGCTTGGTCTTTTCCATATAGGCACGGTATTGCGGGCCGAAATTCTCCAGCATCATACGCTCTTCCTCGTCCACTCTCAGCAGGAAAAGGACTGCGAACCCAATCAAACCCGATATGCCCGCAATCCAGTTCGCCAGCAAAAAGACCTGGCCGAGGCCCATGAGCAGGAACGAGGTATACATCGGGTGGCGGACCAAAGCGTATGGTCCGGCGCAGATGAGTTCATGCCGTTCGCGAATCTCCAGCGTAATCGACCAGTTCCGGCCAAGTTCCTTATGGGATCTGCGAAAAACCCATAGCGCGGAGCAGAAGATGATTGTGCCGAGAGCCACGGCCCAAACGCTGGCCGGGTGGTCAGCCGCTGCGGGCATGCCGGTGACAACATAGAAGGCAGGCAGGATTGCGAGGCCAAACAGAGCAGATGCAAGCCCGACGATGTCGGAACGTGAGCGGTAGCCAGTTACAATTCGCACGCGCCTTGCCCGGCGCTCGAAGGGATACCGAATCACGTACCAAGCAACGATGCCGATCACCCAAATGACCTCGCCAAGTGAGGCTGCCGCAATGCTCACTTCAGGTCACCAGCGCCCTTTCTGCGATCGCGACTGTAGCAGCTGCCCCTGAGTATGGCCACTTCACCCATCGTCTCGATTTCGTCACCGGCCGACCTTCAGGCGCAGCGATCCTCTCCGAGTTAGTCCGCAGACGCGAAAGCCGGAGGGGCAGTACCGATCGCATTCGGTCCCATTCATCCCTCGAATCTTGGTTATGTATTCATCTCCCGAAGCTCGGTTATGAATTGTTGCGGCCGGAGCTGAATGGCGGGAGTCTTATATCCCATGGAATGAGCGATGTCCGCCACGAAGCCGTTGCAGTTCAAGACCGTCGCCTGCCAGACATGCGAGCTCGCCTGCAGCTTGCGGATGTAGGCAACGACTTTGTCGTATTCGGCCCGGGTCAATATGATTTGCCAGCTTGCGGATCTGTATGGTTCTTCCAGATCACCGTCGCTCCACCCGGTTTCGGCTGGCACCGGCACGATATGGCCCAGAACATAGGGAACCGCACTGTTCGAAGCCGGGTGAAGGCCCGCGACTTGGGGATCGATCATTCTCCCGGCCCGGTCCAGGCGCCCAAAAACTGCGTAGGTGTGGCCGTAGCTTAGGGCGTAGCGGGAGCGGAACTCGATGAAGTACCGCTCGTCGTTTTTTTGAGGCGCAGCTCCGCCATCGGCATAAGATACGAAATTCGGCTGGGGCGGCAGGTCTTTCGTCTGACATGCCGCTGCCGGGAGGGCCACCAACGCCACAAGCAAGAGACGGCTACTTAGAAGCGTCATCGCCGCGTCCATTCCCGAACTTCACAAAGCACAGACCTAATAACGGCCTATGCTCGCCAACCGCTATGAAGCCGGCCAAAGCCCCGGCTGCGTATGTATGGGGAAGGGCTTGGCACCCCTTCCCCATACAAGCCGGTCCTTACTTAATCACTGGTTGCTCTACCGGAGCGGGTGCCGGAGCCTTACCCTTTCCTTTGCCGATCCAGTCGTTCGCGCAGCCGCTCAGGCTGGCAACGGCGAGCACAGCAACCATTGCAATCAATATCCTGTTCATCAAGCAATCCTTTCCCCGGGGGCGGAATAGCCTATGGAATCGCCACAACTAAAACGATATGCAGCCCCACGAAGTTAGCTGCGATCTACACCAACGCCTAGTGCAGAAATGACACAGTTGGCACCCGGTTGCCGGCGGCACCTTTGCGGTGACGTGCTGGCAGGGTTCACCATCCAACGAAGATCAGGCCTGCCCACCATCAAACAACCATCACCGTCGTGCCCAAAGGAGTACGGTCGTAGAGGTCAATGACGTCGTCATTTATCATACGGATGCACCCGTTCGATACCGCTGTGCCTATCGTCCATGGCTCGTTTGTACCATGTATCCGGAAGTGGGTGTCGCGCCCGTCTCGATAGAGATAAAGGGCACGCGCACCAAGCGGGTTGTTTGGTCCGCCAGGGACCCCCCCTGCATACTGCACCAGGCGCGGCTTGCGCTGCATCATGCTGGCGGTGGGTGTCCACGACGGCCAGTCCGCCTTGCGGCCGACGGTCGCTGTACCCTTGAAGGAAAGTCCCTGCTCGCCGACGCCAACGCCGTAGCGCGTCGCCCACCCGTCAGACTCGACGGCATAGAGAAAACGGTGCGAAGTATCGACGACGATCGTTCCGGCCGGCTCGTTTCCGTCGTACCGCACATGCTGCCGTCGGTAACGAGGATTCAGGCCACGCCTTGGTCCGAACGCGGATGAAATCGACGTGCATCCGGAGATCATCAGAGCCAGACTACCCAGCACGAGCCCCCGGCGCGCAATGTGGTGTTCTTCCATTTGTACCTGCTAGGAAACTGGTCATCTACCGCCGCCCTCGTCTCTACCATTCCGAGGCCTGCGGGCCAAGTCTCGCTGTGTGGTGGCAAAAATGAATTCACAGGATTAAACAAGCGAATTGGAGCGAAACTTCTTGCGATGACCGTCTGCCTCTGTTCGGTTATGTCAGAAATGGCATAGGACAGAGCCGATGAAGCCTGACTTCCATGGTAAAGTCGCGATTGTGACCGGCGCAGGCTCCGGAATAGGTGCGGCTGTTTCACGGCAACTCGCGCAAGAAGGAGCCGAGATTGTTGTCGCCGACCTTGATGCCGAGGCCGCGCGCTGCACAGCCGCCGAAATAAGCTCGCAAGGAGGCAGGGCCTACGACTTTGCGGTAGATGTCACGGATGCGGCAGCAGTGGAAAAGCTGATCGAGTTCACTGTCCAGAAATGCGGCGGACTGGATATGGCGGTAAACAATGCAGGTATCGACGGCATTCGAAAAGCAACGGCAGACTATCCGCTCGACAACTGGCACAAACTGATAAACGTTAATCTCAATGGCGTTTTCTACAGCATGAAGTACGAAATCGCCGCGATGCTGGATCGAGGCGGAGGTGCCATCGTGAACATGTCCTCTGTTCTCGGTTCCGTCGGCTTGCCAACTGCGTCCGCTTACACGGCAGCGAAACACGGGGTCGTTGGATTAACCAAGGTTGCGGCGATTGAATATGCTAGGATGGGCATCCGGATCAATGTCGTCGGCCCCGGCTGGATCGAAACGCCTCTTTTATCGGAGCAAATGGAGGCATTAGCCAGCCGGCGCATGGCGGGTCTTCAGCCGATGGGCAGGCGCGGGAAACCGGAAGAGGTAGCGGCTCTTGTGTGCTTCCTGTTGTCCGACCAGGCCAGCTTTATCACTGGGAGCTACCATCTGGTGGACGGAGCTTACACCGCCCATTAGTGCAGTGGAGACCGGTAACTTCTCTGGGGTGAGCGCGGCCACGATTTGTTAGCGTCGACTGGGCCATCACCATCTCTTTGGTTTCGGAGGTAGTGATGGGAATGGAGTGGACGATTTCGATCGAAGGGACGAACGAATTCGGCGACATCTGTCGCCGAGAGGTCCGGATCGACAAAAGCGATGAGCGTCTGCGTGAAGGAGACCTGGGCCTGTCGATCGACGACGGCAAGAAGATCATGGCCACCCTGCAAACAGCGGTTGTGACCCAGGAGGCGGAAGCCTACACCCTGTTTCGACGGGTCTGTCCGGATTGCCACAATCTTCGGCAACCGACAGCAAGTTCCACGTGCGGCTGTCGGCGGCGTGATGCGGCATCCGTCCGCGGCAGGGTATGAAATCGCGCAAAATCGTAAAGTGGCGCACAGCACGCGATTCGAACCGCCAACAGGCGCAGGGACTCAATTTAGCAAGTGAATTCAGTAGCAGCACTGTATTGGCGGTATCCCTCTCCCGCTACCACCCTACGGATGTCCAACCCGGAGACATGGGTAACAGATTGTACTTAAGACATGGGTGACAACCTCGTGCCGAACGGGTTGTCGATGGTCTGCA
>NZ_JAMYLG010000089.1:0-6169 GCF_040317865.1 Mesorhizobium sp. M1365
TCCGCTAAACACGGGGGCTGCGCGGCGGACACGCCGACGTCACCGCAATGCCACGCCATTTTGCAGAACTTGACGCACACAACTGCAATGGAGCCAGTGAACTCAAAAGATGGCGACGTCTTCATATGTTCAGTAAGCGACTTCCACACATGGTCCGACATACCGTCATCAGATGACTCGGGATTCGTCGCAGCTAACAAGGCCAGGAAATTTGATATCCAAGAATTTGCCGATCACTTCATTGTAACCAGCAAATCGGGCACGTTCAAACCATCGTCAACGAAATACGATATCTTCCGACGAAACGTATATCAGATCGCTGCATTTGACAGCACGACATTTATGCTCGACACCTTCGTTATGAGGACAGCAAATATTGAAGGTCCTCCGACCAAGGCGCGGGTCACGCTACAAACTCCAACATATCTGAACACGTGGTATTTGGACTGCACCTTGCAGAATTGATGCCCGCAGAACCGATGGCTATTCGCGTTCAGGTTTTGCAGTCCATCAGCTAAATCTCTGACGTGCGAAGTCACTAGGATCATTCAATCCTTTTCCGGCTCGTCGAATGAATGAATCCCGGCCGACTCATTGCCGAGGCGCTCAAACACGTCTAGCGCCCGCTCTGAAACAACAAGCGTGTGGTTCGAAGCCATGCCGAAGTCATCATGTCCTGGCTGCCCATGGATCTTCATCCAGACGAAGGTTGGAAGTTCTGTTTCTGGCTGCAGCCGATGAAACAACTCCGAAGCAGTAACCTCGACGTCGGCAAACGTCGCCCCTGAAACTCGCATCTTCAGCAGCTCCAGCTCGGCTTCTTTGGTGACAAGATAACAGGGAAAACTCCTTATCAGGACATCACCTATCCAAACGTCAATCTCGTAGTGAAGTTTGTGCACAATCGGCGGGTGAACGCGGTTATCGAGAACCGTATTTTTGCCAAAATCACCAGCAACAAATGGCTCTACATAATAATAATCCATTTTTCACCTATATTTTCCGACAGGCGGCACGAAATGATGGCCATATTTCTTATCCATCATTGTAGAATGATCCAGAATCTGCTGCTCCGTTGGATACGGGTACTTTTCATAGAATTTGTCATTTTCGCCCCTAATGATAACAAGATGCAGAATATCGTTTAAATCCTTAGGGATCCCGCGGAGATTTTCTATCGAATTGATCTTTTTCTTCGATAGGAAATTTAGAAGCCTCTTAAGTAATTGCTGCTCAGCCGGATGATGAATTACTACATCCTCGATGTTCACGTCGGGGTTCGCCTGAGCATACGCTTTCCGATAATTATTTGTAGTCGCCTCGCCAAATTTTGCACCGGGATGCTCTACGCGACTAGGGTCTCTGGCAAACAGCTCGCTCGCCACTGCGGCGATCATCTCGCGGTCCAATTTTGACTTCCGAGGCGAACGGGTCGTCTGGTGTCCGCCTTGCACGGGGCTGGGCGTCGTAACGCCAGAGAGGGCGTTGGAGTCAGCGATCGGAAGTTCTCCAGCGGCATCAAGCGACGTCCTGGGTAGTTTGGTGAAATCCTCCGGCTGTGCATTCGCCGGCATGGCTGGCGCAGTGCCTTCGCCAGCACCTAGCTTCTCAAGCTGACCGGGAGCAACCTTGGAACTTGGTGCGGCTTCCAGACTGCCTATGGATCGTTCTGCATGCCCTGCCGCCCCGGAACCGACCAACTCAATTGCTTGCGGGATTCCTTTCTCGGCAACAGCGGCTCGACCAAACGCGGGCGACGGTATCGACCAGCCCAATGCGTCAGATCCCTGATGCATCATCAGATTTTCGTCGCGGTTCGACGGCTCGTAGTAGGCATCCTTGTAATCTGGAGGGCTGATCGTTCCTCCGGCCATGCCGTAGGCAACCCAATCATTTACATTGGCCAGGGCGATCCCCGCATTGGCAACTACCTTGCCAAGGGCTTTCCCCTCTGATGCCAACACCAAAAGCGTCGAAGGGGCCTTGTAGCCAGACTCAACCGGTATAATCCAGGCCAGATCGGCATCCGCCAGTTGCCGGGCCACGCCTGCTCGAGCGGCAGGGCCGGACGTTCCGGCAAGCAGCGTGCTTACTTTCGCGTTTATGTCCTGCTGGTACATGCTCGCGCTGTCATAATTGTCGGAGAGATCACGGATAATGGACAGCGGCACGGGCTGAGGGTTCTCAATACCCAAATGTTCTTGCGCGGCGACCGACATGGCTATCGCTTTGTCATAGGCGTCCTTGTCATAGCCGTTTGGATCCTCAAGCCCGCCGCCGATCACGGCTTTCCAGGCGGCATCGACATTGGGAAACACCTCCCTGACGTAGCCTCCGGCATCGGTTCGCCTGTGGTTCATGACCAGCCCTACCGCGGCAGCGGTCGCCTGACGGCGCGTCTGGTCTTCCTGCGTACCGTTCGGCCCGGAATCGGGGTCGCGTAGCGCCGCATGGATCGCTTGGTTCGGCATGGTGCGCATCCCGAAAACCTGCCCACCGACATCGGCTCGCCAGTCGAAATCTCGGAAGCGTTTGTCGCCCTTGTCGAGCCCATAGGCGATCCTGAAGGCGTCCCGGCCAGGCATCTTGCCGGAATAAGCGCCAGTCCGTGCGATGGCGTCCGGCGCGTTCTGCTCGGCGAGACCGATGTTGGTGCGAAGCTCAACCTGCTGAGCAGTGTTGGCCGCCTGCGCCTGTCGGATCAGCGCTGCCTGTTCCTGTTGCGGAAGGTCGTCCCTGAACGCCTGCGCCACCCTTTCATCAGGCGTCTGCTTGCCGACGCGGTCACCCTTCGCTGCCGCCGCATTGGGCGCACCAAAGGCGCTGGAGCCACCCAGGGCCGCGGCGGTGTCGTCCTTGGTTCGGCTTCCAGCCTGCGCAGCACCCAACATCTCGGCAGCCCGCTTCGGATCCTGGGCGATCATCGCTTGAACCAGCGCCTTGGCCGTATTGCTGCGCCAGGCGACTTCCGCCGCTTGTCGGGCAAGCGGGTTGCGGAGTTTGGCGATCAGGTCAAAGCCGTTCTGCCGGATCGCCTCGAAGTTCTCGGTGTCCTTCGGGTTGCTTTGCGCGATGGCACTGGTTGAGATGTTATCGACCTTGGTCCACTCGGCCTGCTCATATTCGTCGCGCCGCTGAAGCTGCCTCGCAGCCATGCGTAGTGAGCCGGCCTCGCGCATGGCCTCCTTCTGCCTGGCGAAAGCGGTGCGCTGACTCTCGGGTATTTTCGGCAAGGCGTCGTCGAACAGCGTGTCGAACAGGCCAGGCTTGGTGACGAGGCCGGTGCGCGGATCGACCTGGCCGTACATCGTGTCATGCAGGCCTCCGCCATCGGCCGGCGCATTCGCCACCACCTCGTCTTCCGCCTGCGCGATCTGGCCGTTGAACCGACGCCGCGCGAGTTCAGCGTCGAACGCTTCCTGCTGCTGCTTCTGCTGCTGATAGCGCTCTGCGACCGCAGAGAGCTCGTCGCCAAAACCCTGCATCGCCCTGCCGATCGGCGACCCTTCGGGATAGGAGAGCACATTGCCGGTATCGAGCCGGCGCTGAGCAAGCTGGAGAGGTATAGTCGCCATTTAATATTCCTTGCCCAAGGAGCCCGCAGACTCGAACTGCCGAAGATCACCGCGCGGTCGGGCGCCGCACCGGCGATCCGGCCGGGTCCTGCCGCCTTCGTCGGGTCATGAATTTTGGAGAGGTCGCCAATGAGGAATTGGCCGACATTAATGATGCTCAAAGCCGACGGGCGTCGGCTAAACGGGGATTGGCCGCGGCAACCTATGGTGATCCTGCTGTGAACTGGCCGAGGTCGCCGGAATGATCGGCCGGAGCGGGCCGTGACCCCTGCAAGGCCGGCGCTCCTAAGCCCCTACGCCTCCGCCCTCGCCGCCTTCTCCAGTGCCGCCAGTTGCGCCTCGTCCAGCGTCAAAAACCCCATAATATGCTGCACCACTTCGGCCCGCGCGTTGCTCAGCGCGCTGTGCAGCTCGAAGCCGTTCGGCGTCTTGGTCTTGGCCAGCCACTCGCCATAGGATGGGCGGCGGTAATAGCCGGTTGCGGCCGCCAGGTCGGCCAGCACCATTTCGCCGTCCTGGCCCGAGAACACCCTGAGATAGGCCTTGGCCAGGGCATCCCGCGCCTTGGCCGGGCCGCCGGCCTGGCTGGAATGGGCGAAGCGTTTTTGGCTCATGCGCCCTGCCCGCCCGAAGCATCTTGCACATCCTGCGGCATCAGCCCGCCGAGCCCATCGGGCAGGCCGCTGTCGCGCGCCTGCACTGCCGCCGGCACGGCATCCCTGGCGACCTTGCCGGCGGCAGCCATCGCCGCCATGCCGGCCTGTTCAGCTTGAGCCTTGGCTCTGGCATCGCGGATGCCGGCCACCTCGTCCTGGCGGCGAAAAATGCGCTGCGGGCTGCGGCCGGCGCCCTGAACGATCTTCAGCGCCTCGTCGCCGTCGATATTGTCCATCACGCCGGGGTCGAACTGCGCCATCTGCATGGCCGTGGTGACAACCTGGATGGTGTCGCGCGCCTCGGCCGAACGGCGCAGCACGTCGAGCGGACCGGTGAAGGTCGGCCGCAGCGCCTTGCCGGCAAGGCTCGCCGGCGGCAGGAAGCGGCTATCTTCCTCGTAAAGTCCCTTGTCCTCGAGAATGCCCAGCTCGCGGTCGAGATTAGAGGCAAAGCCGGCCTGGATGATCGAACCGGACGGCCCGAGCAGCGCGCCCTTCTCCTCCTGCCGGATCAAGGCTTCGGTCGCCGTCATCTGCGGGTTCTGTACCAGCGTCTGGAACAGATTGACGAACATCATGTCGCGGATCTCCTCGGCCCGGCTGTCGGCATAATTGAACGCATAGGTCGGGTTCTGGCCGGTGGCGATCGGCGCGATCAGCGGCCGGCCGGCATCGTCGATCAGCCCGGGATAGTTCTCGCCGGGATTGAGCACCGGCACATAGTCTAGCCTTGCCTTGGAGGCCGTCGCCGGATCGGTGATCTGCTGCAGCGCGCGCAGGCCGGAGCGCCGCACGGCGTTCTCCTCGCGCACCGTCGTCAGCGCCTCGATGGTCGGCGAGATGCCGTACGGATCGCCCTCGTAGCGGCGCCAGTTGAAGCACGACACCGGGAACGAGCGAAAACCGCTTTCCCTGACGACCGCCTCCTCGTCCTCGATGACGTGATAGGAAGCGAACGCCGTATCGAGATACTGGTAGGAGCCACTCAAGCTGTACATCTTGCGCTCGTCGCGCGGCTGGATGCACTGGATCAGCGAGATCTTCGTCTCGCATTTGGCGGGGTCGTCGACCAGGATTTTGATCCGCGCCGGCAGTCTGTCATAGCCGAGCAGTTGCGCGGCCTGTCTTGCCGTGCGCTCGTAGCGGCGGTGGAAAATGTCGACCTGGCCCCAGCGGTTGCGCGAGAGATAGCCCTCGACCACCGGGATCGAGGCATAGCGGATCAGCGTGCCGCCAAAACCTTCCTCGGCATAGAGATAGGCCGGGCCGTAGCGCACGACATTGCGCAGGCAGGCCTGCGTTGCCGGCACGAAGTTCGAATTGGCGGAGTAGCGCAGCGAGAAAAGGAAATCGCGCAGCGCTTCCGCCCATTCCTTTTCCTCGTCGGTCTCCTCGTCGTTGATGGCCGCGGTCGACAACCCATGCCATTTCTCCGACTGCGGAATGATCAGGCTTTCCAGCCCGGCGGCCAGCCGGTTGGCGGCCGAGTTGATGGTGTTGGCGTAGACACGCGCACCGCGCCGCTCCTGCCGCTCGGCCTGCGAGTCCGTGCCCGCGTGGCGGCGGCCGCTCCACATGTCGGGAGCATCGGGATCGCAGAATTCGGACACCGCCTCCCAGACATGCTCGTATTGGCTGCGCTCGCTCTCCAGTTCAGCCTGTCGCGATAGAATATCGCGAGCACGGGAATCGCTCATGGTCAGCCTCGCTTGATGGATGAATGGGAAAAGAAAGATGGCGGGACGTCGAAACTGCCAATCTCCCCACTGTTTGGACCGGAGACATCGCGAACAGGTGTGCGAGGACATCGCGAACAGTTTGGCGCGCTTTGCGCCGGGAGGTTCGGGATGCCATTCGAGGACACGAGCGCGATGAAACAGAAGCTGGAATTTGTCAGGTTGGCGAGCGCGCCGGGAGCGAATGTGAGCGCGTTGTGCC
>NZ_JAMYLG010000090.1:0-5942 GCF_040317865.1 Mesorhizobium sp. M1365
TTTTATACCACCCCGTAACACTCCCCGCGCCGCCCGCGCCTTTGGGGGGGGGGTTCCTCTAACTGTGTTTTGTTATCGGGTCCTGTTGGGCGGGGCGGGGGGGGGCCGTTTATATGCCCCGGGCCCGCCTGGCCGTTGCCGTGTTTATGGGCAGGCCTGGACGAAAGCTGCGACATTGCCGCTGCCGCCCTGGCTGACATTGGCATCGCAGCCGTGGCCCACCTGCACGCCGGCAGCAATGTTGCCGTTGCCGTCCTGGGTCAGAATGGTGGTGTGGTTGGAGCCGAACTGGCCGACGCCGGCCACGTTGCGGTTGCCGTTCTGGTAGGTGGCGCCGTAGTTGCCGGCCCCGTCCTGGCCGATAGCCGAAAGGTTGTGGCGGCCGCGCTGCTGGCCGATCACCTTGTTGAAGCGGCCGTTCTGGTAAACCCGGATACGGTTCTTGAAGCCGTTCTGGGCGCCGCCAGCCGAATTAGACCAGCCATACTGCTCGATGCTCACGTCGTTGGCCATGGCTGGGGCAGCGACGACAATGCCGACAAGAGCGGCGAGCGCGGTTGCGATGAAAGAATTGCGGATCATGAGGGCGTCTCCTTTGGCGGACGGGACCGCGAGTTGAACGGCTTCGTTTTAGGAGATGCCGTTCGAACCGATGCTGAAGGCGGCGTTCAGCCGTGGTTCAGGAGGAGAAGCGGGAGGCCGCCTACGTCCCTGCCCCTCATAATTGGGCTGATCGCCACTTCAGGCTGAAGAGGGCGGTGGCCGAAAAGCAACGCCACCTCTTCGATCGAAAAGCCAATTTTGAGCATAACGTTCGACATCCGCAGCTTCGTTACGCCATTGCGGCGGCGGACCACGGCAGCTTCTGCCGCGCCGCGCGGGCGCTCGACAATTGGCGCTACTTGCTCGTTCCGATGCACGCTACTGCAACATTTCCTTCGCCGCCGGCATTGTACTTTTCTGAGCGCTGCACTTTGCTCGTAATTCGTATCTCGTAATTCGTATAAAGACCCGAGATTCGCGGGTCTCTATGCTGGACTCCTCGGCCAGTCTGCGGCTGGCGTACTCCTTCCGGTTTAATTGCTTGATTGCTAATGTCCCGCTAGCCAAATCCAAGTGTGTGACCGGTGCGACGTCCGCGCTGCCAAGCCGGCCTCAAGGGCGAAGGTGCGCATTAACTGAAGTGCGCCGTCTTCTTCCACGAGCGCGGCGAAATCCCGCGACCGATCATTCGAAAGCCAAGCGTTCCGCGCCTCCGGCCTCAACCTCGTCGTTAGCGCGATCGTGCATTGGGATCCGGTCTATATCGAACGGGCCGTCACTCACTTGGGCAAAATGCATCGCGAGGTTCCGGATCACCTGCTGAAGCGCGTCTCGCCGCTGAGCTGGGAACACATCAATGTGACCGGCATCTACACATCTACAGTTGGTATGCAGATCATCAGATGCCAGAAGGCTTCCGGCCGCTCAGATTTCCGGCTCGGTTCCGCCACGCCGCATGAAGTTCATGCTCCGTTCGACCTTATCGTGTCGCTGGGAACAATTCTTGTTCCGACCCTAGAAAAGCCTGCCGCTCGTATTTGTGCGTGCTGATCGGACGGCGACATAGTGCGCCGTTGCGCACAGAGGGCCGTGCCCGTCCATCGGCGGGCTGGGCCTGCTATCGTACTGTCCTTGACGAGTTCGAACTGGATGGCCAGATGCTTGGCGTCATTGGCTGTGCGGTCGGTTCTTCGTTCGCCGTACTGGTGTTGAGCAGCTGTCTGCCTGACCGCTGGCCATCGCTGGGATCAATAACCCGCGCGCCAGGAGTGCCCCGCGGTGTCGTCGCCGCGGCCTCAGCTTGCAACCGCAAGCGCCGCTTTCTTCGTGACGGACGGCTGCCGGCGCAAGCGACGCTTGGCTGCGAGCTTGAGCGCTACCGGCGGCTCGCTTGACAGCGCGCCGCGCACTGCATCGACGATGCTATGGGCAACGAAATCGGCATTGATGTCGCCGGCCAGTGCTGCCGCCGCCTGGCTGTCGTCGTTGCCGGCCTCCGACCAGAACGCGATGCCAACCCTGAGCGCCGGCCTGGCGCGCTTCAGCCGGCGCACCAGGAAGCGGGCGTGCTTGACGGAATCGGGGTTGAGGAAGCCGACAACGACGGTATCGACAGCGGCAAGATCGAGCCGGCGAATGCTCGCCGGGTCCATATCGGCGAAGCCCGCCGTCGACACCGTCGCGCCTTGAACTTCGAGCACCTGCGCCAGCATGGCAGCGGCGGCATCATCAAGCTCGCCGCGCCCGCCGCAACACAGCACTGACATGCCGACGCCGTTAGGCAGTTCGATCTCGTCCTCGGCTTCCTTGCCCTCCCCGGCTGTTTCCTTTCCCACATCCGTCTTGCCATACTCGGCGAAAGCCGGCTCATCCTCTTCGACCGCTTCTTCGTGTGCGCTGTCGTCGAGATTTGCCACCAGCGTCAGCGCGCTGGCTGCCATCTGCCGTCTCTGCTGGTCGTCCATGACGCCGCGGACACGATCCTGCTCGCCGAGCAACAAAGCGGGAATGACGATCTTGTCGTAGAACTCGACCAGATATTTCTCAAGCATCTCTTCGGCGTGGTCGGTGGCTTCGTCCGGATCGCCGGCCAGGAGCCGCTGGTAAAGCCGGGCATGCGGTTCGAGCACTGGCTCGTTGCCGAACAGCACGTCGAGGAATTCGAACTGCGGCACGTGCCTGCCGAGCACAACCAGACAGACGGTGAGGGGCGTCGACAGGACCAGGCCGAGCGGGCCCCACAGCCAAGTCCAGAAGATCGCCGCAACGATGATGGCCAATGGCGAGAGTCCCGTGCGCGCGCCATAAGGCCAGGGTTCGATGACATTTCCGGTGAGCAACTCCATCACCATGAAGAGGGCGGCGGTCCACAGCACTAGCGACCAACCGGGCGCCACCGCCAGCGCCAGGAACAGTGGTACGAGCGCCCCGATGACCGGGCCGATATATGGAACGAAGCGCAGCGCCAGCGCCAGCAGGCCCCACAGCAGCGCATTGGGGATGCCCAGAATCCAGAGCCCGATAGCGATCGGTATGGCATAGACGATATTGAGGACCAGCTGCATCAGCAGATACTGGCCGACGCGCTTGCCGGCATCCTGCAGCGCCTGGGTGGTGCGGTGCAGATCACCATAGCCGACTAGGCGGATGAAACGATCGCGCAGATCCTCGCGCTCCAGCAGCATGAAGATGACGACAACGACGATCAGAACCGCCGAGGCCAGCGGGCTGATCAACGGACCCATGAGGTTCTGCAGGATCTCGAGTGGCCGTTCTCTCGCGACGATCTCGACCGGCACGGGCTCGGGCCTCGGCGCGTCGGCGGCGGGCGGTGACGGTTCCTGCAGATCGATCTCCTGCCCGACGCGCTGGATCACCTGACTCAATCTGGCAATGATCCCTCCTCCTGCCCCGGTTTCCTTGAGCGAGCGGATCTTGGTCAGGATATTTGTCTGGTAGGCCGGGATGTTCTGCGCCAGTTCGCTGACCTGCGACGCGGCAATGAAGGAGAACAGAGCGAGTGCCGCGAATGCACCGAGCACACTGACGATGACGGCAGGAAGGCGGGGAATGCCGACGCGCTTCAGAGCCGACACCACGGGCGCGAGCGCGAAGGTCAAAAGCAGCGCAATAGCGATCGGCAGGAACACTTCGCGCCCGAAATACAGCGCCGCAACCGCCGTCACGATGGTAGCGACGGTGGGCAATGAAGTGCGCGGACGGGCATTGGGGGCGAACGGAATGCCCACCAGCCCGGGCTCTGATGGGTAAATTCCGTTTAGACGATTTGCCGCCACTGAATACCTCGCCCTGCCAGCCGCCATGATATCGGGCATATTTAGCTGGCGTGCAACATCAGTGGGTCTACGCGCGCTTGCCGGATTCAGCGAACAGTCCGGCTCGCACGTTGTCGTGCTGCGCCGGTTAGATTCAATCCGCGACACGAGCCGTCAAGTGTGTAACAAGGGCCGAAGAGGAGGCGAAGGCGCCTCCAGATCGGCCTTGAGCCTTGTTCCACCCAATTGCGAATATCGAGGACGCGCAGACGCTGTCGCAGGCCATCGTCAACACGATCGCCGAACCGTTCCTCGTCCTCGACGAAAAGTTTCATGTGCTGGCGGCCAGCCGCTCTTTCTATCAGACCTTCAAGGTCGACCCCGAGGAGACACACGGCGCCCTTCTCTATGCGCTAGGCGACGGCCAGTGGGACATTCCGGCACTGCGCCTGCTCCTAGAGACGATCATCCCTGAGAAGACCGCCATGGACGGCTTCGAGGTCGAGTATGATTTCCCCAACATCGGCAAACGCACGATGCTGCTCAACGCGCGAAAGGTACTTTACGACCACAATTCGGCCGTCACCATCCTTCTCGCCTTCAACGACATAACGGCGCGGCGTGTCA
Source organism: Mesorhizobium sp. M1365 (assembly GCF_040317865.1). Lineage (NCBI taxonomy): Bacteria > Pseudomonadati > Pseudomonadota > Alphaproteobacteria > Hyphomicrobiales > Phyllobacteriaceae > Mesorhizobium > Mesorhizobium sp. M1365. The sequence goes on from NZ_JAMYLG010000090.1 coordinate 4,446, forward strand.
TCGAGCGGGAGAAGGAAGAGCTTCTCGGCCGCACCGAAGACCTGTTGCGGCAAAAGGATGTGCTACTACGTGAGATGGAGCATCGGGTTGCCAACAGCCTGCAGATTATCGCCAGCATCCTGTTGCTGAAGGCCCGTTCGGTCACCTCCGAGGAAACCCGCCAGCATCTGAAAGATGCCCACCAGCGGGTCATGTCGGTGGCTGAAGTGCAGCGCCATCTCCACACCTCAGCAGGCATCGACGAAATCGACGTCGGCTCCTATCTGCCGAAGCTGTGCAGCAGTCTGGCCTCGTCGATGATCGGGGATGCACAGCCGATCGCCGTCAAAGTCACCGCGGAAGCCGGCAGGATCGACTCGCAGAAGGCGGTCAGCTTCGGGCTGATCGTCACCGAACTTATCCTCAACGCGATCAAATATGCGTTCCCCCGGGAGAAGACCGCAGCCCTGATCCAGGTGTCTTACGAGACCAATGGCAGCGACTGGAAACTGACGGTCTCCGACAATGGCACCGGCAAGCCAGCCGGCCGCGCACCAAATAGCGGCTTGGGAACAGCCATCGTGGAGGCACTGGTGAAGCAGCTCGAGGCCCGGGTGGATGTTATCAGCGACGCCAACGGCACGAGCGTATCGGTGTCCAGGGCAACGTTCACGTCGCGCATACCGCGGGCGGCGTAGCCCTTCCCACAACTCTCAGACCCAAAAAACAGCAAACCCGAACATCGTATTCTGCGTCAACGGCGTGGGCGACGTGCCTCTGGGGCTGGGACCAGGCCGATTGCGAAGTCTGGTTCGGCGAGCCACGCGGAGGTACGGCGAGCAAATACTATTCTCGAGACTACCTGCTTTGCTTGCTCGCCCCCGCCATGGCAGCGAGTTCACCTCGAACGCCATCCTCTCCTGGGCGGATCAGAACCGCGTCGAATGCCATTACAACGCGGTGTATGTCCATGCCGATAATACGCACGGCTCCCTCCATCGTTGGTCACGAACAGGGAGCGAGCGGGCAACACGACAAATACGGATCCGCGCTGGCAGCGCATCCGGGCGAGTCGTAGGGGCGGCCAGATAATGTGCTCGAACTCGCAGTTCATCTGCATACGACGGCCTGCCCGCACTAGCGTGCTCCCGGTGCCCCGTGGCCCGGATGCGCCAAGCTTACCGAACCTGACGTACCGAACAAACGATGGCACCAAGAACATCATGCCGGATAATGGCTTCATCGAGAGCTTCAACGGCCGACTGCGCGATGAACTGCTCAACGAGACGCTGTTTACTTCGCTGGCTCAGGCACGCGTCGCCATCGCCCTGTGGCGCGCCGACTACACAACACCGCGCGGCCGCATTCCCAAATCGCCTGGCAGACACCGGCCGAGTTCGCCACTACCTTCAATCTGCGACGGTCGCTCGCGCGTGCGCGAACTCGATCCCTTGCCGCCGGGGGCGCGCGAGCCGCTGTCCGAATGGATCGACGATTGTGCCAATGCGCTGGTCGAGG
>NZ_JAMYLG010000091.1:0-4730 GCF_040317865.1 Mesorhizobium sp. M1365
TCACCACCGTGCCATGGCCGCTCGCCCCTCAGAGCAAGCCCCGTTCTCTCTCCAAAACTTTTTGCAGAACCTTCAGCACACTATCACCTGCGCAAAACCAGGTCGAAGCCATCAAATCACTGGATCTTGCATCTCCGGCAGCAACAGAAACGCTTCAGCTATTGGCGTCACATCGATCGATCGCAGTAACGGCATAGGAACTGAAGCCGAATATTCGCTCCGTAACTTATGCCAGTCGCGCCAACTTCGGCCTGATTCGCTTTTCCAGGGCGAAGGCTGTCATCAGAAGGCTTTCATCAAGAGAATACAGAAATGCACCAGGTGCCCGGCGACCCAGCGCTCATCGGGTGAGCGTGACGCGAACAGAACCTTGTCCGTATTTCCTGTCCATCTAGAGCCCCACCGATCCACTGCGGCGCCCCGATTGCTTCCGCGCTCCTATTTGCTGCAGGCCGGCTCGCCCGGATGCCCGCAGGACGGCTTCTTGCCTGGCGGCTGCTTCGGCAGTCGTCGCTCTTGCATCTGGGGCTTCGGCTGGGCATGAAACTCCGGCTTCTGCGGCAGGCCTCGCTCTTGCATTTGGGGCTTTGGCGGTGCGTGAAACTCAGACTTCTGCGGCTTGGAGAAAACCTGCAGGTTCGACTTTTCCTGCAGCTTGAGCTGGCGCTGCGGATCCTCGTTCGGCTTGTTGACTTTGAAGTTCCGCTGGACGTTGACTTCCGCGCCGGCGGAACCTCCACCGCCGTTCTGCGGCTTGCGAAACTTCCTGTTCCCGTCGCCCGGCGCCAGATCACTCGGTCCGACAACGGCCTGGCCTGCGGACAGGTCCTTGCGCGTCAGCTTTTTCGGCTTGCCGCCACCCTGGTCGGAAAAGTCAGGTGGATTGTTCTCCTTGAATTTTTCCTGCGCGCTCTGGCCCAGCCGGGCTGGCGCACCGTTGACGGTCGGCAGCTTGCGAAACTTCTTGTTCCCGTTGCCCGGCGCCAGATCACTCGGTCCGACAACGGCCTGGCCTGCAGACAGATCCGTGCGGGTCAGCTTCTTCGGCTTGCCGCCACCCTGGTCGGAGAGGACAGCTGGGTTGTTCTTCTTGAACTTTTCCTGCGCGCTCAGGCTCTGCCCGGCCGGTGCACCGTTGACGGTCGGCAGCTTGCGGAACTTGCCGTTCTTGCCCAGCCCATTGCCGGCTCCGTTCTGCTGACCATTCCCCTGTCCGGTAACGCCAGCGCCGGCATTTCCCGTAGACTGCTGGCTGCCACCCAAGATCCCTCGCTCGCTAAGCAGCTTCTTGGACCTGCTGTTGGGTAAATTCTGCCCGTTGAGCACCGGCGGTTTGCCGTTGACGAGCGGCAGCGCCCTGCCATTCGCTCCCGGCAAAGCATGATCCATTGAGAGCGTCTTCGATAGCGGCTTTGCGCCTCCAGGCTGCTTGCCTTGCGCAGCCCCCTGGCCGAGCTTGCCCAGGGCGGCAGGGTTCCGGTTGGAGAGTGCAGCCTTCTTCTGCAGCAGCGGCGGCAGCGCCACTTTTGCCGTTAGCGCGGCCGCTCCTAGACCCTCGGCAGCGCCTAGCTTTTGGGCGGTAGTAAGGCCGCCCGGCGCGTTACCATTGGCCTGCCCAGCCTCACCGTTGATCTCGTTGTTGATCGTCCTGTTGTTGATGATGGTGGTGTTGTGGATGTTGTTGAAGACGATGTTATCGCGCGGTGGCACAATGTTGCGCGGCGGGTTGACCCATACCGGCACCGGCACGAAGACGGGCACCGGCAACACGAAAATATCGACTGCCGGCCGTGGTGGCGCCAACACAATGAAGTCCGGCGGAGGCGGCGGCAGGAAGATCACTGCGACAGGCGGCGGCGGCTCGAAATGGAAATCGGGATCGCCGAAATAGAGTACGGGCCGATCGACATAGATGATTTCCTCCTCCTCCGGTGGCGGCACATCGTAGGCGTAGACGGTGAAATCCTCCGGCGGCTCCAGCGCTGCATCGAAATGCTCCAGCCGCCGGCGGGCATCCCAGGCGTGCGGACCGTGCGGATAGCGATTGAGGTACGACCAGTAGGCTTCCGGCGTATCCTGGAGCCAGGTTTCGCGCCAAGTGATCGCTTCGCGCCGCGCAGCGATGATGGCACGCACGCGCTTGGCCATTGGATCGTGTGGGAAAGCGCCGACGAAATCCTCGTAACCGCGGAGCGTGTCGTGGTCGAGGGCCGCAACATAGGCGTCGTGGGCGTCGAAGTCGCGGATCTCCCTGGTCCGGTTGGCCCGAGACTCAGCCTCCGAGACCTTGGGCGCGGGCGCATCCGGAGCGCGGTCGAAGAAGACGAAGGGCGCCGTGATCTTTGAGGCGTTCCACGGAACTTCCGCGCCCTGGGTCACCCCGTTGACGCGAAGGCGCGTGCGATCGAAAACATCGTCAAGCGGCAGACCGCCTTCGCGCATCATCTCGGCCAGCGCCTGGGCGTAGGCGCCGTACGGTCCCTTGCCCTCTGGCGCGACGGTTCCCGGAGCGGCATTGAATGCGATAAGCATGTTCGGATCGGGATCGACCAGCGCGAGGCCGCCGGCCAGCGGCTGTTTCATCTGCGGGAATGCATTCGGCCGCGCCGCATCTAGCACGACGATGTTGACCTTGGTCGGCAGTCCGGCCAGCGACTTCGAGACATCTGAGAGCCGCATTCCCTGAAGCGGGACGTCGGTTGGATTGGCGATCTGGGCATCGATTGGCAAGAAATAGTTCTCGCCTTCAAACTGCACGCCACGGCCGGCGAGATAGACGAAGACGACCGCATCGGAACCGGCGGCGGAAACCTTGCCGAGGAAATCGCGCAGCGCGCCACGCAGCGATTCCTGGTCGACATCGCGGGCGCCGACCACATCGAACCCCGCCGCCTGCAAGGTCTGTGCGATCAGGCCGGCATCATTGGCCGGCGTCACGAGCGTGCCCGAAGGATAGGCGGCATTGCCGATGACGAAAGCGAGGCGTTTTTCACCCTGGGCGTGAGCCCCCGTCGCCGAAGCGGCCACGAAAACGACGAGGAGGAAGAGGCAGAGGAATTTCTGGAGCGTCAGCATGACAATCCGCCATCCGTACAAACAATAACGCTGCAGAGACAGAAATCTTCCGCAGACGTTGCAAAACAGAATCTCGCGCCGCTTTGCGGCACAATTTCGTCTAAAAAAAGCGGTTCAGATCGGCGGTATCCAGCAATTGAAAGCGAGACTTCTATCTCGCCGTGCATGAAACAGTCAAAATGGAACTATGAAGGTTCATGGGATTCGGCTCAAGCGTCATAAGACCGCGCGAGCGCGCCACGTGGCGTTGTCAGTCGGCGCTCCGGGACTGGATACCTAAAGCGCGATGAATGCCCGCCCTCGCGTTCTAGACCTCACATGGTCGTTCACGGAAAAGAGCGGGAAGCAGCTGGCAGGCCTTCGGATCGCACCTACTCTGCGCGCGCCCATTGGTGCGACCGCCAGCACATTGGAAACTGCCGCCAGGCAAGCGAGCCGCTGGCGACGCGCAACGATTCTCTGGGCCCGAGTCTCGATCGGTCGGCCGCTACCAGCCATAGCTGAAAGTAGCGCCACCACTGCCATTGCCGTTCTGCGCGACATTGGCGTCGGTGTTTCGGCCGAACTGGAAGATACCGTAGGCGTTCTCATTGCCGTTCTGCTGCAGCGTGGCGGAATGGCCATTGCCCTCCTGCTGGATGATGCCCAGATTGCCGCGACCGTTTTGTCCGATGCCAGCTGCGTTTCGCTGTCCGGACTGACGAATGCTGGCACCATGCAGGCCGCGATACAACGAATAGAAGCGCAGTCCAGTCGCCAGAGCGCGGGCGTCGCGGGCGTTGCCGGGGGCAAATGTCGCCGAAACCCAGCCGCCCGCGTAAGCCGGTGCGGACAACGCCGCCTGGCCGATGCTGCCGGCAACGAGAACGGCGGCAAGAGTTTTGAACATATTGCGGGTCATCTTTGGTCTCCATTTTCCGGCTGCCCAGCCTATGGCCAACCTTCTCATTTGGTGGCTGAACCCTCCCGGAATCCTTCGTTCAGCTGTCGTTCAGTCATTTTTTCTCCCGGCCTGACGCACATAGAAAAAGGGCGCCGATTGCCGACGCCCTTTTCGTAAATCTGGCGATGCGATCAGGTCGCGCCGCCGAGCCGCTCGGCACAGCTGATGCTCTTGCCATCGACCGTGAGCTCGAGCCTAGCATCATAGACGGCGCCCTTCGCGTCAAGGGTGACGGCGCCGAGCGTAGCTGGCTTGCCGGGCGCTGCGCTGAAGGCGCCGTCCTGCTCGATATTGGTGCCGCCGGTGCGAGCGGCACTTTCAACATGGAACGAGTAGGTGCCGCTCACGCTTTTGTCGGCATAGGCGAGCGCCTCCAACGAGACCATGTCGACTTCCGGCGTAGCGCGGATCTCGCAGCGCACCGGCCCGAGGGACTGATCGGCGGTGGCCATGGCCGCCAGCGCGCCGGCCGGGATCAGAACCAGGGCGAGCGCGGCCATGACGCGGCGGGGATGCTTCACGATGTGTGGCATATTCGTCTCCTTGGCTTGGCTAGCGGCGGGGCCCGGGGAGATTGGGGGGCCCCCGGGGGGGGGGGGGGGTTTTTGGGGGGGGGGGGGGGGGGGGGGCCGGGGGGGGGGGGGGGGGGGCGCCCGGGGGGGGGGGGGGGGGGGGGGGGGGGGGGGGGGGGGGGGTGGGGGGGGGGGGGGCC
>NZ_JAMYLG010000092.1:0-4686 GCF_040317865.1 Mesorhizobium sp. M1365
GAAAGCTTGACCCCAGCACTCCGGTGCTCAGGTTCTCCTGGCTGCCGGATGCGCACGTCTGCGGTCTTCACCGGATGCGTACCTTCCGGCATTGGCATCGCCGCAACGACGGCACCTTTTTGGCGCGCCTGGCGAATGCAGGTGTTGCTCCCGAGCAGATCGACTATGTGCTGTGCACCCATCTTCATATCGACCATTGCGGCTGGAACACACGATTGGTGGACGGGCGTTGGATACCGACATTCCCGAACGCCCGCTACATCATGGCGCGGCGCGAGTTCGAGGCCGCACAGGCCGCCTCCGGCGATGCCGACGAACGGACCTATGAGGACAATGTGCTGCCAATCGTCGAGGCTGGTCGGGCTGTGCTTGTCGATATGGATTATGAACTCGATGGCGAAGTGTGGCTGGAGCCGACGCCGGGCCACACCCCGGGGCACGTAGCCATCGGGCTGAGATCTCGAGGCGTAGGGGCAGTGTTTTCCGGCGATCTCATGCATTGGCCGATGCAATGCATATACCCCGACTGGAGCTTTCGGTACGACACGGACCCTGACCAGGCACGTCGGACGCGGTGGGCATTCCTGGAGGCTTGCTCGGACAATGGACGTATCGTCATGACATCGCATTTTCCCTTGCCGTCGGTGGGAACTATCTTGCGACGCCAGTCATCATTCTGGTTCGAGGATCATCAGCCGCCACAATCGCCGAGGACGCCGACCACGCGCTCGGACCCGAGGTGGCCGAGCGCGTGGTGGCGCTGACGCTTGTCAATCTGCCGGGCGAGACGACGCACTGGACCGCCGACATGATGGCGCAAGCGGCTGGCATCAGCGCAAGCGCTGTGCGTCGCATCTGGAAGGCGCACGGGCTGCAGCCCAACCGCTGGCGCCAGTTCAAGCTTTCCAACGATCCGCAGTTCGTCGATAAACTGCGCGACGTCGTCGGCCTCTATGTCGATCCGCCTGCTCACGCCATCGTGCTGTCGGTCGACGAGAAGAGCCAGATCCAGGCGCTCGACCGCACCCAACCCGGCCTGCCCATGAAGAAGGGTAGGCTCGGCACCATGACTCACGACTACAAGCGGAATGGCACGACCACACTGTTTGCCGCCCTCAACGTGCTCGACGGCTCCGTTATCGGCAAGAACATGCAGCGGCATCGCCATCAGGAATTCATCCGCTTTCTCAACGCCATCGAGGCGCAAATGCCGGCCAGCAAGGCCGTCCACGTCGTCCTCGACAACTACGCCGCTCACAAACACCCCAAGGTGCGGGCCTGGCTCGGCCGCCATCAGCGCTTCACCTTCCACTTCACACCGACCTCATGCTCGTGGCTCAACGCGGTCGAGGGCTTCTTCGCAAAACTGTCGAAGCGTCGCCTCAAACGAGGCGTCTTCCACTCCGTCGTCGACCTCCAGGCCGCAATCAACCGCTTCCTCGAAGAGCACAACCAGCAACCAAAGCCCTTCAGTTGGACCGCCGATCCCGACAAGATCATTGCCGCCGTCAAACGCGGGCACCAAGTGTTAGATTCCATCCACTAGGCGGGCTCTCAGCCTGACATGTTTGGCGCGCAAATTACCTTTTCAACTAATCTCCGAGAACCATTAGCTTGCGCTCAAGTTGGCGAAGTGCTTGGATTGCGTCTTGCCGGCGGGACGCCGTATGGACATTCTGAATATCAAAGCGCTCTTAATTGCGGTTCTGATCTTCGTTCCGATCGAATACCTGTTCGCTCTGCGCCCCCATCAAAAGATACTCAGGAAAGCCTTTTTCAACGATCTCATCTATGCGCTGTTTAATGGCATCCCGATAAGCCTTGGCCTGATCGCGGCTCTCACGCTAGCAACGAGTACGGTGGGGCGGCTGGTGCCGGCCTATGTCGGCAGCGCAGTATCATCGCAACCTGTTTGGCTCCAGGTATCAGAGATCATTGTCATTGCGGACGTTGGCTTTTACCTGGCCCACCGCACCTTTCACGCCGTTCCCTTTTTGTGGCGCTTCCATTCGATTCATCATAGCATTGAAGAACTGGACTGGTTGGCGGCGCACAGGATTCATCCTGTTGACCAGGCTCTGACAAAGAGCGCGTCGCTCGTGCCTGTATATCTGCTGGGTTTCAGCAGTCCGGCGATCGCCCTGTTTGCAATAATTTTTCACGTCCACGGACTTTTGCTGCACGCCAACGTCAGGCTGAACATCGGCCCGCTTCGGTGGTTGATCGCGTCACCCCAGTTCCATCATTGGCATCACGCTCACGAGCGCGCGGCATACGACAAGAACTTCGCAGGTCAACTTTCATTGATCGATGCGCTCCTCGGAACCATGTACCTGCCCGGTAACGCTGTCCCGGAGCGCTATGGCGTCGATGATCCGATTCCATCAACTTACGTCGAGCAACTCGCCTATCCAGTGATCCCGAAGGGCAGAATCAATGAAGCTCCCTCCACCAGAGATACGTGATTTCGTCGGGCGTGCAACGATGACACTCTACTTCACGTTCTGCGCGACTTTGAAGGCCGAAACGTTCTTGGTAGCTCTTGCCGGCGCAGAATGGACAGTGGCGTGGATTATCCATCTCACCGCAGATGTCGCCGCTGTCGGCTTTCTCGTGCTCATCGTTGGAATGACAGTGGCGCGTCTTCCGCCCCTGGGAACAGCGCAGGGAATTGAACCGCGAATCTCCGCGCTCATCGGATGCTTTGCCACCGCAACTTTGATCGCGGTCCCTCGCATCCAGGCAGCTCCGCAGATCGAGTTTGTTGCGGACCTGACCACCATAGTTGGTTTCGCGCTTTGCATCTTGTGCCTGTGGTGGCTCGGCAGATCCTTCAGCATCACTGCGCAGGCCAGACGGCTCGTCACGGCAGGCCCTTACCAGATCGTGCGCCACCCGCTCTACGTCTGCGAAGCGATCGTCTTGGTCGGTATTCTTCTCGGCAATGCGACATGGGCGACCGTCGGAATCTGCGCCATTGCCCTCGCTTTCCAATATCGGCGGCTCGTAAACGAGGAGAGGGTCTTGCGAGCGGTGTTCCCCGAATACGATGCGTATGGGCAGACCACGCCAATGCTCATTCCATCTTTATCCTCATTGTACTGGTGGCAGTGACTGTGCCCCATGCTGATCCGCAGTCTACTCGAAATCACTTAGTAATTATTGCCTTGGCTACAGCTCTTTTCGGGTTGATCGACATTTTGTGGCTGCCATTTTCCACAGTGGATTTTTCACCGAGGAACTGGATTGACATAGGCAAGGTGGCCCTTGTCCTCAGTGCATCTTGGATGGCATCGGCAATTGCGCTCCACAGAGTGCGATCTGACACAAGCCCAATTGCGAGCGTAATCAAATATCTTTGTGGCTGCCTGAGAATTGTGGTCGTTTCCGCAGCAGCTTTCATTCCGCTCGCCATCACCACGACCGTCTTCATGTACCTGGCGTCGGCCACCTCAAGGCCTCTGGCGGACCCGGTTCTAGCTTCTATCGATTCCGCCCTCGGTTTCGACTGGCAGTGGTTCCTCGCGACGACCAACAAGCCAATTACAGCATCCGTCCTGGTTTTTGCTTATCACGCCCTCGCGTTCCAAATGCCGTTCGTTCTGTTAATCCTCGCGGTGACAAACCAAGGAGAACGAGCACTGGAGTTTGTCGCTCTTCTAGCGGTTGCTTCGGTTTTCACGGGCGCAATGATGGCTTTGGCCCCAGCAGAAGGCGCTTATGCCTATTTCAAGCCGGCGCCGGGGCAATTTTCGAACTTCACCACTGATGCCGGAATGTGGCACCATCAAGTGCTTATGGCGCTGCGATCAGGCGAGCCGTTTGATCTGATTATGGCCAAAGGCACAGGGCTCGTCACGTTCCCGTCGTTCCACACGGCACTTGGATTGGCAGTGGTCTATGCCGCGCGGACCATCCGGCCACTTTTTATCGTGTTGGCCACGGTGAATGCCGCCATGATCGTGGCCACTCTGCCTGAAGGCGGTCATCATTTAATAGATGTAATCGCCGGCGTAGTCATCGGCATTTTCTCCATCATTGCAGTCAAGATGCCAAGCTATGTACGCGGAAAGGCCGACGGCGTTGCGAGATCAGCCGTGAGATCGGACGCGGACCACTGAGTTGGCCAGGGCCGTTGCCCTTCAGCTGCCTGGCAATGTCGTGGCGGCGGTGAGACACGGGGAGGAGGACCGCCGTCCTGCGGCCGCATCTGCATACACAGGAAGACGATCAACATCTCCACCGTGCTCGCCGGCCAGAGGCTCGGAATCACGAAGTCGACGACGGCATTTGGCTCGTCTCCTTCATGCATTATGATCTCAGATATATCGACTTGGAACAGAGGACCTTGCAGACCTACGACAACCCGTTCGGCACGAGGGTGTCACCCATGTCTTAGGTACAACTGTTACCCATGTCTCCGGGCCGCACAGTTTGAAGATGGTAGCGGAAGGCCGCTACATCGCAAGACGCCCCCATTGAGGAGGCATTCTTTTGCTATCGTCGCCAAGCGGCCTGACAGCAAATCGAGATCGAGCACCACGAACTCGGAAGCGAGTCGGGACGATGATGGACTGAGCGGAAACAAATAATTAGCGAGCTGTCAAGCGAAGTGAGGATTTGACCCCCAGGGCGAACTGAAGATTTGACCCCCTCATTGTTTTGCGGTTTCGTTGGTGCTGAGCG
>NZ_JAMYLG010000093.1:0-3530 GCF_040317865.1 Mesorhizobium sp. M1365
ACGCCCGGCCCAGGGATGCCATGGATAAAGAAACTTGCGTTCCTCGGTCCCGTGGGCGTTCTCTCGTCGTGTTGTACAACACCGCCCGGCCGCATTCCCAAATCGCCTGGCAGACACCGGCCGAGTTCGCCACCACCTTCAATCTGCGACGGTCGCTCGCGCTGCGCGATGCCAAAGGCTCCGCGCCAGCGCCCGTCGCTTCACCCGCCCAGCAGGGCACAACCCACGCCGGAAACGAACTCAAAACTGGATAGAAACTGGGGGCAACGTCAGTGAATCGCCCAGCACCACATCCCGAATGCGCGAAGCGACTTTCGAACAAGAAGTGTGGGTTTGCTCTCATACCCCTTTGCTGAAAAATGTTGTGACAGAGCGCATGGAATGCCACGCGCTTCAAATCGGAGTAGCCATCCGGGAAGCCTGAAGCCCTTCCAAGCGCATGTCCGGCAGCTATTCATAGCGTGGATGACTTTGATCGAAACAAACGATTTCATAACTCTTCGTAAATCTTGCATGGACAGAAGCACATCCCGCACCGATCACCCATCCAAAGGAGAAAATCTTCCATGCGCCCTGACGTGCAGTGGAGGTCGTGCCGAGAAATGAGTTGCAACTGGCCGACCATGTCGGCGGTTCGACGCTAGTCGTCCCTCAATGTTCCTGAGCTGCGAAGTCTTGCAGGGAGCCAGCTGCCCAGCGCGTTTCTGCTTGTGACAGGCTTATTGCCGCAGGCAGATGGTCGGCTCGTCTGGGCAGCGGATTGGAGACCCGGCCGGCAGCGCTACCATACAACATCAGCGCACTTTACCTCTACGCGGTATTGCCGTGCTTCCAGTCGGTGCCATGTTTGGCCGACGCATGACGCGATGCGGCCTCCTGCACAAGCGAAGGCGTTATCGGATGTGCGACCGGGAAGCAGGCGGACAGTGCAGCACGTGTCACTCGCCTGTGCGACGGTCTTTCGGGGAATGAAATCGGGCCAGTTCACGGCGCGGTATTATTCGTCAACAGCCGCCCCTTCGCAGGATACAGGCACTCCGCGTCACACGTTCGTGCTGCAGATGAAAACGGCATCGCCGGCATGCAAGTCAGCAGCCGCTCAAGATTCGGATCCAGCCAAACTCTCGGCGTCATGGAACGGCAGGCGCCACGATCGAAGCATCTCATGTTGATTCAGGCGGACCCCTTATGAGGCGTTCTTTGATGCCGGTGATGCCTGACAGGCGGTTGCAGCTGCAAGCGACAATGCGGCCTATTTAGTTGGAAACGGAGGCAGGCCAATTTGGCTTGCCCGTCACTATGTGGAGAAAGAAATGCTGTGTCTAGGAATTAGCGGCGGACTTGACCAAGTCCATGAAAACCGATTCGAGCTTCGGAACGCCTTTATGCACGATGGCGCCGCGGTGCTCGTCCGAGACGGACGGGTGATAGCAGCCGTCGAAGAGGAACGCCTCAATCGGATGAAACACTCCAACAAGCTCCCAATTCGTTCGATTCAATACTGTCTGTCAGCGGCGGGGGTTCAGCTCAACGACATTGATCGTGTCGCGCTCTACGCCAGCGAGCCCTATGCCAACGCCATGCTTGAAGGTATGTCCGCATCCCACCCGGACATTCTCTCCATTCCGTTGGGTGCTAAAACGTTGGTGCAGGATCTGTTAACGCGTGAGTTCGGCACTAAGTTGGACAGTTCGCGTATTTCATTCGTAAGTCATCATCAGGCGCACGCCGTGAGCGCCTTTGCAATGTCGGGCTTCGAACAAAGTCTCATTCTAGCGATTGATGGCTCTGGTGATTTCCTATCGGGCCTCGTGGCGGTAGGGTCTGGCACAGAAATTACGCAACTCGAGGCTTTTCCCGAGAACAATTCTCTTGGGCTGTTTTATCTCGAGACGATCCGCTATCTCGGCTACGGCTTGTTCGACGAGTATAAGGTAATGGGACTCGCGCCCTACGGCGACCCCGCTCCCTATCGCGAGCTCTTCGAGCAGTTCTACGAGCTCTCCGCCAACGGCGGTGGCTACTGTGTTCACCTCGACCGCATCGGTCCGGCGTTGCTCCGCAATATCGAGGTCAGGCGAAAGGGAATGCCCTTCACCCAGCAGCATCGAGATGTGAGTGCGTCACTGCAGGAAGCGCTTGAGCGGATCGTGTTCCACATTCTCCGGCATCACCGTGAGGCCACCGGCATGAAGCGGTTGTGCCTGGCGGGGGGGGTGGCCCACAACTGCACGATGAACGGTAAGCTGCTGTATTCAGGGCTTTTCGAAGACATCTTCGTGCAACCCGCGTCTCACGACGCTGGCTGCGCATTGGGAGCTGCGCTGATAGTCTCTAACGAGATGGGCCGCCCCGCGCCGTGTGAGCGACTGCAGGAGGTCTATTGGGGTCCTGATCTCGGGAGCGAGCGCGCCGTGCAACAGGAACTGAATGCATGGGCCGGACATCTCGAGGTTGAACGCTCTGATGACGTGGCAAGCAGTGCAGCCGACTGGATCGCCAACGGCGCCGTGATCGGCTGGGTGCAGGGTCGTTCGGAGTTTGGGCCACGTGCGCTGGGCAACCGCAGCATTCTTGCCGACCCTCGGCCCGCCGCAAACAAGGACCGGATCAATGCGATGGTCAAGAAGCGCGAAGGCTATCGGCCCTTCGCGCCATCTGTGCTGGAGGAGGATGCGAGCGAATTTTTCGACCTCCCGGACGGTAGGCACGAATTTCCATTCATGAATTTCGTCGTTCGCGTGCGTGACTCAAAGCGCGCCTTGCTCGGTGCCATCACGCACGTCGACGGTACCGCTCGCCTGCAAACAGTATCGCGCAACGCCAATCCCGCGTACTGGGAGGTTATCAATGCGTTCAAGAAGCGCACAGGCACTCCAATTCTGCTCAATACCTCCTTTAACAACAATGCCGAACCGATCGTGGATTCGGTTGCAGACGCGATTGCCACCTTTCTGACGACAGAGCTGGATGGACTTGTGGTCGGGCCCTTCCTGGTAAAAAAGCGGGCTGCAACGCTGCAGGATTGGACTGCGCTTGCGGTTTCGTTGCCGCCCTATGTGTCCCTCCATCAAACCCGCGCTTACAAAGCGCCAGATCGTCGGGAGACTCACTGCGAGATCAGAACGACCCACTTCAGCAGTGACAGTGTGCGAATTTCACACGACTTGTTTAATCTGCTGATGCGGATTGAGGGAGAAGCCATGTTGGGAGATCTCCTCAATACAATTGCGCCGGATCAGGCTAAGCGTGACGCTGTGATGGAGGGCCTGCGACGACTGTGGGAGCAGCGCCTCGTTCGGTTGCATCCCTCACAAGCTGCTCGCATGGATCAAGACTGCGATCAAACGCTGGACCAGCATAACAGGCTCTCAGCGTGATAGCGATGCCGCTATCCAAGCTCCGCGAATAAAGGTGTTCATCGACGCCGCCGGGCCCCGAACCCCCGGCGGGCGGGGGGCATAAAAACCCAGGTGGTTAGTGGGCAGTAATTTTTTGAGCACCCACGACCCCAAAAAAAAACCGGCCGG
>NZ_JAMYLG010000094.1:0-3423 GCF_040317865.1 Mesorhizobium sp. M1365
TCGGAGGACAGCCAGCCGGCCAGATGTTCGAACATCGCCGCCACATCTCAGGTGGCCACCGCTTCCGCGATTACTTCATGTTCGTTCGTCGGCCCCCCGACCGGACATCCGCGGCGTGGAACAATTAATTTCAATTCTCATCCGCAAAGCTTCCATACGCATGCCGTTGATTGTACGGACCCTTAGCAGGCTGTTGAAAAAGTGGCTCGCAGCGAGGCAGTGAGCCGTGATTCAGTGTCTCCGGAGAGATTCGGAGAACGAGGCATGCGCGGCGGGGACGACCGGTCTGGCGAACTGTTCAGTTATGTTGATCTCGAGGCTCGGGTGCGGCGCGATCATCCGTTGCGCCGCATTCGGGCGATTGTGAACGAGGCGCTTTCGGCGTTGGAGCGGGACTTCGCGGCGCTGTATTCGCCGATGGGGCGGCCTTCGACCCCGCCGGAAAAGCTGCTGCGAGCGATGCTGCTACAGGCGTTCTATTCGATCCGCTCGGAGCGGCTGTTGATGGAGCGGCTGGAATACGACCTTCTGTTCCGCTGGTTCGTCGGGATTGGCGTTGACGATGCGGCCTGGGATCATTCTGTGTTCTCCAAGAACCGCGACCGGCTGCTGGAGGGCGACATCGCCGCAAAGTTCCTGAGCGCGGTGCTGGCGCAGCCCAAGGTCAAGAGGCTTCTGTCGACGGATCACTTCTCGGTCGACGGGACGCTGATCGAGGCCTGGGCGTCGATGAAGAGCGTCAAACCGAAGGACGGCCCAAGCGGCGGCCATGGCGAGCCGCCGGCTGAAGGGGGCGGGCGAAACGCGGAAGCGGACTTCCATGGCCACAAGCGCTCGAACGACACACATGCCTCGACCACCGATCCGGATGCCCGGCTCTATCGCAAGGGCAAAGGCAAGGAGGCCAAGCTGCGCTTTATGGGACATGGCTTGATGGAGAACCGCCACGGGCTGCTGGTCGACGCCTGCCTGACACTGGCCGACGGACATGCTGAGCGGGTGGCCGCACTGCACATGATCGAACCTCGCGCCGACCGACCGCAGGCGATCACGCTCGGTGCCGACAAGGCCTACGACACAGAAGACTTCGTCAATGAGCTGCGCTCGATGAGGGTGACGCCGCATGTAGCGCAGAACAACACGAGTGGCCGCAGTTCCGCGATCGATGGGCGCACGACGCGGCATGGCGGCTATGCCGTCAGCCAGCGCATCAGGAAGCGCATCGAAGAGGCATTCGGTTGGATCAAGGTCGTGGCCGGCCAGCACAAGACGAGGTTCCGCGGCCGCGACCGTGTCGGATGGGCCTTCACCTTCGCAGCCGCTGCCTACAATCTGGTGCGACTGCCAAAGCTCATGGCGGAGACCGGCTGATGGCCAAGGTTCCCGGCTTCGCCAAGGCCTTTGCCGGCCGCTGGCGCATCGTCGAGATGGATGTTTGGGATAACGACTTCCTCGATCTCGTCGAGGAAGCGCATCTGACATTCAAAGGCTCGGCGGATGGCGAGATCGCCTTCGGCGCACTCAAGGGCTTCCTCGATGTCCGATATGGCACCCGCGATGGCTCAGCATGCGCGGAATTCTCGTGGGAGGGGCATGATGAGAAAGACCCAGCCTCTGGCCGCGGCTGGGCTGTCTTTGGCACTGCAGGCCGCCTCGTCGGCCACTTCTACATCCACAACGCCGACGATTCAGGCTTCGTTTGCGAAAGAGCCTGACTTCTTCAACAGCCTGTTAGTGCTGAGTTCATCGATTAGCGAGATCGATCCCGGAGCGCGCCGACTCGCGCGGCGGCTTCCCGGTCCGACTAAACACGCGCGAAAAGGCGGCCGCGCTATCGTAGCCGACCTGCGCATCGACACTCTTGACCGGTTTGCCCTTGCCGAGAAGCTGGCGCGCGATCGTGATGCACCAGACCGTCAGGTATTCAATGGGCGTCAGGCCAACCAGTGTACGAAAATGATCGGCGAACCGCGTGCGTGACATGCCCGCGACGTCGGCCAGATCCTCAAATGGCGTCGCTCTCAACGACGTGACGCACGATTAGGATCAGGAGATAGTCGAGCGCCGCCTGCCGGCCTCGGTTGCCGCCGGTGCTTGAACCGCTGCGGCAGGGGTCTAAAACACCCTCCACGCCTGCAATCTCGAACCAGCAAATCACCGAGGAGACAATTCCCATGAAAGCAATTGTTGTAACGGACCAGACTGCGGGAACGGCCGGCATGGCATTGGTGGAGCGGCCCGAGCCACGGGCAGCGATCAACGACGTCGTCGTTCAGGTTCATGCGGCGGGATTCGTCAACACCGAACTGGAGTGGCCTTCGACCTGGGCGGATCGGGCCTTTCGTGACCGGACGCCATCGATCCTCGGCCATGAACTGGCCGGTGTGGTCACCGCGCTTGGCTACGGCACTACGGGGCTGTCGATCGGACAGCGGGTGTTCGGTCTGTCGGACTGGCATCGTGACGGCACGCTTGCTGAGTACGTCGCCATAGAAGCACGCAATCTCGCTCCATTGCCCGGCGATATCGACTTCGCCGTTGGCGCGAGTCTGCCAATCTCGGGCCTGACCGCATGGCAGGGCCTGTTTCAGCACGGCCGCCTTCAGGCAGGACAGAGCGTGCTTGCGCATGGCGCGGCCGGCGCCGTCGGTTCGATCGTGACACAGCTTGCGCGGGAAGCCGGCGCCTATGTCATTGGTACCGGACGCGCCGCCGACCGCCAGAAGGCGCTCGACTTCGGTGCAAATGAATTCGTCGAGCTCGGGAACGATACGCTGGAGGACGTCGGCGGCGTCGATCTGGTGTTCGATGTCATCGGCGGTGACATTCAGGAGCGGTCCGCCGCGCTGATCCGGGCCAAAGGAACGCTTGTGACTGTCGTCGGGCCCACCCAAGTGAGGCCGGCAGATGGCCTGACAATCGACTTCGTCGTCGAGGCGGATCGCGCCCAACTGAGTGAGATCGTTCAGCGGGTGCGGGACGGACGACTGCGCACGAACATCGGCAAAATTTCGGCTCTCGACGAGGCCGTTGCAACCTTCAACGCGAGCGAGCGACGCACGGGGAAGACGGTCATTCGCGCTCGTCCGTAGGAACTTGGGAGAGAGGACGGTTCCTCTCTTCTCGGTTATCGTCTGCTGGTTTCACTGGCCCGCGCTGAGCGATATGACCACGCGACTACGACTGGCCCTTCGAAGATCTGCAGCGGCGTAGCCCACGTCGAGAAACGAAAACCGGACGCATGGTGGGCCCTCGGCCGAACGTCAGCTTCCGGCTCTTTGGGATCCAAGCCGGACGGTCTGGTAATGGCCCCAAAGTGACAGTCAGCAACGCGCCTGATGCACGAACCCGCTTCGCGGGAGGGGCGCCTCGTTCTGAGATGGCGCGACTGCCATTTTGACTTGAGCGGGTAGAGGGGTCGAT
>NZ_JAMYLG010000095.1:0-3280 GCF_040317865.1 Mesorhizobium sp. M1365
GAAGTCTCCCTCCCCCTTGTGGGGAGGGGTTAGGGGTGGGGGTACGTCGTAGAGCGAAAGCCTCGGCGTTCCATCTGCGATAGCCCTGCCCTCGAGGGGGAGATGTCGCCGAAGGCGACAGAGGGGGTATGGTGCCAATTGGCTCCAACGACCCGCCTCCCGAGGCGGGTTTTTCTGTTATGGCGCCATTCACGGCAAAATGGCCCAAGCGGAATGCGATTCCGTTGCGGCCAATCAGCTTTCGTCTGGTTAGAGGATCCTTCTGAATCGACGGTGGCGGAGTTCGACGCACTCGTTCCGAGCCTTCGGCCGGTTCACTCAATTCGATCCCGAACTGTCATTTCTTGCTCGGATCGTCTGCCGGGTTAACGTAGGTGATCTTGAATGGCCCCTCGCCATGAACCTGGACGATCGTGTCGCTTGTCGTCCAGGCGAAGTGATTCATTCCGGCCGGCGCGACGCCGAAGCCGCCAGCAGTCAGTTCGACACCTTTCGACTCGTCGAGCTTATCGCCCATTCCAATATGGAAGTTGCCGGAAAGCACCGTTACGTATTCCGTGGTGGGATGATTATGTGCGGCAATTTTGTAGCCGGCGGGTGTCTTCAACCGCAGCACAAAGGCGCCGTCCTTTGAGGGGTCTCCAGCGACAACAGCCATTTCCGCGCCAGCGGGAATGACAGCAGGAGCAGGACCCCATTTGATGTCTTTGGCGTTCATCGGCATCTCATCGGCAAACAGAGGCGCCGTTCCAACAAGCAGCAGTGCCAGGGCAGAGGCAAGCTTGAGCATGACAATCTCCCAGTGTCTGTAGAGGACGGCGTCGAGTATCGGCGCGCCGATCCACTTGCCAATTGGAGTCTATCAGGGCAGAGCGCCCGAACGCATCCTGCGAACGGGGGACGCGCATTCGCGGTAGCCGCGGAAGCTGCCGCTAAAAACATTTCCAGGTGAAACGATTTTGTTTGTATCGCTGTAGGTGATCGGCCTCGCTAGCTTCCAGATTTCTCTACGGCAAAAGACGGCTTGACGGGCCCTGCCCGGCATCTGAAAAGGACTGGCCTGCGGATGTGGCGGAATTGGTAGACGCAAGGGACTTAAAATCCCGTTCTAGTCCGTTGCACCCTCGCAACTAACCCCTCAACGCCTTGTAATTCACCGGTTTCCACCGGGGTTTTGCACATCAAAACAAACCGCTCCACTCGTGCAACGGATTGTGAGGGAAACCCGCCGTTGTGGGAATCGTGTGGGTAAAAGGAGAACCGACGTTCATGGCCAAACCAATCCACGTGAATCTGCAGGCCGGCACCGACGACGAGTTAGACAACTACGCCAAGGGTAGCTCCAGAAGAGGAAATCGAATTAAATCAGCACAATCCCTAGAGGTGCGTGAGGCGGTTTCTCCAGCACCAGCACATGACTGCCAAGAGGCGATGTGTGAGTGCTCTTAACCTTGAACCCCTCGTCAGAAAGCGTTTCGATGAATTCGCCATCCGTTCCAGGCGGAACGCGGGCAACGACGTTCGAGGTGCGCCTCACAATATTGGAAAGCACCCTTCGCGCCTTGCCCGGGCCGATGTTGCGCTGCATGTGCTGATAGACGGCCAGCAGCAGGACGATATCGTATTTCGGTAGAAGGATATTGCCGAGGCGCCGGCTGCCAAGATTCAGGCGATCGAACCTGGCATGCACCGGGGAGCCGCTCAACAACATCTTTGCAGTCTCGATATGCGGCTTGGCAATGTCGATCCCGTGGATCGAACTGGGTTTCAGCTTGGATATCTCATAGGCGACAACACCCATATTGCAGCCAACATCGAGAATGGATTTCCCAGCATAGTCGACCTCCAATGAGAATATCCCGTCCAGTCTATCCTCCCATGTTCCTGCAAAACCTCTTTTGAACCTTGACCACCACAAATCATATACTCCTAATATTAGAGATCGCCGAAATATAGCGCTCGTTACCTTCTACTATTCATAAGTCGTGGCCAAGAAAAGCCTGCCCCCCACAAAAACACAGAAAAACATCATGGACACCACGTTCAAGGGCGCTGCGAGGCGCCTTGCTGATCTCAACTTGCGGAAACTAGGCGCCCGCATTGGAGTAGGAGAGGACGGTATTTAGGACATCGCCTTCAAAGCTAGTCCAGCCAACCCCATTAACGCATCACGACCACGATCTCCCGGCAGTCGCCTGATGGCTCAGAACCGCAAGGGCATCCACCGTCTGATGCAGCACAGCGACCTCTCCTACGAGGAGATCAAGCTCTGCCTCTTCGCCATCCAGCTCAGCCTCCCCGACGCGGCGCACTAAGCCAGCGTCATGGCTGACAGCCTCGCAAGGAAACTGAATGTCTCACCACGATTTTATGCTCCAGCGGCAAATCGAGCTGGAGCGAGGCAAATCGAGCTGGAGATCGAAATGTCGGGCCTCGGGCGGGATCGCTACCTCTCGCGGATCCGTAAAAACTTCGACAACGAGAGAGGTTACGATACGGACACGGGGCGCTCGATCTTGGAGAGTGCTGTCGGCCCTGTTGCGGCAGGGATTACCAAGTTCGTCGATGAGGTCTTTGGGGGTCGTCCTGGCCCCCGCGCCGTGGCTGCCAAGCTAATCAAGGACATGGACCACGACGTGGTCTCCCACCTCGCCTGCAGCTCCTCCGCTCTCGGTCGCAGATCAAGTACCCGGTCCTGATCGAGGACGCTGAGTGGGCCAAGGCTCAGAAGGAAGCTCGCATCATCGACACCCTCGAACCGATCATGAACCAGCACCGTCTGGTGGTCTGCTCCTCGGTGGTCGAGTGGGACTACGACAGCACCGCTGCCTTCATCCCTGACGAGGTCAACAAGTTCCGCCTGTTCTACCAGATGACCAGGATCACCCGTAACTGAGGCTCCCTCGCCCATGACGACCGACTGGACGCTGTGGCAGGCTGTGTCGCCTACTGGCTGGAATGGATGGCCAGGAACACGACCATAGCGGTAGAGCAGAGGAAGCAGGACCTGTTGGATCAGGAGCTGGCTAGGTTCATGGATCCTGTTGGATCAGGAGCTGGCTAGGTTCATGGATAATGCCCTCGGTGGCTCCTTTCAGTCGGCCCCTCGGTTCTTCTAGACCAGCCTCCTCAGGACCCTCTCAGGGAATACCGGCACCACTAGGACTACCCCCGATGGCTTCCCTTAGAATGTACTGTCGGGCGAATTGAGAAACTGACCCCCTGACGAAATGAAGAACTGACCCCCTCGGTTATGAGAGGAGGCATGGATGACGATTGG
>NZ_JAMYLG010000096.1:0-3181 GCF_040317865.1 Mesorhizobium sp. M1365
TCGAACCTTATGATTGCCTCAATCCAGGACTGATGGACTATATCGCCACCTGGACGGCCAAGCGGTCCGGCGCGTTGCCGGCCTAGTAGCCGCTCGACTATCATCGATCGAGCCGGGCGACGCCGCCCGGCTCTTTCACATTTGGAACAACGATGCCCGCACCTGCTATTCTCGTCGATGCCGACGCTTGCCCAGTGAAGGCCGAGGTCGAAAAAGTCGCCGAGCGGCACGGCATCGTCGTCACCTTCGTCTCCAATGGCGGCTTGCGTCCGTCGCGCGATCCGATGATCCGCAATGTCGTCGTCTCCAAGAGCGCCGATGCCGCCGACGACTGGATAGTCGAAAATGCCCGGTCCAACGATATCGTGGTGACCGCCGATATCCCGCTTGCCACGCGCGCGGTGGCGCTTGGCGCCCACGTACTTGGTCCGACCGGACGCCCGTTTACGCCCGAAACGATCGGCATGGCGGTGGCAATGCGCGATCTCAAGCAGCATCTGCGCGAGACCGGCGAAAGCAAGGGCTACAATTCGAGCTTCGCGCCGCAGGACCGCTCGCGGTTCCTCGGCGAGCTTGACCGCATCCTACGGCGGGCGCTGAAATCCGCGTCTGCGGACTGAAGGCCATGGCGACTGGTACCCCGACCAAGATGCCCATGCGACGCCACACGCCGTTCGCGGTGTCGGCCTGCATCGGCGTGGCAGCCTTTGGCGCCGCGCTGGTCTGGCGTGCGCCGCTTGCCTATTCGATCGGCGCCAATGTGTTCTTTGCCGCCTATCTCGTCCTTGTCATCGCCCATATGCCGCGGCTTACCGGCAGCTATCTGCGCAAGAATGCAGGCGACACGGACCTGCCGGTACTGGCCATCTTCGCGGTCACGCTGATTGTCGTCGCTATTGCCATCATGTCGTTGTTTCAATTGATCAACAGGGAGAAGAGCGCGGACACCGTCGAGCTTATGGTGGCGCTGCTGTCTATCCCGCTTGGCTGGTTGACCATCCATGCGATGGCCGCACTTCACTACGCGCATATCTACTGGTTGGATGGCGATGCGATGGATGGCGACACAAAAAAGAAAATTCCGGTCGGCGGCCTCGACTTCCCGGGCGGCAAGCGGCCGGAAGGCTCGGATTTCCTCTATTTCGCCACGGTGATCGGCATGACGGCGCAAACCGCCGACACCAACATCACGACCTCGCAAATGCGCCGTGTCGTGCTTGTGCATTCGATCCTGTCGTTCTTCTTCAACACGGTCATCGTGGCAGCCGCGGTCAACCTCGCCGTC
The DNA here is from genome assembly GCF_040317865.1 of Mesorhizobium sp. M1365. Taxonomy (NCBI): domain Bacteria; kingdom Pseudomonadati; phylum Pseudomonadota; class Alphaproteobacteria; order Hyphomicrobiales; family Phyllobacteriaceae; genus Mesorhizobium; species Mesorhizobium sp. M1365. The sequence goes on from NZ_JAMYLG010000096.1 coordinate 1,286, forward strand.
AGCCTCGGCAGTCCGTAATAAATCCGTGATCGGGTGAAACATCGCTTAGGCTGGCGACGTATTGGGAGGAGAAGAGATCTGACGAGGCCGCGGAACCGCTTGGCAGGGAGGCACGGAAAATATGGAATCAGTTGCCAGAGACGAAGCCAGCACCGGGGCAGATAGCGCTGCTTCGACGGATGCGACGCTGATCTATCGGCAGTCGCGCTGGACGCGGCTGACGCATTGGCTGTGGGCGATCGCGCTGTTCTTCATGCTGCTTTCCGGCCTGCAGATCTTCAACGCCCGCCCGCAGCTCTATATCGGCAAGGAGTCGGGTTTTGGCTACAACAACACCGTCTTCGCCATTGGCGCCGAGAATACGGCGACTGGCCCGCGCGGCTATGCCGAAATCTTCGGCAAGCGCTTCGATACCACTGGCGTGCTCGGCTGGTCGGGTCCGGCCGGCCAGGAGACCTCCCGTGCCTTCCCGTCCTGGGCGACGATCCCTTCCTATTACGATCTCGGCACCGCGCGCGTTGTTCATTTCTTCTTCGCCTGGGTGCTGACCACCACGCTGCTGGTCTGGCTGGTCGCCAGCCTGATCAACGGCCATTTGCGCCGCGATCTTGCCCCGCGCCTCGATGATTTCAGGCGCCTGCCGCGAGACATTGTCGAGCACGCCAAGCTCAGGTTCCATCACACGCGCGACTACAACACGCTGCAGAAGCTGGCCTATGGCGGCGTGCTGTTCGTGCTGCTGCCGCTGATGATCATCACCGGCCTTGCCATGTCGCCGAGCATGGATTCGGTGCTGCCGTTCCTGAATGATCTGCTCGGCGGCCGGCAGACGGCGCGCACCATTCATTTCACGGTGATGCTGCTGCTCGTCGCCTTCTTCATCATCCACATCCTGATGATCCTCGCCGCCGGCCCGATCAACGAGCTGCGCTCCATCATCACCGGCTGGTACCGAACCGACACGCCGGCGCATGGCGACAAAGCGCCAGAGAGGAGTGCCTGACATGGCGAAATTCGAGATCAGCCCCAAGCTACAGATAAGCCGAAGAAAGTTCCTGACCTCGGCCAGCCTCGGCCTTTCCGGCATCATGCTGTCGGGCTGCGACGCCTTCGACAGCCAGCTTGGCGTCGGCAACGGCCTGCGCAGCTTCCTCGAAAGCGCCAATGGCCTGACCTGGCGGGCGCAGCGACTGCTTGCCGGCCGTGACACGCTGGCGCCGGAGTTCACCGAGGCCGACATTCGCCAGCCACAGCGGCCGAACGGTGTCACCGCACCGGACGACGATTTCTACAAGGGCCTGCTCGCCAGCGATTTCGCCGACTGGCGGCTGGAGGTTTCAGGCCTGGTCGAAAAACCGCTGTCGCTGAGCCGCGAGCAGCTGATGAACATGCCGAGCCGCACCCAGATCACCCGTCACGACTGCGTCGAAGGCTGGAGCTGCATTGCCAAATGGACCGGCACGCCGCTGTCGCTGGTGCTCGACCAGGCAGTGGTCAAGCCGCAGGCGCGCTACGTCATGTTCCACTGCCTCGATACGATCGACCGCAGCCTGGCCGGCGATATCAAATATTACGGCTCGATCGACCTGATCGATGCCCGTCATCCGCAGACGATCCTTGCCTATGGCCTCAACGGCAAGCCATTGCCGGTCGAGAACGGCGCGCCGCTGCGCGTCCGCGTCGAGCGCCAGCTCGGCTACAAGATGCCGAAATACCTCTACAAGATCGAGCTGGTCGACGGCTTCGCCAATCTCGGCGGCGGCAGAGGCGGCTATTGGGAGGACAATGGCTACGACTGGTACGGCGGCATCTGACCGATAGTGTTGAAGAAGTCGGCGATGAAGCCGTGGATCCACTCGCACCGAAGCGTCTTGATTAAGGTCGACGCGACCTCCT
>NZ_JAMYLG010000097.1:0-3155 GCF_040317865.1 Mesorhizobium sp. M1365
CCCCCGGTGGCGGTCCACCCCGGCCGGCCAATTAGCTCCATGAAAATCTCGTAGGTTAAATGCCGGGCCAGTCGTCGCCGCCGGTGCTAAACTGCGGGGGGGGCGACGTATGCGTTAGGCGGTTCCTCGGCGTCGTCGCTCAGCAGGAACCCGCCGTACCGTCGAGGGCCGGGGGGCCTCACAGGCAGTTTCAATGCGAACAATCAGCAGACTTTTTGATTCCCATGACCAGGCGGCGCGAGCCGTCGAAGCACTTCAGGCGGCAGGAATTGCGCGCCACCAGATCAGTATCATCGGACCCTACGACGACGAAATCGGCGCCGTCTTGCGCGGTCCAGGCACCGGTGCCGCCCTTGGCGCGGCGGGTTTGTTGGCCGGCCTCGGCGCCTTCGATATCCCCGGCATCGATCCGCTCGGCGCGGGATGGCTGGCATCGGCCCTCGTCGGTGCAGCCTTGGGCTGCGTTGCCGGCAGACTTTTCGGCGCATTGTCCGATATCGGCAATCAGCCAGGCAAGCCGGATGCCGCACAAGGTGTGATCCTGGTGCTGGCGCATGTCGATGAAAGGCAGGCAGACAGCGCACAGGCGGTGCTTGGGGCTTCCGTTCAGGCAACGCAGTCTTTGGCCAGGGCGGCATGAAGGTTCAGCTCGGGCAAGGCGCTTGACCAGGCCGCGCAGCGGGGCGGCGATCCAAGCGCGAATTCAAAAATCTCTGGCAAGCCGCCGCCAGAAAGTGTTGAACACCGTGCCGATCACATTCGGCGAGCGGTTGCGCTCGGCGAGGCTTGATGATTTGCTGTCGGTTTGCGGAGAACGAATAATGCATGAGCCTGTCGGTCAAGACGAATATGGGTCGACCAGCCCGTTCGATCCGGACGATCTGTCGAGGTTGAACGCAATCGGCCCGAGCGCCGGCAGCAACGATTTCGAGAAATACGCAGTCGCCGTGATCATCGTGTTCGGCGCCCTGATCATCGGTGGCCTGATGGCTGCCGGCTTGAGCTTCGGGCGCCGCAGCACCTTCTTTTTCGCGCTTGGTGGCGCCACCGCGGCATGGATATCCGGCAATGCGCTTCTGCTCGACCGGCCACGCATCTACGCCCTGTTCGTCGGCATCGCGGCGCTGATGCTGATAGCGTCGACGATCGCGCTGGTCACCTGATTCAGAGCGAAATCTTATTGTTGACCATGATCTTATCCGAAAAACCGATTCCCACTTTTGGGGTCTAATACCCGATAGCCTTGCCGGATGCGGCGCGGCTGTCGATGGCGCCATTGTAGCGGGTGCCGCCGCCCTTCTCGATTTCCGCCAGGCTCTTGCCGCCGACCAGGATGCCGGCCGCCTGGCCCCAGGTCGTGTCGGCAAGATCGAGGTGGTAGCCCATGCCGGTGAGCAGCTTTTCGGTATCGGGCGACAGGCCGAAAGGTTCGATATAGACCGTGTCAGGCAGCCATTGGTGATGGATGCGCGGTGCGTCGATGGCCTCCTGGATGTTCATACCGTGGTCGACGACGTTGACGATCGCCTCCAGCGTGATGGTGATGATGCGTGAACCGCCGGGGCTGCCGATGACCATGAACGGCTTGCCGTCCTTGGCGAGGATGGTCGGGCTCATCGAGGACAGCGGCGTCTTTTTCGGCGCGATCGCATTCGCCTCGCCCTGGACCAAGCCATAGAGATTGGGCACGCCGGGTTTCTGGGTGAAATCGTCCATCTCGTTGTTGAGCAGGATGCCGGTGCCGGCGGCGACAACGCCGGCGCCGAAAGAGCCGTTCAGCGTGTAGGTTACCGCGACGGCATTGCCATCATTGTCGATGATCGAAAAATGCGTCGTCTCGTTGCTCTCGCCAAAACCCTTCGGCATCAATTCCTGCGAGACGCCGGCCCGGAACGGATCGATCTTTTCGCGAATTTCCCTGGCGTAATTCTTGTCGAGCAGTTTTGCGACCGGATTGTCGATGAAACCGGGATCGCCGAGCGCCGAATTGCGGTCGACATAGGCGTGGCGCATCGCCTCGACCATGACGTGAACCGTCTCGGCCGAACCGGCGCCGAGATAGGACAACGGATAGAACTCAAGCACGTTGAGGATCTCGCAGATGATGACGCCGCCGGAGCTCGGCGGCGGCGAGGAAATGATCTCGTAGCCGCGATAATTGCAGGTCACCGGCTTGAGCTCGCGCACCGCATAGTTTTCGAAATCAGCCCTGGCCAGAATGCCGCCCTTCTCGCCACTCGCCTTGACGATGGCGTCGGCGGTCGCGCCTTTGTAGAAGGCATCCGCCCCGCGTTCGGAAATGGCGGCCAGCGAAGCCGCGAGGTCGGGCTGAACAAGACGCTCGCCGACAGCATAGGGCTTGCCGTCCGGCTTGAGGAAAATGGCCGCCGCCGCTGGGTCCCTCGCCAACCGCTCGGCGCCGCCCTGGAGCGAGGCCGCATCGCCCTGCTCCAGCACGAAGCCTTCCTTGGCAAAGCGGATGGCCGGCGCCAGCAAGTCCTGCCGCGACAGCGTGCCGTATTTCTCCCGCGCCATCTCGAAACCAGCGACCGAGCCCGGCACGCCGACCGCCAGATAGCCGTCGAGACTGGCGCCTTTTACCGGCTTGCCGTCCTTGTCGAGATACATGGTTTTGGTCGCGGCCAGCGGCGCGCGCTCGCGAAAATCGAGGAAGGTCGAGCGGCCGTCCTTGAAGCGGATGGTCATGAAGCCGCCACCGCCGATATTGCCGGCGGTCGGATAGACCACGGCCAGCGCATAGCCGACGGCGACCGCGGCATCGACCGCGTTGCCGCCCCTCTTCAGCACCTCGACGCCGACCTCAGACGCAAGATGCTGGGCGGTCACCACCATGCCGTGCTCGCCCTTCGCCGGCTGCGGCGAGGCGGCATAGGCGAGGAAGGGTACGAAGGTCAGGGTGAGGGAAAGGCTTACGGCGATTAGCGTTCGGCGGGTGTTGTGCATGGCCGTGCTCCGAGGCGTGGGGTAGGCCTAGGAAACGCGCTTGGAGCGGTTGAGTCTACTGCGAAGATCGAAAGAATCGGGAGGGTTCGCACGCCTGTGCCGGTTCGCCTCGCAACCGCCGTTGCAATCTTCGGCGACTGCAACGGCATGGATCCTAGGGTCTCCGCTGCGTCGCGGAGACCCTAGGATCC
>NZ_JAMYLG010000098.1:0-2682 GCF_040317865.1 Mesorhizobium sp. M1365
GCGGCAGCGCAAGATCGTTCATGGTGGGTGTGGTCTCCGGGAAATGGTTCGGATCGGCTTAAGCAACCAAATCCTACGTCATTTCAACGGCTTGCGCCACATCCACCAACCCCCATGAATTTGGTTAGGTTGATGCGGCGTGCCGCCGCCGTGAGGCCGCGCTCGCTCAGCAGCGCGTCGAGAACGACGAGAAGATTCAGATCGAGCCCTTTGAAACGCATGTCTTAGCTATCCATAGCGTGGATGCATTTGATTGAAACAAACGATTTTACCAATTTTCCGGAATGTCGCATGGACTTGGCAGGACCTCACGTGCGCCGATCACTGCCTCTATCGCGTGGCGAGTCCCTTGAGAAGAGCCCGAAAGAGGAAATCTGTCGCATGCGGTGGAGATTGTACTGGGAATGAGAGGCAGCGCTCCGATCATGTCGAACTCTCCGACGAATGGCGGACCGGTACAATAGTTGATCGCAACTGGTCCGGAGCTATGAAACATCTCGATTACATATGAGGTGCCGAGTGAATACGCTGACAGCACCCACCGTCGCAGCGTTTAGCTGACGTTTGACGACGGTTCCTATCCATTTACACGCAGATTCTTGATGTGCTGGCGCAAAAGCGGGAGGCCGGCGACTTTTCTTCGTCATCGGGCTGACGCCGCAGAAGCCGGAACTCGTCCGGTTCCTATGGGCATTGGGCTTGGTCGGTCGCACAGGCTCTATGAGGGGCAATTTTGGCAACGCGACGCGACTCGGGTTTTGAACGACGCCGAAAACGCAAGCTGGAAAGGAACAAGATGGCAGATCAACTCGCCAACGAAATAATCGCCATTATCAAGAAGCGCGCCGCGTCGGAGGGCGGCATAGCGCCTGCCACAGGCGGCGAGATAACGGCTGCCACGGGACTGACTTCGCTCGGTATCGATTCACTGGGATTGGCGGACGTTCTCTGGGACCTGGAGCAGGCCTACGGCATCCAGATCGAGATGAATACGGCCGAGGCATGGTCGGATCTCCAGAATGTTGGGGACATGGTGGAAGCCGTGCGCAGCTTGCTCGCTAAGGGGGTGTGAATGGACAGGCGCGTCGTGATTACTGGGATTGGCGGTATTTGCGGGCTTGGGACCAACGCCGCCGCCATTTGGACAGAGATGCGAGAAGGCCGCTCCGCCATCGGCCCAATCGTCAACTCCGAGCTCCATGAATTGAGGGTCAGGATCGGTGCCGAGATCAAGGCGCTGCCGGAGCATGACATCGACGGCAAGCAACTCATCTCCATGGACCGCTTCAGCCTGCTCGCTGTGCTTGCGGCGCGCGAAGCCATGCGTCAGGCCGGACTTTCCTCCAAAGAGGGAAATAGCTATCGCTTCGGTGCGACGGTGGGCGTTGGCGGCTGCGGGTGGGATGCGATCGAGCAAACCTACCGCGCCATCCTTCTGGGCGGTAAGCGTGCCGCTCTCTTGACTGTACCCAAGGCGATGCCGGGTGCCGCTGCCGGCCAGGTCAGCATGAGTCTTGGTCTGCGCGGGCCGGTCTTCGGCGTCACGTCCGCCTGTTCCTCGGCAAACCATGCGATTGCCTGCGCGGTGGACCAGATCAGGCTCGGCCGGGCCGACGTGATGCTTGCCGGCGGCAGCGAAGCGCCGCTCATATGGGGTGTGCTGAAGGCATGGGAAGCGATCCGCGTGCTTTCGCCCGATACTTGCCGGCCATTCTCGGCCGATCGCCAGGGCCTGTCGCTTGGTGAAGGCGCCGGCATGGCGGTGCTGGAAAGCTACGAGCATGCCCTGGCTCGGGGCGCCACCATCCTTGCCGAAATTGCCGGTGCCGGCCTTTCCGCCGATGCGTCCGACATCGTCGCGCCGACTGTCGAGGGGCCGGAGGCAGCAATGCGGGCCTGCCTTGCCGATGCCAGGCTGGACGCCGAGGATGTCAACTATCTCAACGCGCACGGCACCGGCACCAAGGCCAACGACCAGATCGAGACGGCGGCGATCAAGCGCGTCTTCGGTCAGCACGCCTTCTCAATGTCCATTTCTTCTACCAAGTCCATGCACGCGCATTGCCTCGGCGCGTCCGGCGCGCTCGAGTTGATCGCCTGCGTGATGGCTATCCGCGAGAGCGTCGTGCCGCCGACTGCCAATTATCGTGAGCTGGACCCCGATTGCGATCTCGACGTCACGCCCAATGTGGCACGCGAGCGCAAGGTGCGCGTGGCACTGAGCAACTCCTTCGCCTTTGGCGGCACGAACGCGGTTCTGGCGTTCAGGCAGGTGTAGAAGCCATGAGAGATGCCTCCGGCAACATTATCTCTCGCATCCAGATGCTTGCCGGATAACTATTGTGAAGGGCGGGTCATTGACCGCCTCGGCGAATGCGGGAAGTGGCAGCGGAAGCTCGACGATCCGGGGGTATCGTCTTTGCGAAATTCTTAACTGTTGAAGCGGCTTGGACGTACCGCCGCCCCGTAAAAGGTAAGCGAGGCCCTGCGGGCTCGGCTTGAGGGTATGAAGCTGTACACGACAATGTCTGGAACCCGCAGGGTCGGCTCTGCGCCCGTTATAGTCGCCTGAGTGCTGCCGGCCCGGCCGCGCCGCGGGCGCCGTCAACGAACTCCTTGAACCTGCGGACCTTGCCTGTCTTGGCCGACGCTTCGAAGCGCGCCGTCGTGCTGGCCTCCAGA
>NZ_JAMYLG010000099.1:0-2526 GCF_040317865.1 Mesorhizobium sp. M1365
ACCCGCTGCGCGGGATGGGCGCATGGGGTGAGGTAGAGATCAAGAACCGGTCGTCGCGCTCGCGTTGAGCGTCGTTCGGCTCGAGCAGAGCATGGCGGGCTTCTTCAACAAGGAGCCTGACCATGCCCCATCCCGTTCTCGATACACCGATCAGCCCGTTGCGCCAACGACTGATCGACGACATGAACATGCGGCGTTTCTCACGGGAGACGCAGCGCAACTATCTCCGCGACATCGGACGCCTGGCGACGTTCCTCGGGCGTTCACCGGACACAGCGACCGCCGACGATCTGCGCCGGTTTCAGATCGAGCAGCAGGAAGACGGCGTTCCCGTGCCGACGATGAACAGCATCGTGTCGGCGTTGCGTTTCTTCTTCACCCATACGGTCGATCGTCCCGATCTGGCGCGCAAGCTGGTTCGTCTGGCGCACCCACGCAAGCTGCCGGTGGTCCTGAGCCGCGACGAGGTCGCCCGGCTGCTCAACGCCACCACCTGCCTCAAGCATCAGGCCGCGCTGTCGGTCGCCTATGGCTCAGGGCTGCGCGTCGCCGAAGTGTCGATGCTGAAGGTCGCTGACGTCGACAGCGAGCGCATGCTGTTGCGCGTCGAGCGTGGCAAAGGCGGGCGATATCGCAACGCCATGCTGTCGCAAGACCTGCTCTTGTTGCTGCGCCAGTGGTGGAAGGTCGGCCGCCAGCAGGGTGTAATGCATCGCGACGGCTGGCTGTTTCCCGGGCAGCACGCGATGAAGCCGATCAGCACGCGGCAGCTCTATCGCATCGTCGTCGAGGCAGCGCAGGCCGCCGACATCGCCAAGCGGGTGGGGCCGCACACGCTGCGCCACAGCTTCGCCACCCACCTGCTGGAGGACGGCACCGACATCCGCATCATCCAGGTCCTGCTCGGGCACGCCAAGCTGAACAACACCGCCTTCTATACCAAGGTCGCGACCCGCACGGTGAGAACGGTCACGAGCCCGCTCGACAAGCTCGGCCTGTTCAAGCCGGAAGAGATCTCACCCGACGGCTGAGCGTGCGCGCCTCGATCGAGGTTGCCGACATCTTCCGCACTGCCGGGCCCGCCTACCGGGCCGCCCATGCAGGGCATCTGACACTGCAGCAGCTCAAGGTCATGTCGGCGATCGAGCACTGCCGCACCGCCGCCCTTGGCGGTCACGTGGAGGCCTGCGAGGACTGCGGCCAATGGCGCATCGCCTACAACTCCTGCCGCAACCGGCACTGCCCGAAGTGCCAGGGCGCGGCCGCGCGGACATGGCTGGCTGAGCGCGAGGCCGACCTGCTGCCGGTCGGCTACTTCCACGTCGTGTTCACGTTGCCGGCCGAAGTCGCCGATATCGCCTTCCACAACAAGGCGCTCGTCTATGACCTGCTGTTCAAGGCGGCGTCGGAGACGATGCTGACCATCGCTACCGATCCGAAGCACCTCGGCGCGCGCATCGGCATCACTGCCGTGCTCCACACATGGGGCTCGGCAATGACCCACCATCCCCATGTCCACATGATTGTGCCGGGCGGCGGCATCGCGCCGGACGGAAGCCGATGGATCTCGTCGCGCCCGGCATTCCTGCTTCCGGTGCGCGTCCTCGGCAAGCTCTTCCGCCGGCTCTTCCTCACTCGGCTAGTCGCGCTGCACCACGCCGGGCGGCTTAGCTTCTTCGGGTCGATGGCGCACCTCGCCGACCGCCGAGCATTCCTTCGCCACCTGGCAACGGTCCGGACGAAGCGCTGGGTCGTCTATACCAAGGCGCCCTTCGCCGGGCCTGAAGCGGTGCTCGCCTACCTGTCGCGCTACACGCACCGGGTCGCGATCTCGAACAGCCGCCTCATCCGCTTCGATGATGACGGGGTCACCTTCCGCTACAAGGACTATCGCCGCGAAGGCGCCGACCGGCAGCAGCTCATGACGCTCGCGACCGACGAGTTCATCCGCCGCTTCCTGCTCCACGTGTTGCCAAAGGGATTCCACCGCATCCGGCATTGCGGCCTGCTTGCCGGCTCTGTTCGCAGGGCCAGCCTCGCGCTTGTTCGTGAACTCCTGAACGTCACCGCACCGTCCGACGATGACACCACGGACGAACCGGACAACTTCCGCCCGCCATGCCCCTGCTGTGGCGGCCGCATGATCGTGATCGAGGTGTTCGAACGACGGAGGCAGCCGCGCGGACCGCCAAACGGTTCCCCGTCGACCGGGAGCAGCACGCCATGACCCGGCATGGAATGGTTCAGCCTTCAGCTGCAGGCACTCAGCCTCCGGCAACGGATCGACGCACGCCTATGGTGATTATCGACGCCGACAGAGCCGCGCCCAGCCGTCCACCGTCCCGACAACACCGCGCGGAGGCGCAACGAAGCGGTCTGTCCGCATTCACCCCAGCGCTTCCCGACGGCGGTCACGCCATCGCCGACATCTGCCGAAATCCGAAATCCCCATAGCCATCGCCTGTGGCCCGCGGGTTCCTTCCTCGGGGACTTTCGTACGCCTGCCGGCGCCCGAAACTCTTCACG
>NZ_JAMYLG010000100.1:0-2425 GCF_040317865.1 Mesorhizobium sp. M1365
GTAAGCGCCAAGCTGACCCCATCTGGCGCGGCTTGAGGTGATGAGCGAGACATACTGACACTGAAGCAAGGAGCCGAGGAGCTTGCAGTGTCAATTTCTATGTCTGCGCCTATGCCTGATGATAGAAGTTTCCATGTTCTTGAAGCGGTTGCCAACCGACTGGAGGCAAGCCCGCAGCGTCCGCGGCGGCGCTGGTCGGCGGAAGCGAAGTCGCGGCTGATCGAGGCGACACTGAAGCCGGGCGCGAATGTATCGGCCATTGCCAGACAAGCGGGGATGGCGCCGGCCCAGCTGTTCGGCTGGCGGAGCAAGGCGATCAAGAGCGGTGCGGTCACGCCACACAGGGATGCGGAGCGGCTCGGCTTTGTCGAGGTCACGCCGACAGCGTCTGCGTCGGTGGAGATCGAGCTGGGTGGCGTGGTCATTCGCGCCGGTGCCGATATCAATGAGGAGCAGCTGGTGCGGATTATCCGGGCGGTTCGCCAGGCATGATCCCGGCTGGCGTGAAGGTGTTGGTCGCCAGTCATCCCGTCGATTTTAGAAAAGGTCCCGACGGCCTTTTGGCACTGGTGCGCGATGCCGGCTCGGATCCATTCAACGGCGCACTTTATGTATTCCGCGCCAAAAGAGCGGACAGGATCAAGATCGTCTGGTGGGACGGCAGCGGCGTGTGTCTTTATGCCAAGCGGCTGGATGAGGCGAAGTTCTGCTGGCCGCGGATCGGCCACCACCGGGTCCAGCTCAATCATGCTCAGCTCATGGCTCTGGTTGACGGAATGGACTGGAAACGGGTTCGAACGGAGACCGTCAGGCGGCCGCAATCGGTTGGGTAAAACCCTGCGGCATGATGAATCAGGGAGCTGAAAACGCGGGAAAATTGCCCGCGAATATGCTCTGATTTTGGCCATGTCGGCACCCGATCTCGCGCTCCCGGACGACGTTGACGCGCTCAAGGCGATGGTTGTTGCCATGGCCGAAAAAGCCGCCGGTCTGGAAGAGCGTAATGCCGATCTCGAAGCCCACAATACGCATCTCGAGTTGGTCAACAAGAGCGCCGAGGAGCGGATCGCACGACTGACGGCGGTGGTGAAGATGCTGGAGCGGTCGCGCTTCGGCAGCCGCTCCGAAAGGTTGCGGGCCGGTGCGCTGAGCGAGGAGCAGTACGCTCTGGTCTTCGACGAGATCGAAACCGGCGTGGCGGCCATCCAAGCGCAGATGGAGAAGTCTGCGGGCGGCTCGAAAGCGAAGCGCGCCCCGCGCCCTCGCAAAGGCTTTGCGGCCCATCTCGAACGGATCGAGGTGGTCATCGAGCCCGAGACGCCTGCTGGCTGCGAAGCGCTGGAAAAGATCCTGATCGGCGAGGACGTCTCCGAACGGCTCGATGTCACCCCGGCGAAGTTCCGGGTGATCGTCACGCGTCGCCCCAAATATGCCTACAAGGGTTGGGACGGCGTCATCCAGGCAGCCGCGCCCGCCCGCATCATCGAAAGCGGCATTCCGACCGAAGCGCTGCTGGCGCAGATCGCGGTGTCGAAATACGCCGATGGCCTGCCGCTCTACCGCCAGGAAGCGATCTATGCCCGCGATCAGGTCGAGATCGACCGGTCACAGATGGCGCAGTGGATGGGCAAGCTCGGCTTCGAGCTCGAGCCGCTCGCCGATTACGCACTGACCCGCATCAAGCAGGGGGAGCGGGTCTTCGCCGATGAGACCACGCTGCCAACGCTGGCGCCGGGATCTGGCAAGGCCAAGACGGCCTACCTCTGGACCTATGTCCGCGATGATCGGCCCTTTGGCGGCAGTGGACCGCCCATTGTTGTCTATCGCTTCGAGGACAGCCGCGCCGGCGAATGTGTTGCCCGTCATCTGGACGGCTATCGCGGGATCCTGCAAGTCGACGGATACGCCGCCTATAACCGGCTGGCCCGATCCGATCGGGGCAACGACGGCGTGACGCTGGCGGCGTGCTGGTCGCACGTGCGGCGCAAGTTCTACGAACTGCATGCCGCAGGCTCCTCCGTTATCGCCTCGCAGACGGTGGCGCAGATGGCCCCACTGTGGGCCGCCGAGGAGGCCGTACGCGGCCAGGACCCGGCAGTACGGATAACTGCGCGTCAGGAGAAATCCGCCGCCGTCGTTGCCGCTCTCTTTGCGCTGTGGGAAAAGGAGCTGCCGAAGCTGTCGGGAAAATCGAAGCCCGCCGAGGCGATCCGCTATGCGCTCGGCCGGCGTGCCGCGCTGGAGCGCTTCCTCACCGACGGCCGCATCGAAATCGACTCCAACACCGTCGAGCGCGCCATCAGGCCACAGACAATTACCCGAAAGAACAGCCTCTTCGCTGGCAGCGACGGCGGCGGACGGACATGGGCCACCATCGCCACGCTGCTGACCACCGCCAAGATGAACCAGGTCGATCCGCACGCCT
>NZ_JAMYLG010000101.1:0-2023 GCF_040317865.1 Mesorhizobium sp. M1365
GCGCCGCCCATACAGCCTTGAGATCGGCGGCGAGCGCGGTGACGTGTATTGGCGACAGAAGTGATGGCTCCGATGTCGAGGCATCATGCGCGGCAATCCTGCTCTCGATCTCGCCGACACGCGTAAGCGCCCGGTTCCATCGCAACTCCAGTTCCGCCGCGACCAGCCGGTTCTGCGGATCGATGGCGTCGTATTGCCGGAACGCCCGATCGGCGTTGTAGCGTGCCGCCTCGCGATCGCGCATCAGAGCATCGCGGACCTGATCGCGGCGACTGGCCGCTTGCGCTTCGGCCTCGACGGCCGCGGCTATCGCTGCCGGCTCGACAACCCGCAGAAGAGCTTCCTCGATGGCGTCGTCGACGCGTAGTCCACCGAAGGCGATGCAACGCGGCTCGCCATTGTCAAGCAGACCACGCCAGCAGGAATAGCGCGGAATGTTGTGCTTGGTTCCCGTGTAGCGGACCGTCAGCTTGCGGCCGCAGCGCCGGCAGCGGACAAGGCCGGCGAGCAGAGCGTCGCCATGCTTGGGCGCCCCGTGATGCCGGCTCGTGGGCACGTTGTCGCTCACCATCTTGCGGATCGCTTCCGCCCTTTCCCAGCTGACGTAGCCTTCGTGTGCACCCGGGATCAGCGCCAGCCATTCATCACGCGCCTTACGGCGGCTGCGCGAACGAATGGCTGTTGCATCATATCCCGACGCAGCACGAGTCTTACCATAGGCATAGGCGCCGCCGTAGATCGGGTTCTCGATCATTCGGTGGATGGTCGCATAGCTTGGCCTGCGCCAGACCACATCGCCATTGTTGCGCTTGGCAGGCAAATCCAGCCCATGTTCGAGGAACCAGAGCAGGGCCTGGCGGGCACTGCCGAGTTCCGCCACCTTGTCAAACACAAGGGTGATGGCCTCCTGCATGCGACGGTCGGGATCCTTCTCCAGCCGGTCGCCGACCTTCACGAAGCCGACCGGGGAAGCGACGACGAGTTCACCGCGCCGGGCCTTCTCATAGCGGGCCGACAAGGAGCGCTGACGCAGAAGATCGAGCTCATACTCGTTGAGACTGCCCTTCAATCCCAGCAGCAGCCGGTCATTGCCCTGGCGCGGTGCGTAGACCGTCTCCTGGTCGATCAGCACGGTATCGACGACGCGGCACATCTCGATGAGCTGCTGCCAGTCGCGGCTGTTGCGGGCGAAGCGCGATACCTCCCGCGCCGCAACCGCCCCAACCTTGCCGAGACAGACTGCTGCGACCATCCGATCGAAGCCCGCTCGCGCGACACCGCCAGCAGCAGAGCGGCCGAGATCGTCATCGACCGTCTCGATGCAAGACCAGCCGAGCGCGACCAGGCGATCGCGCATCGCATACTGCAGGGCGCTGCTCTCACGATTGTGCAGAACCTGATGGGCCGAGGACTGCCGCACATAAAGGATCGCCTTTCGCTCCAGATGGTGGGGCCGGATCTTCTCATGCATCATGGCGTGCCTCCTCCCGTGGAACGGCGCGCTCGCCGTCGACGTGGTTGAGGATCAGGCGCACCATCAGCTTTGTCAGCGTCAGGCGCGTCTCTTCCGGCAGCGCCTGCCATGGTGGCATCTGCGCGGTCTCCGCATCGTGCGGGTTGGAGAACAGATCGAACTGATATGTCGTGGGCTGGCGCGGCATGGACCTCTCCCCGATTCGCGTCGTGAGGATCCGATGCTGCGCCCGAAACCTCCAATTGCGATGGGGTGTGGGAATTGGCCGTCGCGTCCTGCAGCAGTGTCACCAAGACGCCAAGCGTTCTGGGATCGACATGTGGGGCAGCGGCAATGCGCCACGCGGTGCAGACCGCGCGATCAAACATCCAGGCCGGAACCTCCAGCCACCGATCGGAGGCGTGGCCAGAGAGACTGCAGCGGAAAACCTCCCGGTCAGCCTTCTCGATCACCTCATGAACGTGAACACAACGCCCGGCCCAGGGATGCCATGGATAAAGAAACTTGCGTTCCTCGGTCCCGTGGGCGTTCTCTCGTCGTGTTGTACAA
>NZ_JAMYLG010000102.1:0-1562 GCF_040317865.1 Mesorhizobium sp. M1365
CTCGCAGTCGCGGCAGGTGAACTCACATGGGCCCGTCAATGTAAAGCGGGTTCAAAAACGCATGTTCGGCACTCCCATCGATCCAGTATCCAGGCTCGAGCTCATCATCTGACTGGAGCACTTCCACCAGTCCAAACTCACATACGGTCGCCGCTTTTTATCGGCCGCACCAAAATCCCTCTTTCGTAGGCGGAGGCTCGGTAGGACAAAACCCTTCTTCTCGTCGGCGCGTGACGCCACATTCACCCTTCGGTTTGTCCTGTCTGGATCTGCCCGCACCACTGCGGGAGATTGAGGCGATTTTCATCAGTCAGGCCGCCTTCAGCTTTGCGCCTTCAATGACCACTCCATGAACGGCATATTTCCAGAGAGCTACAAGAAGCTTTCTTGCCAGCGCGACTATCGCGGTTTTCTTCCCGCGCCCCCCGTTTCGTTGCACGCGCTCCATGAACCATGTGCTGAGGGCCGAATTCGGCTGATGGTGTAGCCATAGCCATGCCAGCTGGATCATGACTGTCCGAAGTCGCGGGTTACCAGCCTTCCCGACACCTTGTTCATGATCTACAGAGCCACTCTGCCAAGGGGTAGGCGCCAGGCCAGCGTAGGCAGCGACTTGGCGGCGATTATCGAAGTTGCGGAAGAGCCCCTCCGACCAGAGAACCGCAGCGACTTCAGCACCAATACCCTTAAGCTGCACGATCATGGACGCCGGGTTCGGCATAGAGTCGCTCACGACATTGAGCAACGCGTCCCGTTCTGCTTCAACCTCCTTGATCTGTGCAAGGAGGATTTCGAGACGATCAAGTTCCCGTAAAATCTGTGCTTTAACTTGACGTGGCAGCGGGTGTCCGTCGCCCGTTCGCAGTTCCTCCAGTCGAGCGCGGCGATTTTGGTAGATCGGTTCGTAGTCGCCAATTCCTTGTGCGAACAGCAAGCCTTTGATCCGGTTTACGTGCAGGATTCTCTCTGCGATCAGCGTCTTTCGCTCTCGGCAGATTCGACGACGATCCTCTTCATCACGAGTGGGAACCCTGACCATCGCACACACCCTTGGTTCCCCTCGCTTGTAGGCCAGAAGCGTCCGCACCAAGGTTTCCCCATCAATTTTGTCGGTCTTCGCCCGCCGATGTTTTCGGGACGTCAGAACCGAAGCAGGATCAACTACCCAGCTTTCGATTCCATTCTTCTCAAGTGTGCGGTGGATCCAGAATCCGTCGAGACCGGCTTCTTGGATAACGACCACGGGATACGTTTTGCCGGTGCGCGATCGCCCCTTCTGTTGGAGTTCTGCGAGCCTTTTCAGGAGATCCGCAACATCGCCTCCCAGAACTGAGTGCTTCGACATTTTCTCTCCCCCTCCCGGCGAAAGAGATGTGATCAACCACCGTGTTCTGCTCAATTCCAGCGACACGAAGATCGCGCAGAGTTCGGTGCGAATGGCGATCGAAGTTTCAAATTGACCGGTTTGCATGCCTGGCTCCCGAGTGGTGTTTGTAACAACCACACATTCGCAAGAGCGGTGGCTGCTATCCAGTCGCCCATAGGATCTTCTCCCGCACGTG
>NZ_JAMYLG010000103.1:0-1480 GCF_040317865.1 Mesorhizobium sp. M1365
AGCGGGTCGTCTAATCGCTCGACCGTCAAGGGGGTGAGTGCAAGGCCGTCGTCCTTTCTGTCGATTCTCGTTCGTCCGAATGCCGGGTACAGGGTCGTCTACGCGGTCGACGCGATGATCGCCGCAGGATGAGTTTCGCAGGTGAGATCTTCCTATGTTCGTTACGCAATCTGCTAAACGAGGCAGTTGCTTCCCGCTTCGCGGAATGATCTCAGCCACGTCCCGGCAGGGACGACTCGGTGTCCTGTAAGAACGCTATCGGTGGAATGGCCTGAAGAATGGTCGTAGCTAAACGTCTGCAGGATCAGACAGCGGCGGGTTTTCCTCCGTGCGGATCGAACAACTCGCCCGTTCGGAGCATCGCATGCATGATGACTGCCAGCTTGCGCGCCAGGGCCACGGCCGCTCGCTTGAAGCCGAGCCGATCTTTCAGCTCCAACGCCCAGGTTCGCAGGATGCTGGTATCCGTCGACCGGTTCAGGATGACCGCGGCCGCCTCATATAGCAGTCCGCGCAACTGACTGTCGCCACGGCGCGAGATATGACCATCATTATCGACCTCGCCGGACTGGTAGCGCCTCGGGGTCAGGCCCACCCATGCGCCCACGGCGCGCGAGTTCCTGAAGTTGGCCGGATCCTCCACCGCTGCGGCAAAGGCGGTGGCTGTGACGGTGCCTACACCGGGCACTGACATGAGCAGACGGCAATGCTGGTCGTTACGCGCCATCGCTGCCAGCTGCTTGCTCAGCTCTGCGATTTGGTATCGGATACCACTCCATGCCTGCAGCATTGGCACAACAATGCGCGCCAGCTTTTCTTCACCCCGCAGAAGGTCGCGAACGTTGCGTTCGAACACGCTTCCGGCGCCCTTGGGCACGACAAGGCCGAACGTCTTCATCAATCCACGGATTTGATTGGATATCTGCAAACGCATCTTAAGAAGTTGGCGCCGCGCGGTGATCAGCGTGCGGATCAGCATGCTGTCGAAACCTTTGACGCGGACCTCTCGGTAGAAGCCGACCTCGGCCAGATGTGCCAGGCCATCGGCATCGTTCGCATCGGTCTTGTTCGCGGCCATGTCGAGCGCGGCTTTGGCATGCCGCGCGTCGATGCAGATCACCGGCAGGCCCTCTGCCGTCAACGCATGGTAGAACCACACCGACAGCGGCCCCGTTTCGAACACAACCCGCCGGACATGCGGTGCGCGCTTGCGGATCACCGCCGCAAGCAGTTGCGGATCGGATGCGCACTTGCCCCGCCAAATCCTCTTACCGTTCTGCCGGATCGATATTGCCGTCTCTTTCATGGATACGTCGAGGCCGATATAGTGTTCCATGGCTGTCCTCCGTTCGGTGGCTGGGCCCGGTGTCGATCGAGAGCCCGTTCTTCATCCTATCGGAGGACAGCCAGCCGGCCAGATGTTCGAACATCGCCGCCACATCTCAGGTGGCCACCGCTTCCGCGATTACTTCATGTTCGT
>NZ_JAMYLG010000104.1:0-1190 GCF_040317865.1 Mesorhizobium sp. M1365
TCTCAAGCGGTGGTCGACAGTGCAATTAGTACCAACCAATTCCATCATTAATTGAAGCGGGCTAAGGTATGGGCGTTATTCGTCCTCGGCCTGCTGCTTCACGGCGAGGTTGTAGAAGCCAGGGGAACTGAGAACGATCCAAGCAGAACGCTGTAGAACAGTTGGGGTATTGCCCCTGCCCCAACCGGGCGATGACGCATTTGGAAAGGGGTGATCGCCTGTCGGCGGCGGGCCTCCTCGTAAATGAATGGCGCATCTTTTTGGTATCTCCGGTGCTTGACCCGATTGGCACCCCTAGACAGCACCCTCAGCGTCGATCGTAAGAACGGCAGGTCGATGCAGTCTTTACACTGAGCGTTTGGCATCGAGAGCGACTTGAAAGCCTTTCTTGTCTGGCTCGCCGAGGAGCTGAACCACAAATGGCCGCCTGTGATACCGATACGGCCCAAAATCCGAGCGGGAGTCTGGCCGGATTCGCGCAGCCGGCGGACTCAAACGCCGATGCTGCGGGCGATGCTGTCGGCCGCCATGCGCTTACGCCACTCAAGAGGCCCGGAATTATGAATGGAGTTTCCCTCGACATCGACAGCCATGATGACCGGCATGTCCTGCACCTCAAATTCATAGATGGCTTCCATGCCCAGGTCTTCAAAGGCAACGAGCCGCGCCGCCTTGATCGATTTTGAAATTAGATAGGCGGCACCACCCACTGCGATGAGATAGGGCGTTTTGTGTTTGACGATCGACTCGATGGCCAGCGGACCCCTCTCCGCTTTGCCGACCATCGCATATAGCCCAGTCTCGGCGAGTATCTTTTCAGTAAAACCGTCCATACGGCTGGCGGTTGTTGGGCCAGCCGGCCCGACGACCTCATCCCCTGCTGCGCGGACGGGTCCGACGTAGTAGATCATCCGTCCCCGCAGATCTACCGGGAGCGGCTTGCCGGCATCGATCAGCTCGACCATTTGCTGGTGGGCGGCGTCACGGCCCGTCAGCATCTTACCGGTCAAAAGAAGGGTTTCCCCGCAGCGCCACGATGCCGTCTCTTCCTTCGTGAGCGCATCGAGATTGACCCGGCGGACGCCGGCTGTGTGCAAGTCCTCTTGACCAATCTGGGGCCATTCGGAAAGGTTGGGCGGCTGGAACTGTGCCGGCCCTGTTCCGTCCAAGGTGAACTTCAGGTGTCGGTT
>NZ_JAMYLG010000105.1:0-1172 GCF_040317865.1 Mesorhizobium sp. M1365
GGGCAGGGGAATCGCATATGGCGATTTTGGGGTTGAGTTTAGGCTGAGAAAGGATTCTTTGGAGAGGCAGTTGAGCGAAGGAGCGACTGCCATTTCCTGCCTTGAGAGCTACTTTGGCGCGGTGCCTGATCCACGCGCGCCCAACGCCACGCACCGGCTTGGCGACCTGATCGTGATGATGATCGCAGCAAGCCTGTGCGGCGCCAGCAATGCGACGGAATTTGCCCTGTTCGCGCAGGAGCGCAAGCAGGCGCTGTCGCGGCTGATCGACTATGACGCAGCTCCCAGCCACGACACCTTCTCGCGGCTGCTGCGTCTGCTCGACCCGGAGGCCTTTGGTCGCGCCTTTGCTGCCTTTGCCGCAGCTTTCGCCCGAGCCAGCCGAGAGACGCCCGAGGTGGTGTCGCTTGACGGCAAGGCTTTGCGGCGAGCCTACGAGAAGGGCTTGGCAGCCAGTCCGCCGTTGACGGTGTCGGCCTTCGCCGCCGAGACCCGGCTGTGCCTGGCGGCAGTCTCGCCGAGCGATGGTGAGAACGAAGTCGAGGCCGCGCTCAAAGGCGTCGAACTCATTGATCTTACGGGCAGATTGGTCACCGCCGACGCGCTCCACTGCCACACCCGCATGGCTGCGGCCATTACCCAAAGAGGTGGCGATTACCTGCTTGCGCTGAAGGGCAACCGTCGTCATTGGCTGCGCCGTGCCAACCTGCAACTGGCCGACGCCACCCCTTCCATTGCCGAGCGGACCGAGACCAGCCACGGCCGCAACGAGTGGCGGCAGGCCGAGATCGTGGCGGCGGCCGAGCCGCTGATGCCCGGCCACCGGGCCTTCATCCGCATCACCAGCCGACGCGATCAGGCCAAGCCGTTGATGCGCCTGTTCATGGCCTCCACGCTCATGTCGCCGCAGCGGGCGCTCGACCTCACTAGAGCTCATTGGCAGATCGAGAACGGCCTGCATTGGATGCTCGATGTCCATCTCGATGAGGATCTCAGCCGTGCCCGCAAGGACAATGCCCCCGCCAACACGGCCCTTCTCAATCGCCTCGCCAGAAACATCCTTCAGGCCGCCGATGCTGCCAAAGTTCCCATCAGCCATCGCATCAAGAAATGCGCCTGGAACGACGACTATCTCATCAATGCCATCACTCATATGCGATAGCCCTGCCCTC
>NZ_JAMYLG010000106.1:0-1128 GCF_040317865.1 Mesorhizobium sp. M1365
GGACTGTTCCGTTTCGCAAGCCTGTGCGGCGGAGCGCGTTTGATGGGCTAGACGATTGGCTGCGGGAGCGCTTCTTCCGCCATGGTGGCAACGCCGATGTGGTGCGCCAGGAACTGGAGAGCGAACACGGGATCGTCATAGGGCTTCGGTCGGTGGAGCTTCGGGTGCAGGGTTGGCGTCGGGAGTTGAGGGTGCAGAAGCGCGCGACGGTTCGGTTTGAGACGGCGCCGGGACATCAAATGCAGATCGACTTTGGCGACACGCGGGCGTGGATCGGCGGCGAGCGTGTTCGGGTGCACCTGTTTGTGGCAACGCTGGGTTACTCGCGTCGGCTGCATATCCGTCCCTCGCTTCGGGAGCGCCAGGCGGACTGGTTGGAGGGGATGGAAGGAGCCTTCCTTCGCTTCGGCGGGGTTCCAACGGAAGTGCTGTTCGATAATCCGAAGGCGCTGGTCGAACATCACGATGCGGCGACGCGGGAGGTGCGCTTCAATGTGCGGCTGCACGCCTTTGCCCGCTACTGGGGATTTACGCCACGGGCTTGTGCGCCCTACCGGGCGCGTACGAAGGGAAAGGACGAACGCGGGGTCGGCTACGTCAAGCACAATGCGATTGCCGGCCGCCGGTTCGAGAACTGGGCGGCGTTCGAGGCGCATCTGGACCGGTGGACGCGCGAGATTGCCGATCAGCGTGTGCATGGCACGACCGGCGTGGCTCCTGCGGAACGCTTTGCCGAAGAGGCCGTGGCGCTTCGCCCTCTGGGCGGACGGGCGCCGTTCGGGCAGCTGCGGGATCTCGTGCGCAAGGTCCAGGCAGATTGCGCAATCGACCTGGACACGAACAGTTACTCGGTTCCCTGGCGGCTGATCGGGGAGAGCGTCCAGGTCGTGGTGCTGGGCGGCCGCGTTATCGTGCGTCATGCGGGCGAGGTGGTGGCGGATCATGCCTTGTGCCGCGGACGTCGCCAACGGATTGTCGAGCGCGCGCATCTTGCCGGCGTGGTCGGCGCTGCTGCGCCGGTGCAATCGGCGCCGGCGGATATTGTTGCGCCTTCCGCTCTGTTGCGGCCGCTGGCCGAATATGAGGCACTGGTGGGAGGCAGCTGGTGATGACGACGGTCGATCACGA
>NZ_JAMYLG010000107.1:0-1031 GCF_040317865.1 Mesorhizobium sp. M1365
GGGTGGATACAGGACACCGATCATAGTCCGCAGATTGTAGGCGCATGCCGCCAGCATGCACTGCGTGCGGTTGGTCGCAAGGTTGAAGAAGCGCATGCGCCGCATGCCGTAACGCTCCTTGAACACGGCGAAAGGCCGCTCAACCGCCGCCCGCACCTTGGAGATCAGCCGGTTGCGCAGCTTGTCGCGCGGCGGCAATTCAGGGTGATGCTTGTTGGGCCGCCGCATCAGGCGATCCTTGATCTTGGCCTCAGCGAGCCGGTCATGCCTGGCATGGGTGTAATAGGCCTGATCGCCATAGACCGCCTTCTCATCGCCGCAGATCAACCGGTCGGCCGGCTCGGTGTCGGTGACTGAGGCGTCGCTCACCTCGACGCGCCGGATCAAGGTGTGCCCCTGGTCGACGCCAATGTGCATCTTGTAGCCAAAAGTGCTCTTTTTGCCCTTCTTGCCCCAGCGCGCATCCTTGTCCGCCGACGGCTTGACCGGGCCGTGGTGGCCCTTCTTCGGCTGCTTGGGCGGCCGGCCGGGGGATTGCATGAACGAGGCATCGACCAGCGTGCCGCGCTTGACGATCAGGCCTTTCGTCTCCAGCTGCCGGTTGATCTCCTCAAACACCTTGTCGATCAGCCGCTCACGCGTCAGCTCGTCGCGAAAGCGCCATAGGGTCGAATGATCGGGCGTACGGTCCGAGAGGCTGAAGCCAACGAAGCGGCGAAACGACAGCCGGTCACGGATCTGCGCCTCAAGCGCTGGATCGCTCAGCCCATGCCACACACCCAGCAGAAGGCAGCGCACCAGCAACATTGCCGGGTAGCTGGCGCTACCCGGGCCGCTGCTGCTGCGCGGGCCAAGCAGCTTGCTGATCGGCTCCCAGTCCAGCTCTTTCGCAATCAGGTCGAAGATCGTCTCATCCGACACCGCAAGACCGTCCGCCAGACTCAACTGACCCAGAACACGATCCACCATCGCGAATCTCCCTGCTCCAACCTCACAACAGAATCACTGATCGGCTTCTGTGCAAAGATCTC
>NZ_JAMYLG010000108.1:0-989 GCF_040317865.1 Mesorhizobium sp. M1365
TCCGCCGGCGCCGATCGCACCGGCGCAGCAGCGCCGACCACGCCGGCAAGATGCGCCCGCTCGACAATCCGTTGGCGACGCCCGCGGCACAAGGCATGATCCGCCACCACCTCGCCCGCATGACGCACGATAACGCGGCCGCCCAGCACCACGACTTGGACGCTCTCCCCGATCAGCCGCCAGGGAACCGAGTAACTGTTCGTGTCCAGGTCGATTGCGCAGTCCGCCTGGACCTTGCGCACGAGATCGCGCAGCTGCCCAAACGGTGCCCGTCCGCCCAGAGGGCGAAGCGCCATGGCTTCTTCGGCAAAGCGCTCCGCAGGAGCCACGCCGGTCGTGCCATGCACACGCTGATCAGCAATCTCGCGTGTCCACCGGTCCAGATGCGCCTCGAACGCCGCCCAGTTCTCGAACCGGCGGCCGGCAATCGCATTGCGCTTGACATAGCCGACCCCGCGTTCGTCCTTCCCCTTCGTACGCGCCCGGTAGGGCGCACAAGCCCGCGGCGTAAATCCCCAGTAGCGGGCAAAGGTGTGCAGCCTCACATTGAACCGCACCTCCCGCGTCGTCGCATCGTGATGTTCGACCAGCGCCTTCGGATTGTCGAACAGTACTTCCGTTGGAACCCCGCCGAAGCGAAGGAAGGCTCCTTCCATCCCCTCGAACCAGTCCGCCTGGCGCTCCCGAAGCGAGGGACGGATATGCAGCCGACGCGAGTAACCCAGCGTTGCTACAAACAGGTGCACCCGAACACGCTCGCCGCCGACCCACGCCCGCGTGTCGCCAAAGTCGATCTGCATCTGATGTCCCGGCGCCGTCTCAAACCGAACCGTCGCGCGCTTCTGCGCCCTCAACTCCCGACGCCAACCCTGCACCCGAAGCTCCACCGACCGAAGCCCTATAACGATCCCATGTTCGCTCTCCAGTTCCTGGCGCACCACATCGGCGTTGCCGCCATGGCGGAAGAAGCGCTCCCGCAGCCAATCGTC
>NZ_JAMYLG010000109.1:0-977 GCF_040317865.1 Mesorhizobium sp. M1365
GAAGGCAATGTCCGGCCAGGCAATGATTTCGATCTCTTAGCGGCGCTGGGCGCCGATCTGCCGGGAGCCGTACGGGCGTCGCCCAGTGACGGCGCGATAGCGGTTTCGCAGGATGCTTCAAAGGATGACCCCAAGGCACGGTTCTCACTTGCCGGCGTGCAGATGAAGCTGTCGGTCAGAATGGAAACTGGAAAAGGCGGGGGCCTTACCTTGCCGATGGACGACGAGCAAGGCCGGTACATCGCCAAGTTTTCTTCAACGGTGTTTCCGGGCGTTTCGGAGAACGAATTCGCCAACCTGGCGCTGGCCGCAGCAATCGGCATGGAGGTGCCTGAATGCGAACTGGTCGAGAAGTCCAATTTTGAGGGCATTCCCGAAGAATTCAACACGCTGTCGGAGGGCAAGGTCCTTCTCGTCAAACGCTTCGATCGCGGCGCCGATGGCGATAGGATTCACATTGAGGATTTTGCTCAGGTCTTCGGTGTCTATCCCTCGCGCAAATACGAGGGCGCTGCTTACCATGACATAGCCTCGGCTCTTGGCGTGGCCGTCTTGACTACGGCGGCTCTCGAATTCGTCCGCCGCTTGGCGCTGACTGTCATCACCGGCAATGGCGACATGCACCTGAAGAACTGGTCGTTGATCTATCGCGGAAACGGCTTTAAGCCGGCCCTTTCACCAATCTACGACCTACTGTCGACCGTGCCATATCTTCCCGCGGACGCCATGGCGCTTTCGCTTGGAGGAGAGCGCTCGTTCAAGGCGCTAGCAGCACCGCGATGGAAAGCATTTGCGAACCGTGCAATCCGGAGCCGCCAGTCCTGAAGGCAGTGGTCGAGACCGTCGAACTCGTCAACGAGCACTGGTGGCATCTGCCTGAGCGCGACGTTGTCGCGGGGAAAGTGCTCGGGTGGATCGACGAGCATGTGAAGGCGATGACGCCGATACTGAACTCCTGCGCCGAGAAGTGAGCCGAG
>NZ_JAMYLG010000110.1:0-922 GCF_040317865.1 Mesorhizobium sp. M1365
CCCACCACCAGCGCCTGCCGCAGCATCTCGTCGCCGGCCCGCGTGATCACCCCCAGCCGGTTCTTGCCGGCGGTCGAATGGTTCTTCGGCGTCAGCCCCAGCCACGCCGCGAAGTCGCGTCCCGAACCGAACGCTGTCGCATCAGTGACCTTGACGCCGAGCAGGCTCGCCACGACCGGCCCGACGCCGGGCATCGCAGCCAGCCGCTGTCCAGTCTCGTCCTTGCGGTGATGGGCCAACAGCTTCTTGTCGATTGCCGCGTATCGCGCGCACACCGCGCGGTATTCCTCGCCGAGCGTCTCAAGCAGTTCCTTTGCCAGCGCCGGCACCGTCGCGTCGCCGGCAATGCGGGCCAGCAGTGGCTCGATGCGGGCAAGGCCTTGTGCGGCCACCAGGCCGAATTCGGCTGCGTAGCCGCGGATCGTGTTGGAAAGCTGCGTGCGCCGCCGCACCAGCTGCTCGCGCACCCCAAACAGCATCTGCGCCGCTTGCTGCTCGCCGCTCTTGATCCCAACAAAGCGTGTCCTGGGCCGGCTCATCGCCTCGCAGATCGCCTCGGCGTCAGCCGCGTCATGCTTGCCGCGCCGCACATACGGCTTCACGTGCTGCGCCGCGATCAGCACCACCTCATGACCCAGCCCCGACAGCGTGCGCGCCCAGTAATGCGAGCCACCGCACGCCTCCAGCCCGATCCTCACCGGCGCAAGCTTGGCGAAGAACGGGACTACCGCCCGCCGTTGCAATTTACGCACCAGCACCGAACGCTCCGCAGCGTCGACACCATGCAGCTGAAAAACACTCTTGGACGTATCCATGCCAATACGGATAAGGTGTTCCACGGACGGCTCCCTTGTTTGAGATCTCAACGAACTCATTCTGGCACATCCGATGCCGTCGGGCGCCGTCCACCCCATCATGCCGT
>NZ_JAMYLG010000111.1:0-921 GCF_040317865.1 Mesorhizobium sp. M1365
GAATCGGGACGGAGGTCGGCGAAAAGCAGCTCGTTGGGTTCGTTTTTTATTTATATTTCAAATAGATAGGTCCTAAGGCCGTCAGTGAGGCCCAGTCGGCCAAAAACGTTTACTCGCAAAGGCCTTGCCCGAACCGGTCTTGAAATATCGCTCGAGTTGCCGTGCGTTGGCCTCGGTTTCAACCCCGATGTAGGCCTTCAAGATTACAGGCAGATAAGCCTTAGTCGAAGTCACATAGCCTGATCGGTGCGAATCAAAACGGCGTCGAAGATCGTTGGTCGATCCGACATAGACATCGCCGTTACCGAGTTGCAGAAAATAGACGTACCACATGGTCCCCCTCCGCTACTTCGTAGCTTCGGGTGGCCTGCCACCCGAAGCCCGCAGGGTGCGTAGGGTGGCGGAGAGGATGGGATTCGAACCCACGAGAAGCTTTTGACCTCTACTCCCTTAGCAGGGGAGCGCCTTCGACCACTCGGCCACCTCTCCGTTGCGCCGGTGGATAAAGAAAAGCGCCGGCACAATCAACAAGCTGGCGCTATTATCCTTGAAAAATCGACCCTTCGCCAAAGCGCCGCCCGGCGATGTGGCGATTCTGCGGCAATTCCCTTGTTCGCGACTCGGGTCATGGTCACATTTCGGGCCGACCATCGCCGGAATCCGCCGTTTGCAACGGCTTGCGAAGGGCTGTTGGTTAACGGGAGCTTTCGGAGTGAGGCCAAATCGTGTCATTTGTGCAACAACGCTGGGGGATAGCGCCGACACAAACCTTTTGCCGGTACGATCGTGGTTGAACGCCGCCGCCTCATGGGTAATGTCGGGTTTGAAGGAGCGGCGCGGTGCGCATCTTTTTCGGTAGTGGGGATGGGGCAGGGAACGCTGTCCTTCAGCAAAGAATACCCAGACCCGTTTTTTAACTTT
>NZ_JAMYLG010000112.1:0-919 GCF_040317865.1 Mesorhizobium sp. M1365
GTTGCGCCTTCCGCTCTGTTGCGGCCGCTGGCCGAATATGAGGCACTGGTGGGAGGCAGCTGGTGATGACGACGGTCGATCACGAGATGCTGGTGGCTCAGCTCGACCGGCTGAAGCTGACCGCGATCCGGGACCAGCTCGATACGCTCCTGGACGAAGCGGCGCGTTCGCAAATGACCTTGCGCGAGGCTTTGGCCTTCCTCGTGACGCGCGAGATCGCGCGGCGCGACGAGCGGCGCATCTCCATGGCAGGCAAGATCGCGCAGTTCCCGTTTGTGCGCGAACTCGATGGCTTCGACTTCGACGCGCAGCCGTCGCTGGATCAGCGCCAAGTCCGGGAACTGGCGACCTGCCGCTGGATTGCCCATGGCGACACGGTCCTGTTCCTTGGACCTCCGGGTACGGGCAAGACACATCTGGCGGTGGCTCTCGGGCGCGAGGCGATCCGGCAGAACCATAGCGTCCAGTTCGTCACGGCGGCCACGCTGGTGGCGATGCTGGCCAAGGCCCATGACGACGGTTCACTCGAAAAGCAACTGACGACCCTGTCGCGGCCGAAACTGCTGATCATCGACGAGCTCGGCTATCTCCCGTTCGAAGCCAATGCCGCACATCTGTTCTTCCAGCTGGTGTCGCGGCGTTATGAGCGGGGATCGATCCTGATCACCTCAAACCGCTCGGTGGGCGAATGGGGCAGCGTGTTTGGCGATCCCGTGGTGGCAACGGCGATCCTTGATCGCCTGCTTCATCATTCGACAGTGATAACCATCCGTGGCGACAGCTACCGGCTTCGCGAAAAGCGTCGTTCCGGCCTATTGCAGAAGGCCGGAACGACGCTCAGCACCAACGAAACCGCAAAACAATGAGGGGGTCAAATCTTCAGTTCGCCCTGGGGGTCAAATCCTCACTTCGCTTGACA
>NZ_JAMYLG010000113.1:0-839 GCF_040317865.1 Mesorhizobium sp. M1365
GGCGGCGGTTCGAGATCGCGACCCGGTGCGTGTAGCGCGACAGGTAGGCGAGCACCGCTTCCGGCCCGGCGAAGGGCGCCTTGGCATAGACCACCCAGCGCTTGTTCCGGACCGGCGACAGGTGCCGCAGGAAGGCCTGCCGCTCGATGAGACGAGCAAGGGTGCCGAAGAAGGCGAGCCGATCGGCGTCGTGCAGCGCGATCAGCCGGGTGAGGAACAGGCGGCGGAACAACTTGCCCAGTACTCTGACCGGGAGCAGGAAGGCCGCGCGCGACGATATCCAGCGGCTCCCGTCCGGCGCGATGCCGCCGCCCGGCACAATCATGTGGACATGCGGATGGTGGGTCATTGCCGAGCCCCATGTGTGGAGCACGGCAGTGATGCCGATGCGCGCGCCGAGGTGCTTCGGATCGGCGGCGATGGTCAGCATCGTCTCCGATGCCGCCTTGAACAGCAGGTCATAGACCAGCGCCTTGTTGTGGAACGCGATCTCGGCGACTTCGGCCGGCAGCGTGAATACGACATGGAAGTAGCCGACCGGCAGCAGGTCGGCTTCGCGCTCGGCGAGCCATGTACGCGCGGCCGCGCCCTGGCACCTGGGACAGTGCCGGTTACGGCAGCTGTTATAGGCGATCCGCCATTGGCCGCAGTCCGCACAGGCTTCGACATGACCACCCAATGCAGCGGTGCGACACTGTTCGATCGCCGACATGACCTTGAGCTGCTGCAGGCTCAGATGCCCGGCGTGGGAGATCCGGTATCCGGGGCCGGCAGCACGGAAGATATCGGCGACCTCCAGGTCGGCGCGCACCGGTTCAGCCGGACGGCGTCTTGCCTTC
>NZ_JAMYLG010000114.1:0-790 GCF_040317865.1 Mesorhizobium sp. M1365
GATCGACGTGGAGCACGCCATCATCGTGGACGTGGAGCCCTCGACCGCGGTGCGCCAAGCCGAGGTGACGGCCGCCAAGACTATGATCGAGCGGGCGCACGACGAGCTCGGCCTCTGGCCGGAGCGGCTGATTGCCGACACCGGCTACGGCTCGGCCGAAATGCTGAACTGGTTGGTGCATGAGCGTGGGATCGAGCCGCATATCCCGGTCTTCGACAAGTCTAGGCGCAAGGATGGCACCTTCTCGCGCGACGACTTCACCTACGACCATAAGGCCGATACATACATCTGTCCTGGCGGGAAGACGCTCAGGCAGCGCCAGAAGACCTATCGGATGCCACACCCTCTCGTCGACGAGAATGGCATGATGCGCTATCGCGCCAGCAAGCTGGATTGCGACGCCTGTGCCCTGAAGCCCAGCTGTTGCCCGAAGGAGCCGGCGCGCAAGGTGCTGCGCTCGATCTATGAGGGCGCGCGCGACATGGCCCGCGACATCGCAAAGACAGACGCCTACCAGACCTCACGCTATCAGCGGAAGAAGGTGGAGATGCTGTTCGCGCACCTCAAGCGCATCCTGAAGCTCGATCGATTGCGATTGCGCGGCCCCTGTGGTGCCCGCGATGAGTTCCACCTTGCAGCCATCGCCCAGAACCTCAGGAAATTGGCCAAGATTTGCACCCTCGGAACAAACGTCCGAGCCACTTAAGGCGAGGAGGTCGCGTCGACCTTAATCAAGACGCTTCGGTGCGAGTGGATCCACGGCTTCATCGCCGACTTCTTCAACACTATC
>NZ_JAMYLG010000115.1:0-733 GCF_040317865.1 Mesorhizobium sp. M1365
GTGTATGGTTATCATCCTGAGAGAGAACTACCGTTTCACGGCCGTTCCGTGCTTTGAATCCATCCAAACCATTCTCAAAGTCAGCGGAGATACCTGTCTCATCTACAATCTCAGGTGCAGTTTGACCCGGAGTCACATCCGTAATGATGACTTCATCAATGTAAATATCCGAGGTTAAAGTATTGCTGGAGGGTTCAACATAGATGATGACCTCATTTGTTCTAGAAGGAACTTCATAGCCTTTGGTTTCAAGCAGCGTCCAATCGGAAGCGGTTACAAGCTTGTTGCCGATAAGCCAAGGATATTTCTCATCATCCGCTAAGATTTCAGAATCCATCTTGGAAGCCAGATGGAACTGACCTTCTCCTGAACCGAGTCTAACCTTAAGGGATATGTCATACTTACGGTCGGATTTCATCTTGTCCGTAAGTACGAGAGCAGGAACAGCCTTCTCATCGGCTCGGTTAAAGAACTTCAAAGATTTCGTACCTTCGGAAGCTACGTCATCTACGACCGCAGTATCTCCGTTCGAGCCCCAGGAGAGCTTGTTCCATCCTCCTGTATTTCCATCTTCAAAGCTTTGGTTCAGGACTACCGTAGGCTCGGCAGGTGTTTCTTCTTGGGTAATTGTGATATTCCCGATATAGAAAGATACTTCCTTACCGGCTTCATCCGATTTAATTCGAAGTGCTGTATTGTCCACATTGGCTACAGAGAGATCGGCAGATAATGT
>NZ_JAMYLG010000116.1:0-703 GCF_040317865.1 Mesorhizobium sp. M1365
AATAGTTCGTGCAATAGGCATAGACGGCTGGGCCACCCCAAGCGGCAGTCCAGCGCGCGGCGGGATCAACAGGGGAGACGAACTTGGGCTCCACCGGCGTGGCGGCCCCGAAGGCGGCGTCATCCAGAGTGGCGAGATACTCAGCCACGGCCCGCTTGGCTTTGGGATTGAGGTCCTCGGCCGTTTCGATCCCGCGCTGACGATGGGCGTCGGCGACGATCATGCTGGCATCGACCGCAAAGCCTTCGCCGCCGACGAGCCCTTCAGCTATGCAGCGCCGGACGACGGTCTCGAACAGTTCGCGCAGCAGGTCGGCATCGCGGAAGCGGCCGTGGCGGGTCTTGGAGAAGGTTGAGTGGTCAGGCACATCACCCTCGAGGCCAAGCCGGCAGAACCACCGATAGGCCAGGTTCAGATGTACCTCCTCGCACAGCCGGCGCTCCGAGCGGATGCCGAAGCAATAGCCGACGATCAGCATGCGGATCAGCAGCTCAGGGTCGATCGAGGGACGGCCGATCGGGCTGTAGAAGGGCGCCAGATGCTGGCGGATGGCGGACAGGTCGACGAAGTGGTCGATCGCTCTGAGCAGGTGATCCGCCGGCACATGCCGCTCCAGGCTGAAGCCGTAGAACAGCTCCTCCTGCATCACACTTTGCTCGCCCATCATCGACTCAATCTCCTCTTACGACGAAGATTGAATCAG
>NZ_JAMYLG010000117.1:0-701 GCF_040317865.1 Mesorhizobium sp. M1365
ACCACCGTGCCATGGCCGCTCGCCCCTCAGAGCAAGCCCCGTTCTCTCTCCAAAACTTTTTGCAGAACCTTCAGCACACTATCACTCGACCTGTAGGCTTGGCCGGATAACCGCGGCCGACACCCGGATCAGAGGTCTATGACTTCAACCCCCTGTCGGCCCATTCTTGCGGATTTGCGGGGCATAGACCACGCGACCACCCAACTTCCGATAGGCAGGTCCGGTGCCGTACGTGCGATGCTTTTCAAGCGTCCGGGGGAAAGGCCGACAAGTTTGGCGGCCTCCTCCGTCTTGAGCAGACGGAGAGGGAAGGTGTCTGATCGTGACATGTTTTCTCCTTTCTGTTCGCACCAGATGCAGGTGCGCCGAGGAGAGGCTTACAATTTAGCGAATGCGCCAAGCCCCGCTGGTTGCGCCCTCCCCGCACACGCCCCGGACAAGTTTACTCGCCGTCGCACTATGAAGTGGTGCTGCGTGGTCAATTGGCCATGCGGCTGTGACGGGGCACTACTGCGGTAATCGTCGAGTGCTCATCACGCTTTGGCTCGGTGTTTCGACGAAACAGAAACAAAAGAAAAGGTGCAAACCCGTGTGCACGGCATGTGCACATCGCTCGTGTCGGGCGAATTGAGAAACTGACCCCCTGACGAAATGAAGAACTGACCCCCTCGGTTATGAGAGGAGGCATGGATGACGATTGG
>NZ_JAMYLG010000118.1:0-604 GCF_040317865.1 Mesorhizobium sp. M1365
GAGTTCAGGCTCGGCAACGGTAGCTACTGTTACCCCCTGACGGTCACCGACCAGATCTCGCGCTATGTGCTCGCCTGCGAAGCGCTTGAATCGACAAAGGAGACGCCGGTCATCGAGGCCTTCGTGCGGCTGTTCAGGGAGCGCGGCCTGCCCGCCGCCATCCGCTCCGACAACGGGCTCCCTTTCGCTTCGCCTAACGGCCTCTACAATCTCTCGCGCCTGTCGGTGTTCTGGCTCAGGCTCGGCATCGTCATCGAGCGCATCCAGCCGGGCAACCCGCAACAGAACGGCCGCCACGAGCGCATGCATCTGACCTTAAAGAAAGAGACGACCAGGCCGCCCGGCATGAACATCCTCCAGCAGCAGGCGAGGTTCGACGCTTTCATCAGCGAATTCAATGAGGAAAGGCCACACGAGGCGCTCGCCATGCGCACCCCGGCCGAGCTCTACACGCCGTCCTCAAGAGCCTATGACGGCCTGCCGGAACTGGAATACCCCTTCCACGACCGCGACATCCTGGTTACCGCTTGCGGCCGCATCTGCATGCACAGGAAGAAGATCAACGTCTCGACCGTGCTCGCCGGTCAGAGGCTGGGAATCAAGG
>NZ_JAMYLG010000119.1:0-591 GCF_040317865.1 Mesorhizobium sp. M1365
CCGCCCAGGATGCTGTTCCGGACGATATTGGCGCGCTGAGAGCAGCGCTGACCGCGGCGCTGGCCAGAGCCGAAGACGAGGCCGCACGCGCTGCGCTGGTCGAGGCCGAACTGGCGGTCGCCAGGGCCAAGGCATCGGATGATGCGGCGCTGATTGCACATCAGGATCTGACGATCCGCAAGCTGCAGCGGGCGCTGCATGGTCAGAGTTCTGAACGTGCCGCCCGCCTGCACGACCAGATGGAGCTCACCTTCGAGGAACTCGAGAGCACGGCCACGGAAGACGAGATCGCCGCCGAACAGGCAGCGGCCCGGACCACCGAGGTGGCGCCTTACATGCGCAAGCGACCGGCGCGCCAGCCATTTCCCGAGCACCTGCCGCGCGAACGCGTGGTCGAGCCGGCGCCGACCGCTTGCCACTGCTGCGGCGGTCATCGGCTGCGCAGGCTGGGTGAGGATATCACCGAGACGCTGGAGGTGGTGCCGCGGCAATGGAAGGTGATCCAACACGTGCGGGAGAAGATCCTATGGGCGACTGGATAGCAGCCACCGCTCTTGCGAATGTGTGGTTGTTACAAACACCACTCGGGAG
>NZ_JAMYLG010000120.1:0-591 GCF_040317865.1 Mesorhizobium sp. M1365
CTCCCGAGTGGTGTTTGTAACAACCACACATTCGCAAGAGCGGTGGCTGCTATCCAGTCGCCCATAGGATCTTCTCCCGCACGTGCTGGATCACCTTCCATTGCCGCGGCACCACCTCCAGCGTCTCGGTGATATCCTCACCCAGCTTGCGCAGCCGATGACCGCCGCAGCAATGGCAAGCGGCCGGCGCCGGCTCGACCACGCGTTCGCGCGGCAGATGCTCGGGAAATGGCTGGCGCGCCGGTCGCTTGCGCATGTAAGGCGCCACCTCGGTGGTCCGGGCCGCGGCCTGTTCGGCGGCGATCTCGTCTTCCGTCGCGGTGCTCTCGAGTTCCTCGAAGGTGAGTTCCATCTGGTCGTGCAGGCGGGCTGAGCGTTCAGAACTCTGACCATGCAGCGCCCGCTGCAGCTTCCGGATCGTCAGATGCTGATGCGCGATCAGCGCCGCATCATCCGATGCCTTGGCCCTGGCGACCGCCAGTTCGGCCTCGACCAGCGCAGCGCGCGCGGCCTCGTCTTCGGCTCTGGCCAGCGCCGCGGTCAGCGCTGCTCTCAGCGCGCCAATATCGTCCGGAACAGCATCCTGGGCGG
>NZ_JAMYLG010000121.1:0-589 GCF_040317865.1 Mesorhizobium sp. M1365
ATCTTGGAGCTGCCCTGAGCCTGCTCGGTGGTGGTGGTTCCAGCCTTGCCCTGGGCTTGCTCCTCGGTCTTCATCTTCGTGTTGCCCGTGGCCTGCTGGTCAGTCGTGGCGCCAGCCTTGCCTTGGGCCTGCTCTTCAGTCTTCATCTTCGTGTTGCCCGTGGCCTGCTGCTCAGTCGTAGCGCCAGCCTTGCCCTGAGCCTGCTCGCCGGTCTTCAGCTTCGGTTTGCCCTGCGCCTGTTGATCAGTGGTGGCGCCGGCCTTGCCCTGAGCCTGCTCGCCCATCTTGGCGCCGTTCTGGCAATTGGCAGTGCCGGCTGCACAATTGGCGCCGGACTGATCGTCGGTCGACTGCTGCGTCTGGGCAAGTGCGGCCCCGCAGCTGACGCTGATTGCTAACATGCTGGTGATCAGAACGCCTTTCATGAGAGATCTCCTTGGAAAATGCGTCCCTTCACCCCGCAAAACTGCGTTTAAAAAACTTTGTTCCAAACTAATGGAAGGAAACGGCAAGCGATCCGAGTGGCGGAACAAGCTCCACCTGATGACGTTACCGGCCTATAGCGACCCCGCTGCGAACGGCATGACGC
>NZ_JAMYLG010000122.1:0-588 GCF_040317865.1 Mesorhizobium sp. M1365
GCAGTCGGGCGAGGACGTCGGCGAGCCAGGCCTGCGGGTCGACATCGTTCATCTTGGCGCTGACGATCAGGCTGTAGAGAACGGCCGCGCGCTGTCCGCCGCGATCGGAACCGCAGAAGAGCCAGGACTTTCTGCCGAGAGCGATGCCGCGCAGGGCTCGCTCGGCTGCATTGTTGGATAGGCAGATCCGCCCATCGTCGAGGAACCGGGTGAAGGATGACCAGCGGCGCAGCATGTAGTTGAAGGCCTTGGTCAGGTCGTGCCCGCGCGAGAGCTTGTCGCGCGTCTTGATCATCCAGCGCTCGAGCTCGGTGACCAGCGGCGCGCTCCGCTCTTGGCGCACGGCGTGGCGTTGGGCCGGCGACAGGCCGTTGATCGCGCGCTCGATATCGAACAGGGCATCGATGCGCTTCACGGCTTCGACCGCCAGCGGATAGACCAGGTTGGGCTTCTCGCCGTGCGCCTTCTTGCGCGCCGCCGCTTCGACATCGGCCAGCTCAAACACTTTGCGCCGGCTGTGGGCCCAGCAGCTGGCCTCCAGAACAGGCGCCGGCTGACGACCCGTCGCATAGAGATCGCCATAACCAC
>NZ_JAMYLG010000123.1:0-543 GCF_040317865.1 Mesorhizobium sp. M1365
TTTTTCTTGTGTTTCTTACTCTTCTTCCTTGACTTGAGTATGTCTTTGATGTCGTATGCTATGAGTCGGATAAAGGTAAGAAGTGAGATAATGACTGTTGCCTTTTGCCAAGGGTCCATGTTGTCACCTCCCTTACACATATAATTATACCAAAATTAATGCAATATGTCTATTATTTTTATCTATATAATTTAAATGATTGATAGATTATAATGAGATATCTACAATTGTGAATAGTTATGTGGATATATTAGGATGGAAAAATATGATAGAATAGAGTGTGGATAGTGATAGTGTAACTGTTATAGTTACAGGTGATTGATAATAGTGATACAGATTGATAGATGAGAGTGTAAAGCAGATAACCTTGATAATATAGAGTAAACATATGATAATATTAAATTGAAACTATCAAAGTGAAAGTATTAAAACGATAATATCAAAGTGACAATTACAATACTTCGACAGTCGGTTACATGTTACAATAGGCGAAGCGACTGTTATACTATTATTGCAAACTGTACTAGTCATATGCTGTAAAGG
>NZ_JAMYLG010000124.1:0-522 GCF_040317865.1 Mesorhizobium sp. M1365
CAACGACGCCAACCGGCTGCGCCGCGATCCGGTCTTCAAGATGGCCCAGGATGCGCTGCCGTCGGGTCGGGATCTGGCGTCGCAATCGACGCTGTGCCGGCTGGAGAACCTACCCGGCGTGCGGGAGCTGGTCGCGATGGGACGGGCGATGGTCGATCTCTATTGCGCCTCGTTCCGGCAGGTGCCGAAGCGGATCGTACTCGACATTGACGACACCTTCGACGCTGTGCACGGAGGCCAACAGCTTCGCCTGTTCAATGCCCACCATGACGAGTACGGCTTCCAGCCGATCGTCGTGTTCGATGGTGCGGGACGGTTCGTCAGCGCGATCCTGCGACCGGCCAAGCGGCCGAGTGGGGCTGAGATCCGCCCCCACCTGCGCCGTCTGGTGCGGGCGACCCGGATCAACTGGCCGAACATTCGAATCCTGCTCCGCGGCGATAGCCATTATTGCAACCCGCAGGTCATCGACTGGTGCCGCGCCAACGACGTCGACTTCATCTTTGGCCTCGCGCCCACCAC
>NZ_JAMYLG010000125.1:0-508 GCF_040317865.1 Mesorhizobium sp. M1365
GATTGGTTGTTTACTGTGTATAGCTTTTTTCATCTTCCGACACCTCCGAATTATTTAACTAATCATCTAGGTGTATACTAGATTATAGGAACATGCGTTCTTATAAGTCAAGCAATCACCAATAACTGTATAATCAAAAACGCCTTTCGGTGAGTTATCGTAAGAAACAGATAATCCACCTAAAGGCGTTATAAATAGGGTTACAATATATATATAAAAACCCCTATTGGTACTCAAAGCATCAACAAAAGACACTTCGGCACCCATAGAGGCGAATTTTTGACATAGAAATACCTAAAATAATAGTTAAAACTTAGAATGACCTGTATGTCGCATGACGCAGGCTAGGAATAAAGGATCAAGGATGATATGTTCATATCATACCAAATTCCTAATTAAACGACAACAAAAAATAGAACGACCGTCGAATGTATATATTACTCGACGGTCTAGGCTTTCAGAAAATTTGTAATCATTAGAAGATCGACATTTGCCCTCCTACTATACC
>NZ_JAMYLG010000126.1:0-505 GCF_040317865.1 Mesorhizobium sp. M1365
AAGTACCGGGAAGCGTTCCTTCGCCACCCCAATGATGAACACCTTTCTTCAAAAACATAATATCTCCGTCTCGCAGAATGTACTCCTTCCCATCCTCAACAACCTGCATTTGGCCTTGTATGCAATAAATACATACATGGTAGTCCGCAACACGTTCCGGATGTATCCATCGGCCTTGGGTATACGTCGTACCTATGTCGCGAACAAGCGGGTACTCGCTTCCCAGAAGTATAACCTCGTGCAAGACTCCACCCCCAATCTATGAGTCTGTTTTTTTTACTTACTTTCGACTTCATTAAAAACCTGAACAAAGTATATTTATTCTGCGAATCGGTTCATTCTCAACGGTTAAACGTTTCGTAATAATAGAATTATTCATAACATCAATAAAGGAGAGATCACCTATATGAACAACCAACAAGGCAGAAAATTACGGGTCGCGCTTGCAGGCCTTAGGTTTGGAGGTGCGTTTGCCCCGATCTATCATGCACATCCCGATGTAGAG
>NZ_JAMYLG010000127.1:0-504 GCF_040317865.1 Mesorhizobium sp. M1365
GATACCCTCCGGCGAAGGCCGCCTTGCGAGAGGACGGCACGGTAGCGAGGCTGCGCTCTTAAGGTCGCCCTTACGAGCGAAGTTAGCAGCACAGCATGAGCCATGTGACGTTATTGACCGGGCCTGAGCGTCGTCGTCGTTGGCGTGAAGAGGATCAGTGCCGGATACTGGCCGCGGCATTCGCGCCCGGGGCCACAGTGGCGGCGGTAGCGCGTCAGTACGATGTCGCGACCAGCCTGATCTATAAGTGGCGCCGCACGGTGAGAGCCCGCGAGACGGGCTTTGCCGAAGTTGTCGTGGCTCCCGATGAGCCTGTCGCCGTTTCGCGGCCGGCGGCATCCCCAGCGGTGATCGAGCTGGAGGTCGCCGGCAAGGTGCGGCTGCGGATTCCGCTGACCACGCCGCCAACACTGGCGGCAGCGATGGTGAAGGCGCTGGGCGTTTCATGATCCCGGTTCCGAGCCAGGTGCGGATCTGGTTGGCGGTCGGCCGGACCGATATGCG